>PKDJ01000018.1 GCA_002862545.1 Pseudomonadota bacterium
TGCGCGAGGAGGGTGCATCCGTGGGCATGGTCGAGGTCGCAGGCCCGTCGATAGAGGCGCAGAGCCTCGGAGTCGTCTTGGGTGACCCCCGCTCCGTTTGCATGCAGGATGCCGAGCGATGCGCAGGGAATGCCGAGGTCTGCGTCGCAGGCAACACGGTAGAGCCGCGCTGCCTCACGGAGGTCCGCCGACCCACCGAGCCCACGCTCGCGAAGCGCTGCGAGGTTGGCACAGGCCATGGCGTGTCCGGCGTCACACGCCGCCGTGTAGTCGAGTGCAGCGGCCCGATGGTCACCCGAGTCGACCTGGTGGGCGACCCCTTGGGCGAAGCACGCCTCAGGCGGCCCGCAGAGAGCCTGGGCGAGAGCGATGGACGAGACGAACCACACATGATCGCCTAACGCACGAGGCGGTGGGTCGGAAGGTCGGGACGCGTCCTCTGCCAGAGATCTTTGGAAGTTTCTGCAGACGAATCTCGGATCGGGGGGTACCCATCAACATGAAGCTTGGTGTTCAGGCCCACTCGCGTGTCCTCACGCAGGGCACCTTTGTTTGTCCGAGCTGTCGTGCCGACAGTCCCTACGAGCGCGTCGAGGCGCGGCGCTGGCTGTTCGTCGGTGTCGCTGTCGCGCCGCTGCAGCGTCTCGGAGAGTGGATTCGCTGCACGCAGTGTGAGGGGGCCTGGGATCTCGACGTCCTCGAGCAGCAGCCCGAAGACGCCGTCGCCTTTCGCACGGCCGTCCTCCAGGCGATGATCGGTATGATGACTGTCGACGGCAGAATCGACGACAGCGAGGTCGAGGTGATTCGAACCGTCTACCTCCGGGTGGTGCGTGAAGATCTCGACGAGCACGCGGTTCGGGGCGTGGTCGCCGTTCTCGAGACGCTGAGCGAGCCCGTGGAGGAGTCGCTGCGTCGTCTGGCCGTGGAGCTGGGATCGGTCGAGAGGGAGCTCGTGTTCCAGGCGGCCTGGCGCGTCGCGATGGCGGATGGAGTGATTGCGACCGAGGAGGGGCGCATGCTCGAGCGCCTGTCCGATGCGCTCGGCTTCAGCGATGTCTGGCTGAAGAACTTCCTCAGTGCCACCAATCCGGCCCTCGCGGAGCGTCGCTGAGCGGGCTCACCCCTACACGATCAGTCGGCACACTCCTCGACGACCCACGGCCCCCACTCCTCCGTACAGCTTCGGTCGTCGGGCGGGGGGCTCGAGCGCTCCGGGGCGTGGAGCTTCCGGAGGAGTGCCGAGGCCTGGTCGGGCAGCTGCCACGCGGCGGCCCGAGAGTGCGCCATGGCCTGCTGGTGGAGCGCCTCGGCCTGGCTGGGCTCGCGAGCGGCCCGAGCGATCAGGTGGTGTCCCATCGCGACGTTGCCGAGAGCGGACAGGTGCGTGGGGCTTACCTGCCCGGGGTGGGGCATTCCGGGTCCCGTCCGAAGGTTGTCGACGATGTAGGCAAGCTGATCCTCGGGCTCGGCCAGGTGGTCTCGGGCGGCCTGCGAGAGAATCTCGAGGGCAGCGACCGAGTCCCAGTGGGCCCATCGGGCCTGCGCGGCAGCACGCGACAAGGCTCGACTCGAAGGAGAGACGATCGCGACCGTCGACTGCTTGAGCTCCGACATCACGAACCATGGCTGGTCGACGTGAGGGACGCCAAGTGCGTGCATCACCTCGTGAGCGACGGCCACCGCCTCGTCGGCGACGTCCCATGCTCCCGAGACACCGGGCTGCGAGAGCTGATCGACCAGCAGGACATCCCGGCCGGGCATCCAGGCTCGCCCCACGTCCTCGGCGCGGCTGTCGGTGCGCGCCCCGCGCTGCGGCTGTGCGGTGAAGCCGATGCGAAGGGCACTCTGGGGCGCCTCGACATCCTTGAGTGAAGGCAGGAGCGCCTCGAGCTCACCCGTGCCGTTGGGTGAGCGCCAGTCTCTGTCTCCGACGACCTGAAGCTCGAGGCCCGCTTGGTCGAGAATCTGGCTAGCCCGGTCGATCCGAGCGCCCACTTCTCGACGCCACCCCGGTCCATGGAGGGCTCGGTACTCCTCATCGGCGACAATGACGACGGGGATGCTCTGCCGAGCGTCCGGTGCATCGCGCCAGGTGGGGGGTGGAGCGCTGGCCATCAGGCGGTGGATCGCGTCTTGGACGGCGAGGTCGGGGTAGAACACCGGGCTGTCCGGGGAGCCCGCTGCGTCGTTCGTGCCCACGGTCTCCCAGTGGCGCTTGGAGACCAGTGCGCCTCCCTCTACCTGCAGCTCTGTGATGGTGACCCAGGGCAGCTGCGACAGGAAGGTCTGTCCCTCTCTCTGGATGCGATGAGGCAGCCAGGTGAGCTCGGTCTGCAGCAAGGTGACGACGCGCGCTTTCTGCAGCTGTTCCACGACATCAGGGCCATCACAGCGAACCAGGTGGGGGTCGTGACTGTGGGTCTCGCGCAGAGCGTGCCACGTCATGGCCTGCACGGCGGCCAGAGGCACGGGGCCGTCCTCGACGACGGCGCAGGCGCCCACCGTCGCGGCCTGGGCCGAGAGCGCTGCCAGCAGGGTGGCGATCATTCGGGGTCCACCACGTCGAGAGGGCCCGTCGGGTAGAGGACCGACGCGTCACCGTCTGTCGCGGTCCATGCGGCGAGATGACCGCCGTAGTGGGCGCTGATCCCTGTGTCGATCACGGCCAGGCGGCCGCCGCACCGAACTTCTACTCGCCCGTCGCGGCGCGTCGTGTGCCCGACGACCATCCGCTTCGCGTCGAGGTGGGCCAGCGCAGCAGCCAGCTGGGGACAGGCCTCTGCCTCAGGCTGCTGAACGTAGCCGCGAAACCAGAGAGGACCCTCGGCGCCGAGCACCGGAGCGCTGCGATCGCCCGCCTGCACGGCATCGCGAACGGCGCTGTTGATGGCATCGATGCCCCTCGAGGCGAAGGTCGGTGTCACTCCCCCGTGGACGAAGATCGTGTCACCGACACGAGCGACGGTGTCTCGTGCGCGCAGCCAGCGTCCGTAGTCGCCCTCCGGGCCGAAGGCGGACTGCCGGGCTTCTGAGCCACCAAAGCCGGCCAGGTCTGCCGGTGACACGTAGCGCCAGTCTCCGAGGAGGTTCATGGTCTCGTGGTTGCCGAGTAGAGCCTCCACCCGACCGCCAGCGGCCTGCGCCTCTGTGGAGAGTTGCCGCAGAAGATCGATCACGCCCTTGGAGTCGGGTCCGCGATCGGTGGTATCGCCGGTCTGTACCAGCACCGTGTTGCCTGCCGACCAGTGCCCGGACGCATCGACGACTCCCGCCATGCGGAGCACCGCGAGCGCTGCCTCGCGATCGCCATGGAGATCTCCCACCGCGAGGGTCCGGGATGGCGAGGACGAACCTTCCGTCTCGGCCGTCACGGGGGCTGCGCTCGCCGACTGGGCGACCTCGCCAGGACCTGCAGTGCAGGCCAGGAGCGAGGTCAGGATGGCGTGGGAGGGGAGGATAGGGCGTCTCCGGTAGAGCTGTCGTCGAGTCTCCATCGTACCGCGGTCCGTGCCCGAGGCGACGTCGGTGGGGTCAAGCCGGCCGTGACCGTGGCCAGCCCTCCCGGGGCGGTTGACGGAAGAGTCTGCACTTGTCAGCTATTTGTCACGGGGGCAGTCTGACTCACATGTACATCGACGTTGGGGACAGAGACGAGGTGTTCGCTCGGGGCGGTGGGCATGTCGCGGGGCGCGGTGTACCTGCATGCGGGAGGCGATGATGGAGGACGCTGTGCGAGAGCTCGAGGGGTTGCTCGAGCGGGCTCGAGAGGGCGGCGCGCGGGGCTGTGAGATTCTGCGAGAGGCTTCCAAGGGCGTCAGTCTGACCGTCCATCGGGGAGCCTCGCGAGACGCCCAGGAGTTCGTCTCGGGCACGATGAGCGTCCGTGTATGGCTCCAGGGCGGTCGATCGGGGCATGCCGTCGGCGGCCTCGATGGTGGAGGAGCACTCGTCGCCGAGGCGCTGTCGCAGGCGAGCGGCGCCGAGCCGGATCCCCAGGCGGGACCGGTCGATCAGCTCGCCCGAGCGGCAAGGGGTGGGCTCGGCATCGATGATCGCCGCTATGGCGGCCTGAGCATGGATGACCGCATGGAGGTGGTCGGCGACATCGAGCGCAGTGTCCGGAACGTCGACGCACGGCTCACGGCCTCCGACATCTCCTGGTGCGATTCCCGCACACGTCGAACCTACGTGAGCAGTCGCGGTGCACGGTTCGACGAGCACAGCACGCTCTATGAGGGAGCGGTGACGGTCGCCGGAGTCGTGGGGACCGAGAGGGTCGTCGCGACCGAGGCCGTGGCGAGTCGCAGCTTCGCCTCGCTCGCCTCCGTTCCCTACGCCGCGAACCTCGCGCGCGTCGTCGCGTCGGTGCTGGCCGACGGTCCGACCCTCGATTCTGGACCGATCCGGGTGGTGCTGGCCCCCACCGCGACCGCGCGCCTGATCGAGCGGCTCGCCGAGGGCTTCGATTCCGACGACCTCGCGAAAGGGGAGCATTTTCTCCTCGTCGATGGCGCGCCGCTGCCCGTTCACCCCCACATCCACATGCTGGACGACGGTCAGGCCCCAGGTGGACTGAGGACATACGGCTTCGACGATCGCGGCGTCCTTCCTCGGCCGATCACGCTGATCAAGGAAGGGCGGGTCGACGAGGGGCTGCTCGGTCTGAGAGCCTCTCGTCGTCTAGGCGGGGATCCGACGGGGCACTGGTTCGGCGGTCGCACTCGCCCGAGCAATGTGTCTCTCCGTGCGGGCACGCGGTCGATCAATGCCCACACCGCCGAGATCGGCGGCACTTTCCTGCTCCTTGAGCACCTCCCGGATCTCACCGAGGCCCTCGATCTGAAGACGGGTCGCTTCGACTGCACCGTCTCGGGCGTGGTGCTCCAGGGAAAGCATCCGGCAGGTGTGGTGCGCAACCGACGTCTGCAGGGTGATCTCGGGGAAGTGCTGGCGAAGGTCGTCACGCTGTGCAGCAACACCGACCGAATCCGTCACGTGGACGCTCCTGGAATCATCTTGGACGGCTTCTCACTCGTCTGAGGCTCAGCGGAACAGTCCGTCACCCTCGACGATCCAGCTCTCCGTGAGGCCGATCACGCTGCGCGCTACCTCGTCGTCGCGTGCTGCCTGGGTCTCGGTGGGCTCGACGTCGGCGTAGACGATCGGGGTGGGGGTGTCGCTGGTGAGTGCGCTGACTAGGGCCTCGGGCTGACCGCTCACGGCGACGATGCGAAGGCGCGAGGGGTCGAGATGCCGCGCCAGGGCGGTGTTCACCGTCTCCAGGTCCAGGTCGGCGACCGCAGTGGGAAGGTGCTCGAGCAGGGGCGGCGCACCGGTCGCCTGGGCGTCGAGCGCATAGGCGAGCTGCATGCTCGGCTCTGCGGCCAGGGTGGGCAGTCCGTTCAGCATGTTCGAGCGCACGGCGTCCAGCTCGTCTTGCTCGAGTCCACCGTCGACGAGGCGCTCTAGCTCCGCGATGGCCAGCTTGATCGCAAAGGGGCCGTTCTCAAGGCTCGTCGGCCTGATCCAGAGGCTGAAGTGCGGGTCGGAGCGGAGGTTCCCCGGGTCGGGCTGACTCGAGCCTCGGCGCTCGCGGTAGGCCTCGACGTAGGCATAGGTGCCGTAGTTCAGCCCTCGATCGGTGCGGAGCGTCTGGAAGAGCCGCCCGAAGGACTGGCGATGGGCGCCGAACGCGACGAGGCCGAGATGCACGGCGGGCCAGTCCGGATGGCTTCGGTCGAGCTCGAGCGGATGTCCGAAGTGTGCGCCGGTCACCGAGGATGCGGTTCGCACGACCGTGAGCGTCCGCCCCTCGAAGGGAATCGGCGAGAACATGGCGGTGTCGGGAGGCAGTCGCGTCGGTAGACCCTCGAGGCGACTGGCCAGCTCGGTCAGCTGTGGGGCGTCGATGGCCCCACCCACGCCGACGAACACGGTCGAGCGGAGGTAGTGCTCCTGGTGGAAGGTGCGCAGGTCTTCGGCGGAGAGCACCTCCAGGCTGCCTGCGCGGCCCCGTGGGGGATGCTGGTAGGGGTGACCCTCGAAGAGCACGGCCTGCAGAGCGGCCTCGCCCAGTGCCTCCTCGTTTGCGAGCAGACCATCCGTGACCGCGTAGGTCGCGTCGTCGCGTAGCCGACCGACGGCGTCCTCGTCGAAGCGGGGCGCCACGAGCGCGTCGGTGAACAGGTCGACGCAGGTCGAGGCGTGGTCACGGTGGCAGGTGAGGCGCAGCGTGACCCACTCGCGATCGACACGTAGGTCGAAGGACGTACCCAGGGGGTACAGCGCGTTGCGGACGTCGTCGGCGGTCCGCTCTCCGGCGCCGCCCTCGGTGAGAGCGCGCGCTGTGAGGGCTGCGAGGCCCTCGCGCCCCGGGCGATCACTCGCGGAGCCCGCTCGGACCATGGCCTGCAGGTAGACGTTCGGTGCCGCGGAATCCAGCTGTGTGACCATGTCCACAGGCGCCCGTGCCTCGTCGACAGGAATCGAGCCGGGGTCGTACTTGGGCGCGCAGCCGAGCAGCATCGCCAGGAACACGGCCCTCACGGTGCCTCCTCATGGGTCAGGGTCACGACGGTCGCGGGAGCGTCCACCAGCGTGTCGCGAACCACCCGGGCGACATCGTCTGCGGTGGCGGCTGCGAAGTTGTCCCAGAAGGTGTCGAGCGCCTCGGGTGAGGGGTCTCGCCGCAGGGCCCAGCCGAGGGTCGAGGCCACCGAGGCGGGATCGTCCATCGACGTGAGGAAGGCATAGCGGTCATGGGCCTGCACCCTCGCGAGTGCATCCGGGTCGGGGCCCTCCGCCAGAGCGGCGAGCTCCTCGTGGATCAGCGCCTCGATGGCGGGGAGATCCGAGGCCTCTCTGGCCTGAACGGTGATGCGGAAGAGCCCCGGGTCGACGAAGTCGTCGCGTCCACCCCAGACCGCGTACGCGAGCGACTCATCACGCACGAGCCGGGAGACGAGTGGACCGACATCCGCCATCAACCAGCTGCCAGCAAGCTCGAGGGCCGCGAGGTCGGGACTGCGGGGGTCGTGTGCGGGGATCTGCCAGCCCAGCGAGAGCCGTGGGGCGGTCGGGGAGGGCCAGTCGACGTGCGTCCGGCGTGACGCCTCCCACGCGGGCTCCTCGGGCAGCTCGGGCCGTGGCTTCGTGCCGGGAGTCCAGGTGCTGTACAGCTCCTCTGCGCGGGCGAAGAGGGCGTCGGGGGCGACATCGCCCACGACCAGGAGAGTCGCGTTCTCCGGGCGGTAGAAGCGGTCGAAGAAGGCCGCTGCGTAGCTGTGAGCGTCGGGCATGGCGGCCACGTCGGCCTCGTGCCCGATGGTGGTGTGCCCGTAGGTGTGCTCCTGGAAGGCGGTGGCCTGGAGCGTCGAGTACAGGCGGTTGTCGGGGCTCGCGCTGCTCTTCCGGAGCTCACCGTACACGGCGCCGGCCTCGCGCCGCACCGCCTCCGGCGTCAGCGAGAGGTTCTGGAACCGGTCCGCCTCCATCGCGAGGAAGCTGTCGAGCTGGGACGAGGGAACCAAGGAGGTGTAGACCGTCTCGTCGAACCAGGTCCAGGCGTTGTCGTCGATGCCCATGCGCAGGACCGCCTGCTCGCGCTCGATGCGGCCCATGCTGGGTGTGCCGTAGAACATGAGGTGCTCGAAGAAGTGAGCGAAGCCGGTTCGGCCGGCGTCCACCTCGTCCCGGCTGCCGACTGCCATCCACGTCGCCACGGACACCACGCCGGGCGTCGGCATGGGCACGGCTCGGATCTGCATGCCGTTGTCGAGTGTGGTGCTGTGGACTTCCCAAGGAAGCGCGCCGGCGAGCGCGGCGCCTGTGAGACAGAGCAACGTCGGGAGCATCAGTCCTCCGAATGACCGATATCCCAGCGGCGTCACACATCTGTGAGGTGGCCCGCGATGGCCTGACCTCCGGAATCGGCGCGCGTCGTCGCGCAAGTCAGCCGAAAAACCCACTTTTGGAGTGCCGAGGTGCTGGCAGATATGCTACACTGGTTGCTCCAAATGTTCCGGGGATGCGCTTTTATGCGCGTCTCCCCCGCAAAGGAGTCCGCATGCAGACGGTGTCGCTGGTCGATCCTGCCGCCACATCTCGGGAGCTGGTTCGGAAGCTTCGTGTCGCTTCCACCGACAACGCAGATATCCTGCCCGAGAGTGTAGCTTGGCAGACCTTCATCGAGCTTCGCCGCCGGGGCGAGCCGACCGCGACCTCGCTGTTTCTGCGCGCGATGAAGAACCTCCACTCTCGCCGGTGCATCGCGGGTGTCGACCTCCCTACGACCGACTCCCTCACCGATGAGCATCGGCTGGTCGAGGATCAGTTCCTCGGCGACCTGTGGAAGGCCTACAAGAAGTGCATCAAGAACAACCGTACGGGCCCTGCGTACCAGCTGCTGCGCGACATCGAGGAGCGCTTGAGCTCTGCGGACGTAGCCATCGCAAAGTGAGCTAGCCAGCTGGCAGGCTCGCTCGTCGCATGAGTCCTTCCGCCGGCGATTCGAGGGCTTCGTCAGCCCGCGACGCCGATGTCACGAAGGCGCTCCATCAGAAACTCTCCCGCCGTCGGCCCGCCATGCGTGCCGGGTGGCGAGAGCGTGACCTCGGGCCGAGGATGGCAGAAGAACGGCATCGAGTAGCGTGAGCGGTCGGCACCACGCGAGGGGTTCACGACCCGATGGGTGGTTGCCGGCAGGCGGCCGCCGGTCAGCAGCGCCATCATGTCGCCGGTGTCGCAGACCATCACGCCAGGTGGCGGGTCGACCGGCACCCACTCGCCGTCTCGCGTGAGCAGCTCGAGCCCGGGCTCGGTCGACACCGGCAGAATGGTGATCAGGTTGATGTCCTCGTGCGGTGCAGCGCGCAGCGCATGTCCGTCCTTCTGCTCGGGCAGCGGTGGGTAGTGGATGATTCGCAGCACCGAGTTGCCGTTGCGGACGGCAGCCGGCAGTGCATCCTCACCCCAGCCGAGGTGGAGGCCGATGCCTCGGAGCATGGTCTCCACGACGCCGTCGAGTGCGGCGAAGAGATCTTGAAAGGTCTGATCGAAGCCACTGATCTCGCTCGGGTAGCGGTTTGGGGGGATCGCTCCGGAGGTGTGAAGGGGGTGGGCGGGCCCGAGCTCTCGCCCCACGTGCCAGAACTCCTTGAGGTCGGCCGTCGATTGGTTCTTCGCGTGCTCGACACCGAAGGAGGTGTAGCCCCGCTGGCGCCCGTCTTGCGGACTCTCGTAGCTGCGCTTGACCGCGCTGGGAAGGGCGAAGGTGGCGTCGGCCAGGGTGTAGGAACGCCGCAGGAGGTCGTGCGGAACGCCGTGGTGTTCCAGCGCCACGAATCCGAGTGCCTCGAGCCCCTCGCCGAGCTCGCGAGCAAAGTCCCGCCGTGTCGATGGGTCGTCGAAGCGGCGACAGTCGAGAACGGGGATGGACACGTCAGGTCACCAGCCGGAGGTGCGAGCGGGGTGAAGGCGGCTCGTTGTCATCATCTGAGTCGTCGTCCGTGCCCATCGTCTCGCTTGGTGGCGGTGGGTAGAACACGACCTGCTTGATGCTGTCCCAGGGAAAGTGGCAGGTGTAGACCGCGTCGAAGGAGAGATCGAGGGTCAGGTGTGTCTCGGAATACCGGGGCCGGTTGTACTCGTGGTACGCCGCATCGAGCTTCAACGGAAGACGGCCGCCGTCGTACTTCTTGAGCACGGCAGCCGGAATGCCGCTGTCGGTGAGCTGGGTCACGTCGGAGAAGAAGAAGAAGTCACAGCCGAGGCCAAACGCGACCTCCAAGAGCTGGCGCGCGTGGTTGCCCCAGGGATCGACCTGGGGGGAGCTGCGGGTCTCCTCGACCGGGCGCTCGTCGGCCAGTGCCAGGCTCTCCGAGCCTGGGACCTCCGAGCCCTCGGGCGTGCCGAGTCCGAGCTCGGACGGGTCGAGCTCCAGGGCCTGGGAGATCGTCAGGAGCTCGTCGACGTTCATGGACTCGCCGCCCGAGAGGACCTTCCGCAGGCGGGAGCGGCCAAGTCCAGTACGCGTGGAGAGCGCGCCGACGGTGAGGTCTCTCTTGTCGAGCATGTCGCGCAGCCAGCGCAGCAGGGGGTCGCTCGGTCGGCTCACAGACACCTCCAGTGCGCCACGGTGATAGCCGGTCCGGCGTCGGGTGGGAACCGCAAGACTCCCCGGCGGTCAGACCCTGTGTCGGAACGGGAGGACAGATGTGGCAAGCGATCGTCGTCGTTCTCGCCACGGTGGTCGTCTCGGGACTGCTGCTGCGAGGCTGGGGACGGCTGCTACGCCGGCGTGCCCGGGCGCGCCTCGGCGACTCTCCGGTCGTGCGAGAGCTCTCCGACGTGACCTTTCGCGTGCTGGTGCAGCGCACCGGTGTGCTGCCGGGGATGAGTCCGCGCGCCGCCAATCGCACGCGGGGCGATGTCGTCTTGACGGCTGATCGACTGCTCGTCGTGTGCAATCGAGGGATCCTGATCGATCTCCTTCGGGAGCGTGGACGCGGACTCCGATCGGCTCGGGCCACGGGTCCTGGCAAGCTGGTGATCGAGGGAGATGTCGCGCGCCCCGGGCGTTCCCCGGCGCTGTGGCGGGTCGAGGTCGGTGGGGTCGACGATGTACGCACCTGGGTCGAGCGACTCGTGCCTTGGGTCCGCGTAGGTGACGACGACTTGCGGTTTGGCAGCGTCTCGGTTCCCCAGGAAGAGAACCCCGGGTAGAGTGCGGACGCCATGCGCCTCGCCACACCACTCATTGTCACGCTCGCCCTGGCGAGCCCCGCGTCCGCCGCGCCCCTCTGCTGGGTCGCGTCCGGCTCCTCCGACACCCTCGTCCAGGTCGATCTGGGCGATGCCGACCCGACGACGAATCAGGTGGACGTCGGGCCCCTGAGCGCTGGAGGCGTCACGGCGCTTGCTGTCGATCCCTGGGGCGGAGGTCTGTACGCCCT
>PKDJ01000322.1 GCA_002862545.1 Pseudomonadota bacterium
CCTCCTCTGCGTCGACACCCGGCAGCGCCACGACCGGTACGTCACCGCAGACGACGACCCCACCGCCGACTGGACTGCGCGTGACGGGTGGCGGCTTTGGCTGGGACCCCGTCTCGGGTCAGGCCGTCGAGGTCACGCTCTCGGATGGGACAGTCCGTCCACCGTGGATCACCATCTCCGCCATCGACGATACCGAGCTGAAGTGCAGCGTCACCCTGACGGCCGCAGGTCCGCTCACCCCACGGCTCGATGGCTGGGTCTCCGACAAGGAGCTCCTCATCGGCATAGAGATTCCCCCTGACTCCGTCGAATCGGACTGCGCCCTCTCCGACCCGAGCTGGAGCGAGCGCATGGCCCTCGTTCCGACCCAGTCGTGGGGCCTCGGGGTGCAGCGCTTGAATCCGACCACGCAGTCCTACGCGATGGCCGAACTCGGAGAGGACTGGTTTCCCCTTCAGTTCGAGGCGCTCTCTGTCGGTTGGTACTGGTCCGAGCTGGAGGGTGCCTTCGACGGAACCGGCTACCGCGAAGACGGCCTCGGCTTCGCGACGGATGTGCGCGAAGACATGACGGTCTACGAGGGACTCGAGGGGCCAGTCCGGCTCACCGCCGACGAGGCTCTTCCGGACGACGTACCCACCCGCGCCTGGTTCACGCTGGACCAGACCTACGTGAACATCGAGCTGCGCTAGACGAGCCAGAGCCTCGGCCAGACCCACTCACCACAGGCACTGGGGAAGCCTGCGTGTCCGCTGTTCCCAGCTGCTCTGCGCCTCCGCGAAGCCCGACCGCCAGGGTACGGGGCCAGGGCTGCGCAGAATCCGGGCCGCCCGACGGCCTGCGGCTGCATCTCGTGGATCCCGGCTCGTGGGCGCCGGCAGCAGCGTCACGAGTCGGGCAGCCTCGCTCAGTGTGAGGTCACTGGCGGTCCTCCCATACCAGCGCTGTGCCGCCGCTTCGAAGCCGTACGTGAGGGGACCGGTCTCGGCGATGTTCAAGTAGATCTCCAAGATCCGCTCCTTCGGGAGCAGAAGCTCGAGCCACACCGTGTACAGGGCCTCGAGTCCCTTCCGGAAGAAGCCGCCCCCGTGCCAGAGGAAGAGGTTGCGTGCGACCTGCTGACTGATCGTGGAGGCTCCACGAAGGCTCTTGCCTGCTCTCCACTCTGCGACCGCCACGCAGATCTGCCGGTCGTCGAAGCCGCTGTGGAGAAAGAAGGTCTGGTCCTCGGCGCTCACCGCGACCAGCGGGATGTGTGGGCCGAGGTCAGCCAACGTGACAGCCTGATGCGACGGCCGCTCCCACCCCACCGCTGCGGCATGCCCGAGCGTCTGCCAGACCATGGTGGGCGTCGCCATAGGCTCGACAAAGCGAACCGTAGTCACCTGCAGTGGGGGCACGACGACGAAGACCGCGGCACTGAGCAGGACGAGCGACCGGATGCGACGCGCCCACCCCCGCGGCACCACCTTCAGACCTCCGACCACACGGCGCGCCCCGTGGTCACGAGCCAGGGCTGCCCATCGTGCATACGCACCAGAGGCGGTCGCTGCATTTTCCCCACCGAACACACCCGGCATGCGCCACCATCGAGCCACCGCTCCGCCGAGCCGGCCTCGTCCGTCCCGACGGTGCCGAGCGAGCCCACATGGGGCTCGAGCGCAGCGATGGCCTCCGCGAGATTCGCCACCGAGACCAGCGTGGGCGTGCGCGGGAGCGGCGTGGGCTCGATGTGCTCGGTCGGAACCACGTGAATGGCCCAGCCGAAGCCCGTGCGCTCCTGGCCAACGGTGCGCGCCAGAGCGGACCGGGCTCGAATCGCGGCCCCCTCCATGGGTGCGATGGCACCACGCGGATAGCGCTCTTGGAGCCTCGCCATCGCCACCGACAGATCGTCCAGTGCCTCCTCGAGCGGCAGTGGGGTGAGAATCACGACCGGCGACATGCAGCCGCGGGTGTCGTAGAGCGCCAGGTCCTGTGCCAGCGCTCGCCAGCTCTCGGGCTTCGTGACCCAGCACACCGAGAACTTGTGGCCATGCGCGAGCACCCTCGCATCCGCGCGAGCTGTCGCCCGAATCTCCGCAATGGTGGCGTCAGAGCCCATCGCAACCACCAGCGGATGCCGAGCCACCACCGAGCGGTCCTCCGTCCAGGAGAGTGGAAGGCTGCAGGCCTCCGCCGCCTCGACCAGCTCCGGTGCCCAGCCAGGCTCGCCCGCCGGCATCTTCAGCACCACCCGTGTACCCCGTCCGAGGAGTACCGCGCACCACTCGAGAGGGGCCGTGAACACAGTTCTAGCGGCCACGACAACAGCAGATTCGAATGCACGCACATCTACCCGAGCCACTGTGTCAAGTGACCCATCATCGAGCGCACCGAGCGCCGCATCCCGAGCCGCCACAGCCCCCTCGGTCGACAGCCCAGTGAAGCGCGGTGGCTCTGCGGCCGCGAGCTTGTCGCGCCAGCGACGGACGAGGTGCCAGCTCATCCCGTCCTCCGAGACCATGCCTCTTCGACCGTCAGAGAGCAGCCCCGCGCCACGGAGCCCGCCAGACGGCCAAGAAGAGTCACAGAGCCGTCGTCGTGAACGACGCCCGCATCGAGTGTCTCGATACACACTGCGCTGTCGACGTTGCACAGATCGACGAAGCGGAGCTGTCCTGCCTGATCCGTCGACAAGACCTCACCAGAGACGGGGTCCACGGCCAGTGCCTTAAGCCACGGAGGAGGACGATACGGCTCTCCGGGGACACCCCAGAGCTGGCTGGAGAGTTCCGTCATCCCGTACTCGGTGACGATATCTGACCCCACGAAGGCTCGACGAGCCGCCACATAGAGAGACTCGGCATCGAAGGCACGCACCCTGCCCTTGAAGCCACCGGTGACCATGACCACCGACCCCTGCGGCAGCTGTGGGGTGCCTCGCTCCAGCCACTCAGCCAGGGCGAAGGCCGTGCACGGCACGAAGACCGGCCCCGACTCAGCAGCCAGGGCCGCCTCCAGCGCCTGGATGTCCACCCCAGTCTCGGTGAGGTACCACCCCTGCACAGCGCCCAGGCGGTCCACCATGTGGGAGAGGCTCGACTCCGGGTGCAGATCCGAGTCGAGAAGCAGGGCATGGCTGCGCTCGGGCAGTTGCGGTACGCACGCTCGCGCCCAGCGCAGAGCCCCGAGGTCGTACAGCGACGTGTCCCAGGTCCGGTGAACGCCTCGTCTACCCTGCGTGGTCCCGGAGGTCGCAAAAGCCACCCCCTGCCCCTCGGGGACCGTACCTACGGGCACCCGCTTGAACAGGTCCACCGGCACGGCGGGCAGCTCCCGCCAGGTGGCGATCTCGCCCGCAGACAGTGCGGCCGTCACCTGAGAGTGGGACCGCTGCCACTCGTGTAGATCCAGAGCGAGAATCCCGAACACTTCATCCGATTGACCAAGGATGAATGCCTCGACTCGCGACACAATCTCCGAACGACCAGCCGGTCTCACAGCGATCTCCGAGCGCGATCGAAGGCATCCGCAAAGCCCGCAAGCTGGTCATCGGTGAGCGTGAGCGGAGGCACGATCCCGACCGCACGGTCGTCCGAGCCCACCGGCAAGCAGAGGTACCCCACACGAAGCAGCGCCCGGCAGGTCGCAAAGGCCCGATCGGGAACCTCGGCCGCCAGCATCACGCCCGCACCACGAACGGGGACGCTCATCGCCTCCCTGATCTGGGCGCCGAGCTCCTGGGCTCGCGCGGGCGCGTCCCACTGATCGAGCAGCGTCAACACTGCGACGCCTGCGGCGCAACCAACAGGATGTCCGAGGAAGGTCTGGGTGTGGATGGCTTCTCCGCGGGATGCTCCCCACGCCTCCATCACCGCCCGAGTGCCCACACAGGCGGAGAGCGGAAATCCTCCCCCGAGTGCCTTACCTACGCAGAGCAGATCCGGGATCGCTCCCTGAGCCTCCCCGAACCACCAGTGACCCGTGCGGCCGAAGCCGGTCTGAATTGCGTCGTGGGCCACCAGGGCCCCCGCCTCACGCGCCACCTCGCCGACCGCCGCCAGCCAGCCTGCTGGCGGAAGCCGCACACCACCACGGCCCTGAATGGGCTCGACCAGAACAAGCCCGACATCACCGAGAGCGAGACGCTCCTCCAGCTGTCGAGGGCTGCAGCCCCAGGGAAGATGCGACACCGCAGGATGTGCTACACCCTCAAACGGCTCAACAAAGGCGCGCTTATAACCCTGAAGTGCCACGGTCCCGAGCGACAGACCGTGGTACCCACCCTCGAAGGCGACGACGCCCCTCCTTCCCGTTGCAAGCACGGCGGTCTTGACGGCAGCGTCGACGGCGTCAGCCCCGGAGAGCCCCAGGATCGAGACCTCGAGGTCACCGGGACAACGTCGCGCTAGGGCCTCGAGGAGCTTGATCCGAGTGGCATCCGGAAAGGCGTCCCCCATGGCATGCAGAAGCTTCTGCTGCTGTGACTCCACTGCTGCGACGACTGCTGGATGGCGATGACCAACTAGTGCGACGGCGAAGCCGCTGGTGAGATCGACGAAGCGGTTTCCGTCGACGTCCGAGACGACCGAGCCGCATGCCTCGTCCCAGACAATCGGGTCGTCGCTTGCTACGCCAAGGGAAACCGCTCTTCGGGCCCGTCGCGCGGTGATCGCGGGACACTCGTGACGAGCGAGGATGTCGACGCGAGCTTGGGAGAGAGGGCCCGGTACGCTGGTGCGCACGCTTGGCAGCTCGGTGCCCGTCAGCCTCGCCACGTGATCTCCGCGAAGGCGGCATGGTTGTGGATGGACTCCTGGTTGTCTGCCGAGACCCGCAGCCAGCTCACGCCGTCGAGAGCGCGCATGCCGATCACCACGTCTCGCACCAGGTCCTCGACGAAGCGAGGGTTGTCGTAGGCCTGCTCGGTGACGTGCTTCTCATCCTCGCGCTTGAGCAGAGCGTAGAGCGGGGCCGAGGCGCAGGTCTCGACCACCTCGACCACCTGCTCGATCCACACCATGTCGTCAGCCCGAACCTCGACGGTGACGAGCGAGCGCTGGTTGTGCGCGCCGTAGTCGCTGATCGCCTTGCTGCAGGGGCAGAGACTCTTCACGGGTACCGTCACGCGCAGGACGAAGTCCATGTCGTCACCCGAGCGACTCGCCACGAAGGCACAGTCGTACGACATCAGCGACGGCACACCACTGACCGGCGCTCGCTTCTCCACGAAGTAGGGAAACTCGAGCTCGAGGTGGACCTCATCAGACTCGAGACGCTCCTGCAGGTGCTGAAGGAAGGGCTCGATGGTGCCGAGCGTGACCTCACCTCGTCGCGCCTCGAGCACCTCGACGAAGCGGGACATGTGCGTGCCCTTGAAGTGAGGGGGCAGAGTGACGTACATCGCCACCCTCGCCACGGTGTGCTGGACCTCATTCGCACGGTCCCAAACCACGATTGGGTACTCTAGACCACGAATCCCGACCCGATCGATCCCCAGCTGCCGGTCGTCGGCTTCACTGGCATGGTCGGGAAGCTGGTCGCGCAGAGTGGCCACAGGTCCTCCAGGCCCTGTGCCTTAACCACGCTGCGACCCATCTATGATTGTGTTCGCAGATCTCGGATCTCAAATCGCCACAGCTGTCCCGCGTCACCCACCGCTGTGCTGGACGCGAGCCCCAGATGTGAGTGCACTCGAGCGCCACTTCGCCAGCACCGAAGCGGGCCCCCGTACCGCAGCGAGCGCTCCGAGGTCATCGTGGAGGCCCGCTGACGTGTGGGGCTGCCGATGTGCACGGGACACCTCGGCGATAGGTGGCGTCAGCCCTTACCGCCCTTCTTTCCCTTCTTGTCGCTGTCCTTACCAGCCGTCCCATGGTCCATGATCTGGCGGTAGGGAAGGATCTCGGCCAGCTCCGGTACGTAGGCGATCTCGATGCGCCGGTTCTGGGACTTGTTGGCCGCGGAGTTGTTGGACACCACCGGCTGGAAAGCACCGTAGGAGGCTGCACTCAAGCGCGTTGCGGGCACTCCCGCCTTCACGAGCTCAGTGACGACAGCGACGGCCCGGTCGGCGCCGAGGTGCCAGTTGCTGGGCACCAGGGGCGTGTTGATGGGATCACTGTCGGTGTGACCCTCGACCTGAAACTGGCCATTGCCTTGACGCAACACCGGGGCCAGGGCCTGGATGGCGGCCACACCCTCTGGTGTCAGCTCAGCGCTGCCGCTGGCGAAGAGCACATCGGCCTCGAGACCAATGACGGCCCGACCATCCTCAATCGAGACCTCCGCCAGTCCCCGGCGCTTGATCTTCATCATGTCGTCGAGAGCCACCAACAGCGCGTCCAGCTGCTTGTCACTCTTGGCCTCGGTGCGCGACTGCTTGCGCTCGAGCTTGGTGTAGGCGGCCTCGAGCTCCAGGTACTTCTTCTTGCCCACGCAGCCGGTGGTGGCGAGCGCGATGGCCAGTAGTCCAATGATGTTGCGCATGTGTTCCCCCGTGTTGTCGTGTGGGCTACCGACGGTGACCCACCCCCACCTCTTCGCTTCGAAGACTTCCGATGACACGCGAGGACATCGGAAGACGGCTCGACAGGGAATTCCCGGCCGGAGATCCAGAGCCCAGTGACTCCAAGACCCAGCCTAGGAGAGAGACCATGCGCATCGAGGACGCACGCGCTGTCGTGACTGGCGGCGCCAGAGGAATGGGCGAGCACTTCGTTCGACGACTCGTCGAGTGTGGAGCCGCCACATTCTTCTGCGACATCGATGCCGACGGCGTCGAGACCGTCGCGGCGGCCACCGGGGTACCGGGCACCGTGGCCGATGTGTCGAGCGAGGCAGATGTCGAGCGGGTGTTCGAGGAGGCGACCGCGGCACTCGGCGGCCCGCCGAACGTCCTGATCAACAACGCCGGGATCATCCGGGATGGACTCCTGCTCAAGCGGGATCGAGAGACCGGCACGCTCGTTCCCTTTCCCACCGCTCGCTGGAATCAGGTGCTCGCCGTCAACCTGACGGGCCCCTTCCTCTGCATGCGAGCCTTTGCCCAGCGGTGCGTCGAGGACGGGGTGCAGCCAGCGGTCGCCGTCAACATGAGCAGCATCAGCAGGGCCGGCAACATGGGCCAAGGCAACTACAGCGCAGCCAAGGCGGGCCTGGTCGCTGACACCGTGGTCTGGGCCAAGGAGCTGGGCCGCTACGGCATCCGGGTCGGCGCGATCGCTCCGGGCTTCATTCGCACTCCCATGGTCGAGAGCATGCCTCCCAAGGTCCTGGAGAAACTGACCA
Organism: Pseudomonadota bacterium; assembly: GCA_002862545.1. Lineage (GTDB taxonomy): Bacteria > Myxococcota_A > UBA796 > UBA796. The sequence continues at coordinate 7,273 of PKDJ01000322.1, forward strand.
ACCCCGTCCCACTCGGACGCATCGGCGAGCCCGAGGAGATCTGGAAGGCGATCGCCTTCATCATCGACAACGACTACTTCACGGGTCGGTGCATCGAGGTAGACGGCGGCCTACGCCTCTAGGCGCCGAGCGCTCCTCCGACCGGCTACGGTGTCTCATGCTCCCGACTGTACTCCTGCTGATCAGCTGCGCCTCGGCACCCGACAAGGCCATCGACACGTCCCCCGCGGCGACGACGACCGACTCGACACCCCCGACGACGACCACGACTCCGCCGACCACACCCCCCTCCGAGCGCCCTCCCCTGTGGTTCGGTGGTGCCGCCCCACCCTCGAACATCTTCATCCTGTCCATCGACACCTTGCGCCGGGACCACCTCACGCGCTGGGGTGGACCAGGCCTGACTCCCTTCATGGATTCTCTGGTGACCGGTGGCGTGGCCCTCGACGACCACGTGCAGTGCTCCAACTGGACCTTCGCCAGCATGAGCTGCACGACCCTCGGGCGGCCCGGGCGCGACCTCGAGTGGGTGCCCCAGCTGGCCGGCGATGCCCGACGCAAGATGCCGGAGGCCGGCACGATCCCACGCTGGCTTCGGGACGAGGCGGGCTTCTTCACCCTCGTCAACAGCATCAATGGCTGGTTCTCCGACGAGTGGCACACCCTGCAGGGCTACGATCGTCGCATGGGTCGCGGCCCAGGAGCCGAGGCGGCCATCGCGGCCGCTGCAGACTCGCTCCAGGACGCAATCGCGGACGGGAACGTGAAAGACCACTGGCTCATGCACGTGCACGTCACCGAGCCACACGTGCCCTACGCACCACCCGAGGAGTACCTCGGCGCCCTCGCAGACCTCCCACCACTCGACTGGGACGTCACGGTCGGGGAGTACCACTACGACGCGACAGCGACCTGGCCGAGCCTGACCACCGAGGAGCAGGGCGTGCTCCTCGCCCACCTGCGGGCACGGTACGAAGCTGAGGTCCGCTGGCTGGACGACCAAGTCGAGCGTGCCTTCGCTGATCTCGAGAGCCGCGGACTGCTCGATGACACCCTGGTGGTTGTCTACAACGACCACGGGGAGTCCTTCTGGGAGCACGGCGCTCAGACACACGCCCACACGCTGCATGCGCAGGAGAACAATGGCATCCTGTTCTTCTGGTCGAAGACCCTGGTCCCCGGCAGCTGGTCCGGACCGACCCACAGCACCGATCTCGCAGCGACCCTTCTCGACCTCCATGGAGTCACAGTGCCCCCCGAGGTGGACGGCGTGCCGCTCGGAACAGCGCCGTCGGACCGCCTGCGGTTCCAGTTCTCGGTCGCCCGTCAGGGCGTGCTTCAAGCTGTGATTCAGGGGGACCACAAGCTCCACTACGACTGGGACGACGGTCGCCTCGAGCTCTACGATCGGGCGACCGACCCCGATGAGCTGACCGACCTCGTCACAGAGCAGACCGAGCGTGTGGACGAGCTCTGGGAGCACCTGCGCCCCGAGGTGGAGGCACTCGACCCGCTCCTCGAGCAGTCCCCCGTCTGGCCCGAGCGCACCGGCAGCTCCACCGACTAGCTACGCCTTGGGCAGACGGATCTCAGGATCCTTCTTGCGTGCCTTGTAGAGGACGCCGGTTCGACCAATGGTCTGCACGAGTGCCGCGCCCGTCTCGGTCGCGAGCAGCTCGAGGTCACCCCTCCGCTCGTCCCGATCATCGCTCGCGTGCTTCACCTTGATGAGCTCGTGGTTATCGAGCTCTTCCTTGACCTTCTCGACAACTTGCGGGGTCACCCCGCGACCGCCGACGAGCACCACCGGCTTGATGTGATGCGCGAGCGAGCGGAGATGTCGGACCTGCTTGCTGGTCAGAGTCATGAGGATAGTCCGGGGGCCATGGGATCAGAAGCACGCACGCAGCGCATGCGCTCGGTGTTGTCACGCCGCCTCGGTCGGGTTCGGTGCGCGATCGAGGCGGTCTACCACCGGCACAACGTGTCGGCCATCCTGCGGACCTGCGACTCGCTCGGCCTGCACCACGTGCACCTCGTCGAAGGCCACTTCAAGCCTGCTCACGGAGCCTCTCGGGGCGCCGAGCGCTGGCTCGATCTTCACCGCCATGCCTCGGCAGAGCACGCCATCGCTACGCTCCGCGCAGCCGGCTGCAGAATCTACGTGGCCGACCTGTCGGATGACGCCGTGCCACCCGAGGGTGTCCCACTCGACGAGGGGCCTGTCTGCATCTGGATGGGCGCCGAGCTGGCAGGCGTCAGCGAGGCAGCGCGTGCGGCGGCCGACGGCGTCATCACGATTCCCATGCACGGCTTCGCGCAGTCGCTGAACGTTAGCGTCGCTGCCGCACTCGCGCTGCGCCCAGTCGCCGAGCGCGCCCGCCAGCTCGGCGAGGTCGCGCTGCTCGACGGCCCAGAGAAGCAGCGCACCTGGAGCCGCTGGATGGAGCGCGCCGAGAACATCGACCTGAACGCGAGGGCGGTCGCCGCCCTGCGTCAGGACTGATCGGGTCGCTCAGCCGTCCGTGTAGGGAACGGGCAGCGCGAGCGGCGCGTCCCCGAGGTCGAGCTCCTCGACCGGTGGCTGCTTGGCATCGACGGGCTGCTGCCAGCCATCGTCGAAGCCCTCCTCGGGCTCCCAGGCCGAGAGATCCTCCGCGGCGACCTCGTCCTCGGGCACCCAGTAGCCCTCGACCCAGCTGCTGCCATCGAACCACCCCGGGACCCAGTCCTCACCAAAGCGGTCGTTCAGTGGGAGCCAGTACCCAGCGTTGTAGACGCCATCCGCATCGAAGAAGGCCGACACCCACGTGAAGCCTGCCCGAAACTCGGGGCGCCAGAAGCCGTCGACGTAGGTGTCGCCGTCGAAGAAGCCGGGCTCCCAGAGGTAGCCCTGAGGTGGCTCACCCGCCGGGATCCAGTGGCCCGGTACGTAGGAGCCGTCGTCCAGGTAGTAGCCCTCGACCCAGTCCCAGCCATCGCGGCCATCCGACCGGTAGTAGCCCTCGACGTAGACATCCTGCTGCCAGTAGCCAGGGACGTAGACGTAGTGGACCGGTGCCGGAGCGACGGGCGCCCAGTAGCCAGGATGCCAGTAGCCATAGGCCCAGTACCCTGGCACCCAAGCCCAGCCAGCGCGGCTCGGCGGCACCCAGACGTCACTCCAGGCGTACACGCCGAAGCCGAAGCCGACCACGACCGTCGTGGAGTACTGGTAGCGGTACCACGGATGGCACCAGTACCGCGTGTAGTAGGGCCGATAGGTGACACGGACAGGCGGCGGCGTCCGCGCATACCGGGACGTGCGCACGTGGATGTGATGGGGTCGCGAGTAGCGAACGTCCGTCGACCGGTGAAGCACCGTGCGAGAGGTCGCGGGACGCCCCGTGTATGGACGGGTCGTGGAGACCGGTCGCCCGTGGGTGATGCGCGTGGTGCTCGTGGCACTCCCGACGACCTTTCGTGGCGGAACGGTCGACGCGGCCCGCGGGGCCGTCGTCGTACCGACGGGTCGACTCGCCGACGTGCTCCGACTGGGTGAGGTCACGGGACTCCGGCTCGGAGAGACTCTGGGACTCCGGCTGGAGGAGGTCGTCGGGCTTCGTGTCGGAGACGTCGTGGGGCTTCGTGTCGGAGACGTCG
>PKDJ01000028.1 GCA_002862545.1 Pseudomonadota bacterium
CAGCAGTCCGTCACCTGGGACAACGCCAAGGGTGCGGTCAACCAGGGCGTCGAGCTCGAGTACCGCAAGGAGCTCCTGCCCGTTCTGTACACATCGGGGAACCTGGCCTTCATCAAGTCGAACGTGGAGATCGGGCAGGAAGGAACCGCGGTCCAGACGAGCGCCGAGCGGGCACTCCAGGGGCAGTCGCCCTACGTCGTGAACCTGCAGCTCGGCTACGACGATGACGAGCGCGGCGCGGGACTCACCCTGCTCTACAACGTCTTCGGTCAGCGCATCGCCGAGGTCGGCGCCCAGGGCGCGCCCGACACCTACGAGCTGCCGGTGCACCGCCTGGACCTGGTCGGGAAGAAGGATCTCGGAGCCGGATTCGGCCTGTCCGTGAAGGCGAAGAACCTCCTCGACGCGGCCGCCGAGGTCGTCCAGGGTGACCGGCGCATCGAGAGGATTCAGCAGGGCTGGAGCCTCGGAGTCGGCATCAAGTGGAGCGCGCCGGCGTCCGAGTGACGGAGCGGGCCCTCTCGCTGCGTCGGCGGACTGTCAGGCTCCTGGCGAGGACCGTGCAGAATCCTCCTGTACGTGACACACTGCGCGGCCGGGGGGCTGGGTGTCGAGGGAGCACGCTGCGGAGCTGTGGAAGCTGTACCGAGGACTGGCGCACCAGGGCTATGGCCCTGGCGAGGCGTCGGACTCCCTGGTGCAGACGCTCCGCACGGTCGTCTCGGGGCTGTGCCGTCCGTGGCGTCGCACCTACTCGGGTCGTCCACCCAGGCGAGTCGCCACGGCGATGGCAGCCACCTTCTTTGCGGTTCCGCACCTGCAGTGGACCTGGCAGCAGTTGGACGAGGAGGGGGGCGTCCCTGTCCATCCGCTCCTGACGCCCTGCACGATCCCGCCGGTGTCCACGAGTCATCTCGAGTACGCGCTCGGCCTTCCGGAGTGGGAGCTCGACGAGCTCCGCGAGGAGATCGACCGTCGCGCCAGCCTGTTTCACCGCCAGTCGCGGGTGGTGCTGTGGCTCTGTCGACGCTTTCGGGCCGACGAGGAGCCCCGTCGGCTCTTCGAGGTCCTCTTCCCGGGCCTCGCTGAGTCTGCGGGAGAGGTCGATTTTGTGCGGAGTGGGGGCCAGCTCTATGCGCGCGTCGAGAGCGGTGCTGCGAGCAGCCCGCTCGCGCTGCACCTGTCCTGGGCGGTGCCGCCGGAGAGGCAGGGCGACACGCCGAGCCGCTTTCGTGCGCATCGGGCCGATCCGCGCCTGATCCACGCGCTCTGCCGCTTCAGCGGAGAGACCCCCGACGAGATCCGACTGCTGCTCGAGCGCACGATTGCCGTCATCCCCCGAGAGGACTCCGAGCAGTGGATCGGGCTCGATCGGTGGCGGAGCCGAGGCATTGGAGCGCTCACGGGGCTCGGCTGGCCCTATGGCACCCCTCGGCCACTGAACGAGCCACTCGAGCACGCTGACGCCGAGTGGGAGCACTGGCTGCACGTCGACGCCTCCGGCCTGCGCGTCGAGGGAAAGCCGAAGGCCGTCTTCGATGCGCTGGCCATCGAGCGGGTCCAGGAGGCCACGCGACAGGCCTATGCCGCGATCTTGGCGCACCTCGACTGGCACGGCGGTGGGGAGCCGACCGCGGCCGACCTGGCGCTGCTCGACACTGAGCGCCACCTGCGCGAGGTCCTCATGCCCCTGATCAGGTGGCTGTCGGACCCCACGGCTCACGAGCACATCGCTCGTCACCTCGGCCGAGAGCGTGCCGAGATCGCCACCGCGCTGGTGGCGGTGCAGGAGGCCTGGAGCCACCAGCTGAACCGCTCGTGGATCGCACCTCCCCACCCGAACCAGACCAGCCTGCTCTCCCTCCTGATGCCGCACCTCGTCACCCTCACGGGCTCGCTCCGGGCTCTCCTCGTGGCTGAGCCCGACGAGCGCGCGGAGCATCGAGACGTTCTTCAGCTGTTCACGGCGTTCTATCTCCGAGAGGCGCCGCTCGAGCGACTCTGGGTCCGGGGCCTGGCGGACGCCCTGCCGGGAGAGAAGAGCCCCCTGTCGGAGGATGTTCCGGGCGACTGGTTCTGGGGCACGTGGCAGCGTGTGCTCGACGCGACCGAGAATGAGCACGTCGGAGGCTGAGGCCGTGAGATGCGCGGTGAGTCCGGATGCAGCCTACGTGACCCGGGCGGAGTGACGACGTTTGACCGTCTCCGCACAGAGGCGGTGGAATAAGCCGAGGGCGCCACCAGTGGACCCCCTCCGGGAGCGGATGAATGCGTGTGTGGACAACGCTGGGGCTGTTGATGCTCGTCGCCTGTGGTGGCGGCGAGGGCCGGTACGGCGCGGATGGGGACGGCGAGGGTGCAGATCGTCCCGAGCCCGTGACGGTCGTTGAGACGGCTGCCGCAGCGCTCGGTGAGGTGGCCGACCGCCTGCAGACCTCCGCGATCGTCGAGAGCGAGCGGCAGGCGGATCTGGTGCCTGCGACGACGGGTCGGGTGCTCGATGTGCGGGTCGACGACGGCGATCCCGTCGCGGCGGGAGACGTGCTCGCCGTGCTCGAGAACGTGACCCTCGATGCGAGCGCGACCCGGGCCAGTGCGGAGGCGCGTCGCCTGGTCGAGCAGGTCGCCGAGATGGAGGCCCTCCACACCCGCGGGGCGGTCTCCGACAAGGAGCTCGAGGACATCCGCTTTCAGCTCCGAACCGCCCAGGTGAGCGCCTCGGAGGCGACGCGGTCCTTTGGCCAGACCCGGCTCACCGCCCCCTTCGACGGCGTCGTCGCCTCGCGCACCATTCGCGTCGGCGAGCTCGCCAGCTCGGCGACCCCGGCGTTTCAGGTCGTCGATCTCGAGGCCCTGCGGGTGGTGGCGTCGATGCCCGAGCGTGACCTGCCGCGCGTGGCGGTGGGGCAGCCGGCCAAGCTGACGAGCGCCTACGATGACAGCCGCTCGTCCGAGGGCACGATCGCCCGGGTGGCGCCGGTGGTCGACCCCAGCTCGGGCACGTTCCGGGTGACCATCGAGGTCGACCCCGAACAGACCGCACTGCGACCGGGGCAGTTCGTCACCATCGACCTCGAGGTCGATCGGCGTCGCGACGTCCTCACGGTGCCGAAGCGGGCGATTGTCTATGAGGATGGCGCGCCGGTCGTCTATGTGGTCGGCCCCCCAGATGCCGAAGACGAGGCCGACGAGGCCGACGGCGAGGAGGCGGAGGCCGGCTGGTGGCCGCCCTCGTGGCTCGCCGGCGACGACGACGAGGATCAGCCCGAGGAGGTGGAGGTCGACGAGGGGCCCGTCCTCGTGGCGCGACGCACCCCGGTGCGACTCGGCCTCGTCGACGAGCACTCGGCAGAGATTCTCGCCGGTCTGGAGGCGGGCGTTGAGGTGATCGTGCTCGGTCAGGCCCACCTGCGGGACGGCGCGCGGGTGCGCCCGCCTCGGACCGATGACGAGGATGTCGCGGCTGCCGAGGATGCGGAGTGAGCGCCTCTGGCGAGTCCAGTGAGCCTGTCGAGCTGACCGGTCTATTCCACGCCCTCGTCACGCACCCAGTGGCCGTGGGCATGGTCTTCCTGGCCGCCCTGGTGTTCGGCTTCGTGAGCTACCAGCGCCTCGCCGTCGAGCTGATGCCCGACATCAGCTACCCGACCATCACCGTGCGCACGACCTTCGAAGGAGCCGCTCCGCAGGAGCTCGAGGCTCAGGTCAGCCGGCCCGTCGAGGAGGCCCTCGCGACCCTCGACGGCCTCGTGCAGCTGGAGAGCCGGTCGCGCCCTGGGGTGTCCGACGTGGTGCTGGGGTTCGACTGGGGCACGGACATGCCTGGCGCCTCCCAGGCGATCCGCGAGAACCTGCAGACGACCTTCCTCCCCGAGGGAGCCGATCGGCCGCTGATCCTCCGGTACGACCCCTCCCTCGATCCGTTCATGCGCGTCGGGCTGGCCCTGGGCGCCGAGTCCGAGCTCGACCCCGACCAAGCCCTGTTCCTGCTCCGTGAGCTGGCCGACCGGGAGATCAAGCGGGATCTGGAGTCGATGCGGGGTCTGGCGGCGGTGCGGGTCCGCGGGGGACTCGAGCGCGAGATCCGTGTCGAGCTCCGGGAGGACTGGCTCGCCGCGCGGGAGCTCACGCCCGATGCGGTGCGCACGGCCCTGCAGTCCGAGAACATCAACGTCGCGGGCGGCTCGATCATCGAGGGGGATGTCGAGTACCTGATCCGCACGCTCAACGAGTTCACGACCCTCGAGGAGCTACAGACGCTCCGCATCCGCCGGGCGGACGGCACTCAGGTCCCCCTGACCGATGTGGCGGTGCTCTCCGAGGGGCACGCGGAGCGTGAGGTGATCGCCCGCCTCGATGGGGGCGAAGCGGTCGAGCTCGAGCTCTACAAGGAGGCGGACGCCAACGTCGTCGACGTGGCCAGGCGGGTGAAGGCACGGCTCTTCGGCGACGGCATGCCGAAGGAGTGGGGAGGCTCGCCGGGGCTGTCGGGCGACCTGCCCGAGGGCGTGAGCCTGAGGGTGCTCGACGATCAGGCGGCCTTCATCGAGAGCGCCATCGACAACCTCCGCGACACTGCCGTGCTCGGCGGGGTGTTCGCTGTGGGCGTGCTGTTCCTCTTCCTGCGTGACTTTCGGGCCACTGGAATCATCGGCCTCGCCATCCCGATCTCCGTCGTGATCGGCTTTGCGCCACTGTATCTGCTCGGTGTGTCGCTGAACCTGATGTCGCTGGGCGGGCTCGCGCTCGGCATCGGCATGCTGGTCGACAATGCGGTCGTCGTCCTCGAGAGCATCCAGCGCTACCGCGAGGAGGGCGAGGGCCGGGTGGCTGCGGCGGTGCACGGCGTGACGGACGTGGGAGCGGCGGTCACCGCGTCTACGCTGACGACCGTTGCTGTGTTCTTCCCCATTCAGTTCGTCGAGGGCGTCGCCGGGCAGCTGTTCGGAGATCTGTCGCTGGCGGTGGTCAGCTCGCTGGTGGCCTCGCTGGCGGTGGCCCTGTTCCTCGTGCCCATGATGGCTGCGCTTCAGCTCGACCTCGGTCTGCCCACCACGGACAGCGGCGTCGGACTGCTCGCCCGCGGCGAGACGGAGACCCTTGGGGCGTGGGCACGGCGTGTGGTCAGCGGGGTGAAGGTCCGGGCCTGGACAGAGCCCCTGACCGCACTGCGGGAGAGCTTCGTCGGCCGCTGGCGCTGGCCGTGGCTCGCCTATCTGGTGCCTCGCCTCCTGCTGACGATGCTGTTCCAGCTTGCCCTGATGCTGGGCTTGCTGGTCCTCGCCGCCTCGGCGCGCCTCACGGTGCTGGTGGTCTCCTACGTCGTGTGGCCCGCCAAGAAGCTCTCGCTGGCGGCCGCCGACGCCTTCCAGGCCGTCTATGGGCGGGTACAGAGCCGCTATCGTGGCGTGCTCGGCCCGCTGCTGGCACGCCCCGGTGCGGTGCTCGGAACCGTCGTCGTGCTCGCGCTGGCGTCGTGGGTGGGGCTGTCCTCCCTCGGCAGCGAGCTCATCCCGAGCGTTCACCAGGGGCGCTTCACCGTCGAGCTGGCGCTGCCCGTGGGCACGCCGCTCGGGCGCACGGCGGAGGTGGTGTCGCAGGCCGAGGAGCGCGTGGCGGCACACCCACAGGTGGCAGTGGTGTACGCGACCATCGGCTCGGATCGCACGGCGGATGCGCGGGCAGACGAGGGCGAGCACACAGCCCGTCTCCGCGTCGAGCTGACGCCGGGGGGCGACCTCGGGGAGCGCGAGGCCGCGGTCATGGAGGACCTCCGCACCACCCTCGCGGCGTTCCCACGGCTCACGGTCAAGATGTCGCGGCCGGCGCTGTTCTCGTTCCGCACTCCCGTCGAGGTCATCCTCTATGGAAACGACCTCGACCGCCTGCGCGAGCTGGGCGAGAGCCTCACGGCGACCCTGTCGGGGGTGCCTGGACTGCGAGACGTGAAGTCCAGCCTCGAGCGGGGTCATCCCGAGATCCGAATCCTGTATGACCGCCAGCGCCTGCACCGCCTGGGGCTGGATGCGGCGACCGTCGCCGCCCAGGTGCGCGACAAGGTCCAGGGTGTCGAGGCCACTCGCATCCACCGGGGCGACGAGCGCCTTGCGCTGCGGGTGCAGCTGCTCGAGCAGGACCGCGCCACGCTGGGCGACCTACGCGGGATCAACGTCAACCCCGCTCTGCGGCCGGTGATCCCGCTCGATGCGGTCGCCGACTTCGAGGAGGCCATCGGCCCGTCCGAGATCCGACGGGTCGATCAGCAGCGAGCGCTCGCCATCAGCGCCAACCTGGAGGGCTTCGATCTGGGCTCGGCCGCGGGCGACATCGAGGCGACGCTGCGTCGGGCGCAGCTGCCTCCGGGCATCACGTGGGCGGTCGCAGGCCAGTCCTCCGAGATGCAGGAGTCCCTGGGCTCGCTGCAGTTCGCGCTCGCGCTGGCCATCTTCCTCGTCTACGTGATCATGGCCTCGACCTTCGAGCACCTGGTCCACCCGCTGATCATCCTGTTCAGTGTCCCTCTCGCGGGAGTGGGCACCGTCGCGGGGCTGTGGCTCCTCGGCACGCCGCTGTCGGTGGTGGTGCTCATCGGGGTGATCGTGCTGGCGGGCGTGGTGGTCAACAACGCCATCGTGCTCGTCGACACCATCAACCGGCTGCGCGCCGACGGGCTCGGGCTCGACGACGCGATTCGACGGGCGGGCGTGCTCCGCCTGCGTCCCATCCTGATCACGACCGCCACCACCGTGCTGGGCCTCACGCCGCTGGCGCTGGGACTCGGGGCGGGGGCTGAGGTCCAGGGGCCGCTGGCGGTGACGGTGATCGGCGGTCTGCTCTCGTCCACGGGCCTCACGCTCGTCGTGATTCCCGTGATCTACCGCCTGCTCGAGCGTCCGCTGGCCGCGCGGGCCGCGGCGGTGGCCTCGGTGGAGGCGGCTGGATGAGGGAGCAGCTGCCGACACTGGCCTACGACCGTCCCGTCACGGTGCTGATGGCCTTCCTGGCCCTGCTCGTGATCGGACTGATCGCCTGGTCGCGCGTGCCGGTGCAGATGATGCCCAACGGCTTCGAGCCGGGCTTCCTGTGGGTACAGGTTCCCTACCCGAACGCGAGCCCCACAGAGGTCGACGAGCGCATCGTGCGGCCCATCGAGGACCAGCTCGGCACGGTGGCGGGCATCCAGCGCCTGCGGAGCCGAGCAGACGATGGCTCGGCGGGCTTTGGCGTCGAGTTTCACTCCAGCGTCGACATGGACGAGGCCTACAACACCGTCGTGGACCGCCTCGAGCGGGCGATGGTCGACCTGCCGGAGGATGTCGAGCGGTACTGGATCTTCCGCTACAACCCCAACGAAGATCCGATCGTGTGGACGGGGATCACGCTGCCACCGACGGTGGACGACCCACTCCATGCGCTCGAGACTGTGGTGAAGCCGCGGCTCGAGCGGCTCTCGGGCGTGGCCTCCGTCGACTTCTACGGCGTGCCACAGCGGGCGGTCTACGTCGACTACGACAAGGAGCGTGTCTACGCCCATGGCATCGACCTCGGGAACGTCCAGCGCACGCTCTCCGCCGGCAACTTCCAGATGGCATCGGGTCGAATCGTCGATCGGGGGCTCACGCGGAGTGCCCGCTCGCTTGCTCAGGTCGAGAGCGTGGAGGCGCTGGCCGCCACGCCGATCAAGGATGATCTCGTCCTCGGCGACATCGCCGATGTCAGGCTGCGCGCCGCGCTCTCGTCGACGATCTGGCGGATCAACGGGGAGCAGGCCGCGAGCCTGGCCGTGCGCAAGGAGGCGTCGGCGAACACCATCGCCGTCGCCGAGGCGGTCGAGGCCGAGCTCGCCGCCCTCGAGGGAGATCGACGGCTCAGCGGCATCACCTTCTTCACGTTCTTCAGCCAAGGCGAGCTGGTCGGCGAGTCCATCGCCACGCTGCTCAACACCGCCCTCACGGGTGGCCTGTTCGCGGTCTTCATCCTCTACCTGTTCCTGCGCGAGTGGCGGATGACGCTGCTCATCGCCGCCTCGATTCCCTTCTCGCTGCTGATCACGGTGGCGGTGATCTACGGCTGGGGCAGCTCGCTGAACCTGATCAGCCTGATGGGGCTGATGCTCGCCGTGGGCATGGTGGTCGACAACGCCATCGTGGTGATCGAGACGATCTACCGTCGCCGCTCGCTCGGGGCGGGCGTGCGCGAGGCTGCCGTCGGCGGGGTCGGTGAGGTCTACCTGGCGATCATGGCCTCCACGGCGACCACGATGGTGGTCTTCCTGCCGGTGATCCTGATGTCCGAGAACGCGATGTTCTCGTTCTTCATGGGCCAGCTGGGCTTCCCGGTGGTCTTCGCCCTCGCGGCATCGCTGCTGGTGGCGCTCGTCTTCGCACCCCTCGCGACCCGCTACATCGGCAGTGCTGAGATCAAGCCCGATCCGCGCTGGCTGGCCTGGCTGACGGATCGCTATGCGGGGGTGCTCGGATGGGTGCTCACCCACCGCACCGACGCCACCATGGCGCTCCTCGCGGCGACCCTGCTCACGGTGGGCGTGGCGGTGCCGAACGTGCAGTGCGCGGGAGAGGTCGACGAGAACCTGAACGACTTCACCATTCGCTTCACGGTCCCACCCCAGGCGTCGATCCGTGAGCGCGATGCCATCGTTCGAGCCTTCGAGTCCGTGGTCGAGGAAAACCAGGAGGAGTGGGGCGTGCGGGTCTACCGGGCGCGCCTGGAGAGCGACGCCATGCGTGGTGGTGTGACCGTCTACCTGGGCACGGACGGGCCGATGCCGCGCGAGGAGGTGATGGAGCGAGCTGAGGCTGCGCTCCCCACCGAGCTTCCAGGGGTCACCGGCACCATCGGGTGGTCCGAGGGCGAGGGCGAGGGCAGCAATCAGGTCACCCTGGCCGTCACCGGGGAAGACATGAGCACCCTCGTCGCGCTGGCTGACGAGGTCGCGCGCCGGGTGCGCTCGGTCGACGGGGTGATCGACGTCGAGGTCGACCTGTCGAGCGAGGGAGCGGAAGAGCTTCACCTCGTGATCGATCGGGACGCGATCGGCCGGTACGGCGTCAGCGCACAGCAGGTCGGCGGGCTCGTCTCCTACGCGATGCGGGGTACCCGGCTGCCCGACCTGCAGACGGGTGGGAGGGAGATCCCGGTCCAGGCGGCGTTCGCGCTGGAGGATCGCTCCTCGCTGGACACGCTCCTCGACTTCGACGTGTTCTCGCCGGCGATGATGTCGCTGGTGCCGGTCCGCTCGCTCACCGACCTGGAGATCACGAAGGGGCCGATGCGCATCCGGAGGACCGACCGACGCACGAGCACCACCATCACGCTCGACCTCGAAGAGGACGCTGACATGTCGGCCTTGCGGAAGGGCCTGAGCGCCTCGCTCGAGGACATGGTCTTTCCTCGCGGCTATTCCTGGTCGCAGGGCACGGAGTTCGATCGGCGTGCTCGGGACGACGACGCGACCCTGTTCGCGCTCCTGCTGTCCGTGTGCTTCGTGTTCCTGCTGATGGGTGTGCTCTTCGAGAGCTTCGTGCTGCCGCTGTCGATCATCACCACCGTGCCCATGGCCATGGCTGGCGCGGTCTGGGGCCTGGTGCTCACGGGCACCGGCATGGACACCATGGCGGGTGTCGGGCTGGTGGTCCTGGTCGGGGTCGTGGTGAACAACGGCATCGTCCTGGTCGACCTCGTGGAGCAGCTTCGTTCGGGGGGTATGGCGCGCACCCCCGCCCTCGTGGAGGCGGGCCGACGTCGCCTTCGACCCATCTTGATGACGGCCATGACGACCATCTGCGGCCTGGTGCCCATGGCCCTCGGTGCGTCGTCCTTCATCGGCATCCCGTATGCTCCGCTCGGGCGGACCGTCATCGGGGGCCTGATTGCCGCGACTGTGCTGACGCTCGGCTTTGTGCCATACCTGTACGCCGTGCTGGACGATGCCCGGACCTCCGGGCGCCACTGGGTCGCATGGATCCTGGGGAGTGACCTGTGATGTTGGCCCTGTTGGCCCTGACTGCCCTCGCCGAGCCGCTGACGTACGGCGAGGCGATGAACGCCGCCGTCGACGCAAACCCTGCGCTGCAGCGCGCCCAGATGGAGGCGGAGGCCTCCCGGGCGGACTGGACGGGTGCGACCGGCGCCTACGACCCCGATCTCGAGCTGGGGTCGACCTGGTCGAAGAGTGTCGACCGGGGCTTCTTCCAGGGCTTTCCCTTCGACAGTGAGTCCACCAGCAACGACTTCCGCACCGCGATCACGGGGCAAGCGCCCACGGGCACGAGCTACGCCGTCAACGGCAGCCTGAACCGCTCGCTGTCGGACTTCACCACCAACTTCGGTGGCTTCGAGAACCGGCAGATCACGGACACCTACCGGGGCAACCTCAACCTGTCGGTGACGCAGCAGCTGCTGCGCGGCGTGCGGATGAAGTTCAACCTGCAGAACGTCACCCGGGCGAAGAACGGCTGGGAGACGGCGGAGCTCACCTCCGAGCGCACTCGCCAGGAGACGCTGGCGCAGGCCGCAGACGCCTACTGGGCCTGGGTCTACCAGGTGCGTCTGGCCGAGATCTCGCGTCTGAGCGTCACCAATGCTGAGGAGGCGCTGCGGGTCGGGGAGCTGAAGGTCACCGCGGGCGAGCTCGCGCCAGTCGAGCGAACGCGGCTGCAGGCGGCACTCGTCCAGGCCCAGTCCGCGCGACTCGATGCTGAGGTCGCGGAGCAGACCGCGCGCGATGCCTTGCTTCTCTTGCTCGGCCGCCAGCCGGGTGAG
>PKDJ01000123.1 GCA_002862545.1 Pseudomonadota bacterium
CAGGTTTGTGATGATCACCCGCCTCGGCACGGGAGCGCGCCCCACCCACATCGGCAGCGACAGACGCGGCCGCAGGAGCGTGAGGCTCGAGCGATCGAAGCGCGACGGCGGAACGTCCTCCTCACCCCGCAGCGCCACCAGGGCCTGTCGCAGCCGCAGACCCACCGGCCTCACGCCCATTGCCTCGAGCAGTCCGACGCGCACCCACCCTCCCCGCTGGGCACACCGTCACCCGGCAGCCGCTCCGGCGACAGTCCTCTCTCTCGCTTCTGCACATTCAAAGGCAGATCAGCAGGACGATTTGTCGTCCATAGCCACTCTACTCGCCACGAGATTAGCTACCTTGAGCTCGGACTGTCGGGGGCACCAATGACATCGCTGCTGTGGCTCACTCTCTCACCGGCGCACGCCTGCGGCGGGTTCTTCTGCGACCAGACGGCACCTGTCGACCAGGCGGGCGAGGTGATCGTCTTCGACGTAGACGAGGTCACCGAGCAGGTCACCATGCACGTCCAGGTCGCCTACAGCGGTCCAGCGGAGGACTTCTCCTGGGTCGTCCCGGTGGCCGGCGAGCCCGACGTGTTCTTGTCCCACAGCTCCCTCTTCGACACCCTGCCCCTCGCCACAGGCCGCTTCTTCCAAGTGACCGTCGACAACACCGCCTGTGGCGACAGCTGGAGCGACGCCGACACGGACACCGACGCCGACACCGACGCCGACACCGACGCCGACGCCGACACCGACACCGACGGCATCGAGGTGCTCGCACGGGATCTGGTCGGCGCGTACGACATCGTCACGCTCTCCGCCGAGGATCCCGAGCTGCTCGTCGACTGGCTGCAGACCAACGACTACGACGTGCCTGACACCCTCGACGAGGTGCTCGCCCCCTATGTCGCTGGCGGCCAGAACTTCCTGGCGATGAAGCTGCGCAAGGGAGCGACGACCGGCGCACTCTCTCCGCTGGCGCTCCGCTATCCGGGGACCACGCCGGTCGTCCCACTGACCCTCACCCGGGTCGCGGCCGAGCCCGACATGCCGCTCAATGTCTACCTCTTCGGCGATCATCGCGGGGTGCCCCGGAACTACCTACACGTGCACCTCAACCCACTCGCCATCGACTACTGGGCTGGGGGCGCCAACCTCGACGACGCGATCACACGCGCGGCGGACGAGGCCGGAGGGCAAGCCTTCGCCACCGACTGGGTGTCCGGGGCGCGGGTGATGAGCCGCCAAGTCTACGTGCCCGCCTGGTACAACATCGATGCGCTGAGAGGCCACGAGACCGCGCTCGACTTCGTCAACGCCCTGGGCAGCGCGGGGCTCGAGCTGACAGACGAAGTGCTGAGCGTGCTGTCTCGACTGCTCCCCATGCCCGAGGACTTTACGGGAGATCCAGTCCGGTTCTACTCGGCTCCGGATCGCTACTTCGACGACTGGGCGGGCATGCCCTTCGACGAGGAGACCTTGATCGCGGCGCTCGTCGAGGCCGAGCTGACGCCGCGAGAGCAGATTCAGGCGATGATCGATGGTGCGGAGACGCTCACGCGCCTGCGGTCGTCCGTCTCTCCCGAGGAGATGACCGTCGACCCCATGTTTGGCTTCAACCCGGACCTCCCCGAGTTCGACGACCTCCGGAGCGTCGTCCAGCGACGGCTCTGCACCGCGGCGGAGCCCGACCGTTCCGAGGCTCTACAGGCCATCGAGTATCCACTCGGCATCGTGGCGATGGTTCCCAGTGAGCGCGAGCTCGACGAGGCGGACCTCACCGTGTTCGAGTACATTCAGGAGTTCGAGCTTCCTGCTGCGCTGATCATCGAGGAGGTCGGGTCCACCGGCGTGCCGACCGTGGTGGTCGACAACAGACCCCTGGTCGAGGAGGTGGTCGGCAGCACGGGCAACGGCACCGGCACCAGCTCGCCCACCGCTGCGCGCAGTGACACCGCCTCCCCCGGCCAAGCGAAGTCCGGAGGCTGCGCATGTGACGCCGGAGGCAGCAGCGCCCTCCTCGCGGGACTGCTTCCGATGATGCTCCTCGGCCTTCGACGCCGCCAGCGCTGAGCGGCTCTCGGACCCGGTACTCTGGTAACCTCAAGCTCTGTCTCGGGAGGTCGCGATGCGGTGGTGGACAGTCCTGGCCCTGATGGCCTGTGGGACATCGGCAGACGATTCCAGAGGGCCCACAGCGTGGTCAGGTCCCGTCCTCGGGGTCGTGAGTCCGCCTGGCGACGTGGTGCTCGAGGTGGGCCTCGGCGTGCTCGGCGGCACGATGCCCGTGACCCTGCGCGACGCCTACCCCTACGAAGAGGTGGAGCTGCTGATGAGCCGCGCTGGCGCCGGCCCCGGGCCCTGCCTGGGTGTCCTCGGTGGCGCCTGCCTGGGTCTCCGCGGTCCCGTGAAGCACCTGCGCACTCTCTACGCCGACATCGAGGGCTCCACAGACATCGACCTGCCGATTCCTGCCCTCGGAGACCTGGGTGGGGCCGAGGTCTGCTTCCAGGCGGCCTCCATCCGCGGCCCTGGCGGCGAGAGCACCGACCTGTCCGAGGTCGTGTGCACCACCCTCGACCGTGACTCCGACGGCGACGGGCTCACCGACGGTGTCGAGAGCGAGCGGGGCACCGACCCCCGCGACCCCGACACCGACGACGACGGCTTCCTCGACGGCGACGACTGCGACCCGCTGGATGCCGACCTCACCGACGACTGCCCCCTCGAGCGCTGCGGACCCTTGCTGCACACCGACCCCGACCAGGTCCGGGACGGCTGGACCCTCTGCTACGTGCGCGGCGACGATCCGGTCGACATCCGCGACGCCCCCTGCCGTGACCTCGTGGCCCACCTCGCCGACCCCGTCTTCGGGTGCTGGCACGGCCACAGCGAGTTCCCCCACGAGAACGACAACGGCATGGTCGACAACGGCTGCATCCCGGGCGTGCAGAACGACACGCTGTACTCGTCATGGGGCGGCGATGATCACATCCTCACGGTGTGCATCGCGGACTGAGCGCACGCGCAGAGCGCCTCCGACAGCGGCCTTGACGCTTCCTCTTCACGAGTGCCTTACCTAAAGGTAAGCCTTCGAGCAGCTGGAGGACCGCCGCATGCTGCCCCTTCTCCTCTCCCTCCTCTCCCCGGCACAGGCCCTCGATCCCGGGCCCTACACCGTGTCGTCCCGCTCGGTCACGTGGCTCGACGACAGCCGGGGCCTGATGCGGGTCACTGTGCACTACCCGGCCCTCGCCACCGGGCCCGAAGCGCCCGCCGACGTGTCCGGTGGGCCCTACCCACTGGCCGCCTTCCTTCATGGCTGGCTCGGCTCGGCATGGATGTACTCAGAGGCCTGCGACCACCTGGCCTCCCTCGGGCTGGTCGTCGTGAACATGGACACCGAGACCCACCCCTTCTTGGATGTCGAGCGCTTCGCTCGCGACACCGTCGTCGCGCTGGAGTGGGCCGACGATCGAAGCCTCGAGGCGGATCACTGGCTGGCCGGGATGGTCTCGGACGACGACTGGACCGCGATGGGCCACTCGATGGGCGGCGCGACCCTCGCCCGGGTGATCGACTTCGATCCTCGGGTGCGCACGCTGATCGGCTTCATGCCCTACGAGAGCGACCGTGAGGCCGACTACGCAGCCCTGTCGGCCTTCGACGGGCAGGCGCTCTACCTCGTCGGTACCGAGGACGTCACCTCGACCCCGCCGATGGTCCAGGAGTGGTTCGACCACATGGACGCGACGGAGCGCGGCCTGTACGCGAACATCGTCGGCGCCGGGCACCAGGCGGTCTCCAACTTCGAGTGGGGCACCGAGTCGATGCCCGACCCCATCCAGCAGGACGTGGTGCTGACCTACGCCAGCCAGTTCCTCGAGCACGAGGTCCTCGGCGAGCCACGTGGACTGCGGGGGCTGCTGTTCGAGCCACCCGCAGAGACCACCCGGTGGGCCTCTCGCAGCCACGTCCCACGAATCTGGCTCGACGCCCCCGACTCGGGCGTGATCGAGGTGGGGACCCTCGCCGAGCTCGATGCCGAGCTGGTGCTGTACGCCGGACGCGGACCTGGAGCGACCCCGACTCCGCACGGCCCCGTGGACCTCGCTGACGCGGTCGCCGTGCAGGCGGTGACCTCGACCGACGGCATCGTCGCCGTGGAGGTGCCCATCTCTCCGGCCCTGGCGGCCTCCTGGGTCCAGGTGGCCGTGATCTCCGAGAGCGGCACCGTGCTCGGGCCCCCGACCGACCTGTTCGGCGTCGGCCTGCCCGACGACGACGATGAGCCCCTCGACGGCACCTCGAGCGACACCAGCACCTCGGGAGGGACGACCTCACCGGGCTCGACGACCGACCCCGGCACGCCGGCCTCGACCGATGACGGAGGACGCTCACGGCGTGCAGGTGCACTGACCGCTGCTGGGCGATGCGGTGGCTGCACCCACGGTGGCAGCACCTCGCCTGGCCTCCTGCTCGCGCTGCTCCTGTTCTTGCGGAGGCAGCGATGATCGACCGACGCCGCACCGACACCCGACGACGCATCCTCGAGCTCGCCGAGCGCATGGTGATGCAGCAGGGCTACCACGCCTTCAGCTTCCGCCACATCGCCGAGGCGCTCGGGGTGAAGAGCGCCGCGATCCACTTCCACTTCCGGACGAAGCCGCTGCTCGTCGTCGCCGTGCTGGAGCGGTATGGCGCGAAGTTCGACACCTGGGCCGCGTCGGTCGCAGCCGAGCCGAGTCCGGTGCGGCTGCGCAGCTACTTCGAAGTGGGGCGGCGGGTGGTCGCCGACCAGCGGGTCTGCGCGCTGGGCATGATCAACAACGAGCTCCAGACCGTGCCACCGGAGGTCCGCGAGGCGGTCGTGGCGGTGCAGGAGCGCGTCCTCGCGTTCTACGTGGCGACGCTGGAGGAAGGCCGACAGACCGGTGAGCTGGCCTTCGAGGGCCCCTCCAGCGACAAGGCGATGGAGATCGCCTGCGCGCTCGTAGGCGCCCAGGGACTCTCCCGCGCACTCGGACCCGCAGCCTACGAGCGGGTGGTGACCCAGCTCGAGCGGTCCCTGGCCTCGCCCGTCAGTGCCGCTCCCAGCAGTGATTCACCTGCGCGAGTCCACAGTACTCCGGCCCCGTGAACGGGCGCACCGGCCGGCCCCAGGCGGTGAGGATGCAGTCCCGGTCGATGTCGTACATCACGCAGCCACCCATGGAGTCGTCGTCGTCTCGCACCACGCAGCCCGAGTCCCAGTGGGCGTAGTACGCGCCACCGTCGGGACGGTAGGGCGAGACGCTGCACACCCAGTCCCTCATCTCGCCGCCGAACAGCGCCGCGCAGGTCTCGACACAGTTCCGCACCTCGATGCCCATGCCAAGCAGGCCGCCGTGTAGATCCGCGCCGAAGATCGTCGGCCCCTCGTCGAGGGTGTAGGTGCCCGCGAGGGAGAGGCACGGCGCGTCGAAGCCGTCGCAGTCCTGGTCGATGCCGTCCTCGCAGACCTCCTCCATGTCGGGGCTGCGGCTGGCATCGGTGTCGTCGCAGTCGAAGGGCGGCCCCCAGCCATCGCCGTCCTGGTCGCAGTCGGGGTCATCGAGATCGACCAGCCCATCGCCGTCGTTGTCTCGCTCGTCGCTGCAGCTCTCGGGACAGACGCCGTCGCAGTCCGGATCGCGGCAGTCAGGCAGCGCATCACCGTCGTTGTCCCGCTCGTCGCTGCAGTCCTCGGGGCAGCCCCCGTCGCAGTCCGCGTCCTGGCAGTCCACAGCACCGTCGCCGTCGTTGTCCCGGCCGTCGACGCAGTCCTCGGGACACCCCCCGTCGCAGTCCGCGTCCTGGCAGTCCACAGCGCTGTCACCGTCGTTGTCCCGGTCGTCACTGCAGTCCTCGGGGCAGCCTCCGTCGCAGTCCGAGTCCTGGCAGTCCACAGCGCCGTCGCCGTCATCGTCGCGGCCGTTGCCACACACCTCGGGGCCAGCGGTCTCCGCCTCCGTGCAGTCCGTCTCGGCACAGTCCTCGGTGGACGACGACAGCTCGGGCCCGCCACCGAGTGTGGCCGCAGGGGATCCCTCGGTCGGTGGCTCAGCCACCGTGCAGCCCAAGAGGGCCATGGACAAGACAAGCATGCGCGTCATGCGTTGTCGTACCGCAAGCCCGTCGAGCGTTTCACGAGACGGCGCGACCCGACGCACCTCAGTGGGTGTGCCATCGTCGACGATCCGCCTCGGGCGACAGCTTCGATGCGAGACCACGCCTCGTCCCATACGGGCCTGCCGGAGGTTGCAGATGGAGTACGGGTACCTAGGCCGCAGCGGCCTCAAGATCAGCCGCCTGTCCTACGGGAGCTGGGTCACCTTCGGCCACCAGCTCGATCTCGACGGTGCGACCACGGTGATGCAGGCCGCCTACGACCAGGGCTGCAACTTCTTCGACAACGCCGAGGTGTATGCCGCAGGGCGCTCGGAGGAGCTGATGGGGGCAGCCCTGAAGAAGCTCGGCTGGTCGCGGGACAGCTACGTGGTGTCGACCAAGATCTTCTGGGGAGGCGACGGCCCCAACCAGCGGGGCCTGTCCCGCAAGCACGTGGTGGAGGGCACCCTCGCCGCCCTGAAGCGGTTTCAGCTCGACTACGTCGACCTCGTCTTCTGCCACCGACCCGATCCGAACACGCCCATCGAGGAGACGGTTCGGGCGATGAACCACGTGATCGACCGTGGATGGGCATTTTACTGGGGCACGAGCGAGTGGTCGGCGGATCAGCTCCGCGAGGCCTGGCGAATCGCCCGCGAGAACAACCTGATCGGGCCGACCATGGAGCAGCCGCAGTACCACATGTTCCACCGAGAGCGGCTCGAGGTCGAGTACGCCAACCTCGTGCGGGACTTCGGGCTCGGAACGACCACGTGGAGCCCCCTCGCGAGCGGCTTCCTGACCGGCAAGTACAACGATGGCATCCCCGAGGGCTCACGCCTCGCCCTCGAGCACCTCTCCTGGCTCCAGGATGCCGTGCTCGGCGACCGCTTCGACGAGCGGGTGGCCCAGGTCCGCAAGCTCACCGAGGTCGCCGGCGACCTCGGTGGCTCGATGGCTCAGCTGGCCATCGCCTGGGCCGCCAGCCATCCCCACGTGTCGACGGTGATCACTGGCGCATCCAAGCTCACCCAGCTCGAGGAGAACTTTGCGGCGGCCGCCATGATTCCAAAGCTCACCCCCGAGGTGCGCGCCGAGATCGACACGATCCTCGGCAACAAGCCCAAGGGAGACCGCGACTGGCGCGACGGCTGACGGCCGCGCTCAGTCCTCTCGCTCGGCGACGAAGAAGTCGACGCGGCGGTTCTTCTCGTGGGCCTCGGCGGTGTTCGCAGCGTCGAGCGGCCGCTCCTCGCCAAAGCCCTCCGACTCGAGACGCTCGGCCTCGACGCCCTTGTCGACGAGGTAGTCACGCACCGCGGCCGCGCGACGCTCGGAGAGGGTCTTGTTGGCCGACGCCGAGCCACGGCTGTCGGTGTGACCCTCGATGCGGATCTTGGTCAGCTCCGGATGATCGACGATCACAGACGCGATCTCGTCGATCAGACCGAACGACTCGGGCTTGATCAGGGCCTTGCCGGACTCGAAGTAGATCGACTCGCTGATGTCGATCTTCTCGCGCGTGACCTGCACTCGGGAGGTCTCGAGCAGCACCCGGATCTCGGTCACCTTGCCCGACACGACCGCAACGTCCGACTCAGCCGAGCGGTAGCCCTCGGCCTGCACACGAACACGGTAGTCCCCGGCACGCAGCCGCATCGAGTCGCCGCTCGCAATGGGCTTGGTGGTGTCGTCGACGAGCGGCACCCACGAGGCATTGCCGAGGAGGCGTCCGACGCTGTCTTCAGCCCAGACGGTCAGGGCCCCGGGCGTGGCGTTGAGCTTGTAGATCAGCTCGTGGCTGGCCCCATCGGGAATCGAGATCGTCGCCTCCGCTCCCTGGAAACCCTCCGCCTTCACGGTCAGGAGGTACTCTCCTCCCTGGAGCTCGGTGGCCTCCCCGCTGAAGCCCGTCGCCTCACCGAGGGTCCACTCCGCTCCTGCGATTCGCAGCATGTCGTCACTGACGATCTTCACCACGACCCGGGTCGGATCGGGGCAGCCATCGCCGTCGTCGACCGTGTCGATGTCCTCGGCGACCTCGGGGCAGAGATCGACCCGGTTGGGAACGCCATCTCCGTCCTTGTCGCCGTCACGCGGGGGCTCGTAGGTGACGGCCAGCAGCGCCCGGAGCTGCGGCGCTCCGAGCCCACCCGAGATTCCCGTCCCCGCACCACCGCGCACCTTGATCGACTCGGCCACGGTGGCCCAGCCGCCCAAGATGGCCTCGACGGGGTTGGCATCCGCATTGCCCATGCTCGCGTAGGTGGCATGACCCGCGATGTCGAGGCTGACGCCGGCACCCTCCAGATCCCCGTAGCCGAAGCCTCCACGCACATAGAACTGGTCGTTCGCCGTGAAGTTCTCCAGCTCGACCTCGGGAACGCCCTTGTTGCCGAGGTTCAGCGCCAGCAAGGTCTTGCCGAGCTCCGCGTCGATGATGCCCTCCGCTTCCCAGGCGAAGCCGGAGTAGCCGAGCGGCGCCTGGACACTGGAGGTGGGGAGATCGCCACGCACGGCGACCGCGAGACCCACAGGCGCACTCCCCCGGTCGAGGAAGGTTCCTCGCAGATCCAGCGTCAGGTCGCCGATGCCGGTCTCCCCGCCGGTCGGACCCCCGACGGACCGCAAGTAGACGGGCACGTCGAGACCGATCCGGGCAGGACCGAGCGTGACCCCACCTAGCAGGTTGGTGGCGACGACGTCGCTGACCAGCTTGGTCACCTCGCCATCTTCGGTGACGTACACCGCGGGGTCCTTCAGGTAGGACGTCATGGCCTTCGCCGTGACGTACCCCGTGGGCGCGAGGAAGGTGTCGTTGGTCCACAGCGTCTTCGTCGCGTCGATGGACGGCCGAAACAGCTGAGCATTGAGCGCGGGCACCTCACCACCCGCTGTCTGAGCGAGCGCCAGCGACGCGAGCAGGGCGATCATCGGTCACCTCGCCGACGCAGCACGATGGGCAAGAGCAGCACCAGCCAGGCCGGGAGGGTACCGCTGCCCCCCGTCGCACAGGCGGCCCAGCCACCGACGTAGCGGCCCGACTTGATCGGGTCGGCCGGGAAGTCATCGGACGGGTCGAGCGGGTCGGAGCCGTTCTCGAGCTCGTCACCGTCGTCGACTCCACCGTCGTCGCTGTCAGCGTCGTTCGGATCGAGACCGGCCTCGACCTCGGGACCGTCGAGCACGCCATCACCGTCGGTGTCGGGCAGCGACGGGTCGGCGTCGTAGTCGAGCTCCTCTCCGTCGAGCAGCCCGTCGCCGTCGCTGTCCTCGTTCATCGGGTCGGCACCGTAGTCGGCCTCCTCCCCATCGAGCAGCCCGTCGTCGTCGCTGTCCTCGTCGAGTGGGTCGGTCGGTCCGTCCCACTCCTCGCCGTCGGTCAGGCCGTCGTCGTCGCTGTCCTCGTCGGTCGGATCGAGGCCAGCCTCGACCTCCTCCCCATCGAGCAGCCCGTCGTCGTCGCTGTCCTCGTCGAGCGGATCCGAGCCGAAGTCGACCTCGTCACCATCGAGCAGCCCGTCGTCGTCCGAGTCGGCATCCTCGGGATCGGAGCCGAGAGCCTCCTCGTCTTCGTTCGACAGGCCGTCACCATCGTAGTCCTCGCCGAAGTCATCGGACGGGTCGAGTGGGTCGGTGTCGTGCTTGAGCACCTCGGTGCCGTCGCCGACGCCGCCGTCGTCCGTGTCGAAGTCGTTCGGATCGGTGCCGAGCTCCACCTCGTCGCCGTCGAGCAAGCCATCATCGTCCGTGTCGGAGTCGTCCGGATCGGTCTCGTCCGAGCCGCGGTCGATCTCTCCGTCGCCGTCGAGGTCTTCATCCCCGTCGATCAGGCCATCGCCGTCCGTGTCGGGTTCGGCTGGATCAGTCGTGGTCGTCGGGTCGGCATCCGCCACCCAGTCCTCGGGATGCGTGCCGATGTAGGGAGTGCCCTCTGCGTCGGACACACCGCCGAGCACAGGCTCGGTGACCCCGGCCTCGATGCCATCGTCGATCCCGTCGCCGTCGGTGTCGCGCTCCATCGGGTCGAGGCCGAGCTCCACCTCGTCCCCATCCGACAGTCCGTCATCGTCGCTGTCGGCGTCGAGCGGATCGCTGTCTTCGGGGTCGAGCAGGCCGTCCGCGCCGACCTCTTCGCCGTCGGGAATCCCGTCGTCGTCGCTGTCGGCGTCGAGCGGGTCGGTACCGAGGACGCGCTCCACCGGATCGATCAGGCCATCACCATCCATGTCGTCGGCATCGTCGCTCGGGTCGAGCGGGTCGGTGTCGTCGTCGAGGACCTCGATGCCGTCGGAGACCCCGCCGTCGTCCGTGTCGCTGTCCCGGGCATCGGTGCCCAGCACGACCTCGGTGCCGTCGAGCAGGCCGTCGCCGTCGGTGTCAGGGTCGAGCGGATCGGTCTCCCCCTCGCCGTCGGAGCCGGTGTCGCCGATGATCAAGCCCGTGACCGCACCGTCGCCATCGGCATCCTCGGCACCGTCGAGCAGGCCATCACCGTCGGTGTCGGGCTCGGTCGGGTCGGTCGTGGTGCTCGGGTCTGCATCGGGTCGCCAGAAGCCGTCCGTCCCGCCGTAGGCGATGCCGGAGGCGTCGCTGAAGCCGCCGAGGATGGGCTCGGTGACCCCACTCTCCAGGCCATCGGGGAGGCGAT
>PKDJ01000237.1 GCA_002862545.1 Pseudomonadota bacterium
CGGGCAGCGCGCGAGGGCACGCGCGGGTGGTGGGCCTCGAGGAGGTTGAGGTAGGCGAGCCAGGGCCCCTCGCGGGCGTCGACCCACTCCAGCAGGTGGTCGACGAGCACCGGAGCGCCGTCCTTGTGGAGCGTCAGGTGCTCGGGCCAGCCCTTGCGGCCCGAGGCGGCCCAGCCCGGGGCAATGGAGACGCTGCGGTCCTCGGCGAGCAGCTTGCCCTCGGTGGCGGCGGCGGTGGCCTCGGCGAGGTCGCCCTCCCAGGCGAGGTGCACGTCGTCGAAGCCCTGCAGCAGGTTGGTGGCCGGCGAGAGGTACGGGTTCGAGGACCAGGCGCCCGTCGCGTAGCCGTGCGCGCCCAGGCGCTCGGCGAGGGTCTCGTGGTGCCCGTCGAGCCAGATCCACCGCGCCGAGGCGCCGTGGGTGGCGGGCTCCAGGCCGGTGAAGAGGCTGGCGTGGACGGGGACGGTCCACATGCCGGGGCTGATGGCGCGCTCCCAGACGCGGGACTCGGCGGCGAGGGCGTCGAGGTGGGGCGTCGTGGCCCGCGTGTGCCCGTACAGGGAGAGCCGGTCGGCCCGGACCGTGTCCCACAGGACGACCAGGATGTTCGGGCGCGCAGGTGCCTCGGCGGTCGGGGCAGGCGCCTCGGCCGGAGCCGGTGCAGGCGGCGCGGGCTCGGGGGCACCGCCGCAGGCGAGGAACAGGCTCAGCAGAGTGGGGGCCACGTCCGCGCCTTAACTGGCAGGGGACCTGCCCGGGCGTTGCCTTGGCCGCAGCGGTGGCTTAATCGCGGCGTCTGGAGCGACCCCCGAACGTGAGCGACGCCCCCTCCAGCGCCCCGCGCACCCTGCGCATCCTGTCCGCCGTCCTGGCGGTGGCGCTGCCGTGCGTCCTGTTCGCGGCGGCCGCCGTGTGGGCCGAGGGCTTCCGGGATGCGGCGACCGAGCGCGAGGATCGCAACGCCGGCCGCGTGATGAACGGCAAGGTGCTCGAGAACGGTGTCGTGCGCACCATCGAGCACCGCATGCGGCAGAACGAGCCCGAGGTCGTGGTGCTCGGCAACTCGCTGTCGAACACGAACGTGCACGTGCCGCTGCTCGCCAAGCGCCTCGGCATCCCCGCGCGCAAGATCCAGAAGTTCTCCATCCCCAACTCGATCGGCGCCACCTGGTACGTGATCCTGAAGAACCGGATCTACGCCAACGGGCACCGGCCGCGCATGGTCATCCTGCTCTCCGACATGCAGAGCGCGCTCGCCGTCACGCCGCGCACCGAGGCGGCCGTCGTCAACCTGACGGTGCACTTCAACGAGCGTGAGCCGGTCGTCGACCGCAAGCTCGGCACGCAGAACTTCTTCCTCAACCGGCTGCGCGAGAACCGCGAGAAGCTGCGCGACAAGGCGCTGAAGCTCTCCCGCAACGTCGCGGTCGACCTGCTCTACTGGCGCGCGCCGAGCGGCGAGTTCCGCGGTCGCACCACCGCCGCGCTCGAGCGGGCCTTCGACCAGAGCCGCACCGACATCCGCCTGCACAACAACGTCATCCCGACGTTCTCCATGGGCGGGGAGCTCAACCCCTTCGACCCGAGCCTGCTGCCGCTCCCGAAGGACAGCTTCATCCCCGAGCTGACCACGATGGTGGCCAAGAACGGGGGCATCCCGATCTACCTGCGGCCGCCGATGTCGCCGCTGCTGCCCGAGGGCGCCGGCGACGTGGTCATGCCCGGCATCGACGAGAAGGTCCGCCGCCTCGTCGAGAACAAGGGCGGCAAGTACATCGACGTGCGCCAGCTCGACATGCAGGCCGGCCACTTCTACAACGTCGACCACATGAACCCCGAGGGCGCCCGCCGCTTCACCGAGGCGGTCGCGATGCTGGCGAAGCAGGTGCAGGCCGAGATGCAGGGCCGTGCCGCGTGGAAGCGCCGGTCCGCGCCCAAGGAGATCGAGCTCTTCACCGAGATCGAGCTGCAGGACGGCGCCCTGGTGCACCTCGACCACCGCGTCGACCACCAGCCCAAGCGGGTCACCCCGCCGCGTGGCTCCGAGCGCCCCTTCGAGCGCCGCCGCAACGACATCGGCTTCTGGGAGGCCGGCGGCCTCGGCTTCATGTCCGATGTCGACACGATGGAGCAGTCCCGCTTCGCCGCGCGCTGCTCGCCGCTGCGGGTGCTGGAGGACGGCGTCGAGCTGCCCCACTCCAACGCGACCTGCGAGGAGATGTTCCGCCTTCAGGAGGGCCGCATCTGCCACACGCGGGAGCGCCTCTTCTTCACGTCCTCCGACGGCACGTCGCCGTTCGAGAACGGCCGGAACTACACGTACAGCCTCGACCCCGACCGTCGCTGCGAGGGGGGCTCCTGGCTCTACCCGGGCGACCAGTTCCGCAGCCGCTTCGACGGCGAGCGCCTGACGGAGTTCAGCCGCGGGGGGCGCACACTGCGCATCGAGGCCCACGACTTCGGGCCCAAGGACTCCGCCGCCAAGCTGACCGTGCGCCTGCGCGTGAACGGCACCGTGCGCGTCGAGGAGACCTTCGTGCCCTCCAAGGCCGGCGGCGCCATCGAGATCCCGGTGCGGCCCATGGTGGCCCCCGCCGCGCGCGACGTGATCCTCACGGTCTCCAACGAGAGCCGGAACTTCGTGCTCGTCACGAGCGCGGTCCTCAGCGAGCGCGCCGCCGAGTAGCGGCTCCTCTCGCGAGGGTGCCGCGGAGCGTCAGAGCGCGCGGGTGGCGCGCCCGGCGAGCTACTCGAGCTCGGGGGCGTCGGTGTCGCCCTCTTCGGTGCCCTCGTCCTCGGCGGGCTCGTCTTCCTCGGCGAGGTAGCCGAGCATCTCGAGCTGCTTGCGCATGGCCTCGGAGTCGATCTTCGGGCCCTCACCCTCGGGGCGGGCCGAGGGGTCGTAGGCCGGCACGCTGGCCTTCCACTCGTCGAGGAGGGCGGTGAGCTCAGCGACCTTGTCGGGCTGTGACGCGGCCACGTTGGTGAGCTCCTCGGGGTCGGCGTCGAGGTCGTAGAGCACGGTGTCGTCGGGCAGCGGGTTCCCCGCGTCGTCGGTGGCGGTGATCAGCTTCCACCGGCCCTGGACCACGGCCTTGAACTTCTGCTCGAGCGGGTTCTCGTCCACCTCGAACCAGTTCTGGATCTTCTGCCAGCCGAGGCGGTCGACGCTGATCGACTCGGTGAAGACGTTCTGGGCGAGGCTGGCGATGGGGGCCGTGAGCACGCCGCGCGACATCTTCGTGTCGGGTCGGTCGATGCCCGCGAGCTCACAGAGCGTGCTGTAGATGTCGACGTTGGCGACGGGCTTGCTGACGCGGCCCGGCTGCAGCTTGCGCGGGTAGCTGATGATCAGCGGCACGTGGACGAGCTGCTGGTAGACGCCGTGGCGGTGACCGAAGAGGTGGTGCTCACCTAGGTTCTCGCCGTGGTCGGAGGTGAACACGACGATGGTGTCGTCGAGGATGCCACGGCTCTCGAGGCCCTCGAAGATGTCCTTCGTGGCGTTGTCGAGGTCGACCAGGGTGGCGTCGTAGACGGCGTTGATCGCGTCGAGCTCGGCCTCGGTGTACTCCTTCTGACCGAAGCTGTACTCGAGCTGGCTCTTCATCGTCAGGTCGGTCTTCAGGCCGAGCCGGATGGTCTCGTCGTCAGCGACCTTGCGGCGGGCCTGCACGGACGGCACCCGCGGCTTGTGGGCCTCCATGTAGTTCAGGTAGGCGAACCAGGGCGGGGCGTCCTCGCCGCGGGCGTCGATGAAGCCGAAGAGGCCGTCGTCGGTGAAGGGCGCGGCGTTGTAGGAGAACGTGGAGCTCGCGCCGCCGCGGTAGGCGGGGGAGATCTCGGTGCTCTTGTCCTTCTTGAGGAGCTTCTTCCGCGTGTTCTTGGCGACGCGGCCCTTCCAGCTCCGGCCCCAGGACAGGTCGACGGTCTCGAAGCCCTGCAGGAGGTTGACGCGGCCCGTCGAGAGGTTGGGGTTGGCCGAGAAGGCGTAGGTGTCCCAGCCGTTGGCGCCGAAGTGCTCGGCCGCCGTGACGTTGTTGGAGTCGAGCCAGCGCCAGTCGTAGCCGGCGCCGTGCGTCGTGGGCATCATGCCGGTGAACATCGAGGCGTGGCTCGGGACCGTCCACATGGCTGGGGAGATGGCCTGTTCGAAGACGACGGCGTGCTTCTCGGCCCACGCGTTGAGGTGGGGCGTCGTCGGCTTGTCGTAGCCGTAGGGCGTGAGGCGGTCGGCGCGAACCGTGTCCCACAGCACGATGAGCACGTTCGGCTTCTTCGCGGTCTGCTGCGAGAGCTGCCACCCGACGGCGCCGAGCGCGAGAGCCGCCACGACGGTGCCGGCTCCGATGATCACGCTTCTGTTCATCCTGCTCGTCTCCTTCAGCGCGTCCGCGGACGCTTGGCCTTTCCGGCCTTGGCCTTGCCAGCCTTGCTCTTCGCCTTGCCCTTGGTGGGGGGCTTGGGCTTGCACAGCTCGGCCAGGCTCGCGGCCGCGCCATCGTTGCCGTCCAGATAGCCCAGCGCCTCGAGCATGGCGGCATCTCCGGCGCTGGCTCGCCCGGCGCGCTTGTCACGCTCGGACTGTTTATTGGGGTCGTAGGCGGTGAGTCCCGCTGCCCAGGCGTCCCACAGGCCGCTCATGCGGTCCAGCTCCTCACCCTTCTGCCCGTGCACGGACGTGAGCTCGCCCGGGTCGGCCGTCAGATCGAAGAGCTCGCTCCGTCCCTCGCTGCTCGCCAGCCACTTGAGCTGGTCTTCGACGACGGCGTCCCAGGTCTGCAGCCAGGGCTCGTAGTCGGCGTCGGGGTGCGCCCGGTAGACCGCGCAGAGGGTCGAGGCGTAGGGGTCCTGCATGGTGGCGAAGGCCCGCGCGTCGCGGCCCTCGGCGAACAGGTCGGTGCTGCGCAGCGCGGGGTTGTCGGGCAGCTCGAGGCCTGCGAGGCTGTGCAGCGTGGCGAACAGATCCATCGTGGAGACGGTGTCGGCGCGCCGCCCGGCGGGGACCTTGTCGGGGTAGCGGATGACCAGCGGCACGTGGATCAGCGTGTTCCACAGGCCGTAGCGGTGCTCGAGCAGGTGGTGCTCGCCCAGCGACTCGCCGTGGTCAGAGAGCAGCACGACCACGGTGTCGTCGAGCACGCCACGCGACTCCAGTCCGGCGAGCAGCGTGGCGGTGGCATCGTCGAGATCGACGAGCGAGGCGTCATAGACTCCCTCGATGGCCTTCATCTGGGTGTCGGTGTACTCGTGCTTTCCGACGATCCAGGCCACCTCGGTGAACAGCGACTGGTCGGTCGTCAGGCCCTGCTGGAGGGTCTCGGCGTCGAGGACACGCTCCCGAGCAGACTGGGAGGGCACGCGCGGCGTGTGGGCCTCCATGAAGTTCAAGTAGGCGAAGAAGGGGCGCTCCTGCGCCTGGCGCTCGTCGACCCAACGGAGGAACTCGCTGGACATCAGCGGCGCCGCGTCCTTGAACACGGCGTTCTGCCAGAAGTCGGCGTCGCGCTCGGTGCCCTTCTCCCAAGACGGGCTCATCTCGGTGCTCTCGTCGGCCTGGATGAGCTTCTTCATCGTCGCGGCCCGGGCCTTGGCCTTGTAGGGCTCCTTGTACGTGAAGAACTGCTTGTCGAAGCCCTGCGTCACGTTCATGAGCTGGCCGGCGACCAGGTTGGAGGAGAACGCGAAGGTGTCCCAGCCGGCCTCGTCGAAGCGCTCGGCGAGGGTCTCGTGGTGGTCGTCGAGCCAGCGGTGGGTGGCGTTGGCGCCGTGGGTCTGCGGCGGCAGGCCGGTGAAGAAGGACGCGTGGGTGGGGAGCGTCCACATGCCGGGGGAGATGGCGTTCTCGAAGACCGCGGCATCCTCCGCGAAGGCGTCGAGCTTCGGGGTGGTCGGCCGGGTATGCCCGTACAGCGACATGCGGTCGGCGCGCACGGTGTCCCACAGGATCACGAGCACGTTGGGGCCCTCGGGGACCGGGTCGAGGGGGTCGGCCTGCGGAGCGGGCGTGGGCGTGGGTGCGGGCTCGGGCGCCACAGTGGGCTCTCCGCAGGTGCAGCCTGCGAGCGCCAGCGCCATCCAGAGGTAGGTCGTTCCCCGCGTCATCGTGCCCTCTCGACCGTCCTCCTAGCGCTTGGAGGCCTCGTCGTCCCGTCCTGGGGCGGCACGTCGGGGTGGTGGGCTCTCGTGGCACGCGCGCCAGTCACGGCGACGGGGGGCGGACGCGGTCTCTGGGCAGGTCGTGGGTCGATGCGTTACCCGGCCGCGCACCAGGGATGCACACGACCCGATGAACTTCGTCCAGCTCGAGTTTCCGCTCTTCATGGTGGTGGTCTTCACCACCTACTGGCTGCTGCGCGACCGGCGCTGGCAGAACGCGCTTCTGGTGATGGCGAGCGCGCTGTTCTACGGGTGGGTCCACCCGTGGTTCCTGACCCTGCTCGGGTTCAGCGCCGTGCTCGACTACACCATCGGCCGCACGATGGGGAAGTACCCGGCCTACCGGCCCTACCTCGTGGTGCTGAGCCTGATCGGAAACCTCGGCGTGCTGGGCTTCTTCAAGTACTTCAACTTCTTCATCGTCAACATCAAGGGCGCCTTCCTGCTCGCAGGCCTCGAGACCGACCTGCGAACGCTCGACATCCTGCTGCCCGTGGGCGTGTCGTTCTACACCTTCCAGACGATGTCCTACACCATCGACATCTACCGAGGGGAGCTGAAGCCGCGGACCAACTTCCTCGACTACCTGGTCTACGTCAGCTTCTTTCCGCAGCTGGTCGCCGGACCCATCGAGCGAGCCGGTCGCCTGCTCCCGCAGGTCGAGCGAGACCGCGTCTTCTCCTGGGACCGCATCATCAGCGGCTTCAGCCTCGCCTGGTGGGGGGCGTTCAAGAAGATCGTCATCGCCGACACCCTGGCGAGCTTCGTCGACAAGATCTTCATCCTCGGCGACCCGTCGGGCCCTGAGGTGTGGGCGGGCTGCATCGCCTTCACGGTCCAGATCTTTGCCGACTTCTCGGGCTACACCGATATGGCACGCGGCACGGCCCGCATGCTGGGCTTCGAGCTGGTCGAGAACTTCAAGAGCCCGTTCCTGGCCACGTCGACGCCCGACTTCTGGCAGCGCTGGCACATCTCGCTGTCCCAGTGGATCCGCGACTACATCATGGTGCCGCTGCTCGGCACGGGCCGCGTGACCACCTTCCGCTACATCTATGCCGCCCTGATCACGTTCACGCTGATCGGCTTCTGGCATGGTGCAAGCTGGAACTTCGTGCTGTTCGGCTTCTACCACGGCCTCTGGATCTGCGTGTACCGCTTCGTCGAGCTGTACATGCCGAAGCGGGTGTCGTCGATCCCAGGGGCGAAGTGGTTCGCGGTGGTCTTCCACCTCTGCGCCGTCGCCGTCCCGGGCTCCCTCCTGTTCCGCGAGACCTCGCTCGAGCGCATCCTGTACGCGGTGCAGCTGAATCCGTTCTACGCCGAGCCCGACCAGTGGATTGCCGCGACCACGGTGGTGGGTGTGACCACCATCTTCGCTGCGCCGCTCATCCTGTCGCACTTCGTGGAGCACCACTGGTGGGACCGCCTGCGCAAGAGCGCATTCTGGTGGCCCCTGCAGACGACGACGTGGAGTGCGCTGGCGCTGGTGATGGCGCTGTTCTACCGCGACACGTCGTACGACTTCATCTACTTCCAGTTCTAGGGCTGGGCGACGGGGAGCGTTGGTCGACTGTAAGTCCACCATCAGGCGCCTGCGACTTGGCGACCTGGTCCGTCCGCGTCGCGTCGACCTCGTCAGCGTCCGGCGCTCGATGCGCGCTGGGTGACTGGGCGCGGTGTGGCCGTGCGGGTGTGGACCGCCCGGCCAGCCCCCGAGGCCGACCCGCCGGTCTACCTCCAGCTCGGAGAGTGAACGGGCAGGTGCAGCGGCCCGGGGTCCGCAGCGGCTGGCTGGTCATCGTCGCCCCTCGGAGCCCAGTCAGAATCGCCCCTGGATTCCGCCCGTTCGCCCAACCGGGTCGATCACGGGCTGCACGCGCGGACCTGTCAGCTCTCGGCGGGCCTGCACGTGGGCGTGGTCGAGGAGCACCACCCCGGTGACCGTGGACAGCAGGCCGAGCCCAGTCCACGGTACCGCGTCGAGATCGAGCTGGGGGCTCAGGCCTGCCACGGTGAGGAAGCCGACCCCTGTGCCGAGGAACACCAGGCCCCCCGCGGGGCTGCGCACCACCCCCTCGCCCCGGGCGGCATGCAGGGTGCCGAGGCTTCCGCCGACCACCATTCCGGTGCCGACAGCGGTGACGGCGAGGCCGCTGGCGGCGAGGATCGGGCCGCTGTCGCACAGGTCCAGGGACGGGTCGGGGCTCTGGCGGAACCCACACCGCCCGGTGAGAGCGAATGCGGGGATGGAGAGGAGCGTCAGGCCGGCGCCGGTGAGCGCGGTGACCCGCCCGGCGACCACGAGTTCGTGGGCGGCCTGACCGGGAGGCTGCGGACTCTGGGCCGCGGCGGGACCGGAGGCAGGAGCGGCGAGCGCAGCGGAGATGAGCAACGGCAGCGCGGACATCAGCCCTCCATGTCGGCAGTCTAGGAGGAGCAGCACGGACGATGATTACCGGTCATTACCTGTCGGCTCGCCACTGCGCTGAGGCTGTTCGGAGTAAAGGGGCACGGCTGATCTACGGAGGTTCTGCGCCCGGGCGGGGTGCCGTCGTGACGTCCGACGTGTGGAGGAAGCTCTGATGGCCGAAGCAACCCCCGCGCAGCGCAAGACTGCCCTCGTGACAGGGGGCAATGCAGGCATTGGGCTCGAGACCTGCCGAGGCCTCCTGCGGGCCGGGTTTCACGTCGTTGTCTGTGCCCGCTCTGCCGAGAGGGGCGCCGCGGCGGTCGCCGAGCTCTTGGCCGGGGGACCGACCGGGAGCACGGCCGAGCTTCTCGTCCTCGATCTCGCCTCTCTCGAGTCGGTTCGTGAGGCGGCAGAGACATTTCTGGCGAGTGGCCGGCCGCTGTCCGTCTGCGTGCTCAACGCGGGGATCATGGCGCTGCCGTGGCGGCGAACCGTCGACGGCTTCGAGCAGCAGTGGCAGGTCAACTTCCTGGGGCACTACCTGCTGGCACGCCTGCTCCTGCCTGCGCTGGAGTCGGCGACAGCGCCTGCCGGGCGGGTCGTCCACCTGTCGTCGGGGGCTCACCGCCGTCACCCACAGCCTGTCGACTACGACCTGCTGGCCGCGGAGCATCAGCGTGACCAGGACTTTGATCGGTGGCGGGCTTACGGCCGCAGCAAGCTCGCCAACATCTTGTTCTCGAACGAGCTGGCGCGGCGGCTGGCCGAGGCGGGCTCGGCCATCACGAGCAATGCCCTGCATCCGGGCCTCGTCGCTACGCAGCTGCTGACCAATGCGGGCGGAGATCGCAGTCGCGGCATCCCGGTCGAGGAAGGCGCACGGACCTCCATCTACCCGGCCACCTCCCCAGAGGTCGAGGGCCGGAGCGGCGGCTACTACGTGCGCTCCGCTCCGGTTGAGGCAGGCGGTGCGAGGACCGCGATCAGCACGTCCGAGGAGGCGGGCCGGGAGCTGTGGGCGGCGGCCTGTCGCGACCTGGGGCTCGAGGACGCTCCTTGAGAGACGGGATGCATGGACGCGCAGAGGAGAGTGGGATGAAGATCGGAGTCGTCGGAGCCGGAAACATCGGTGGAACTCTGGGCGCGAAGTGGGCCGCAGCGGGGCACGAGGTCGTGTTTGGGGTCCGTGACCCGCAGAAGTCGTCGGCTGTAGACCGGGTCGCGGCCATGGCGGGCGAGGTTCGTCTGGGGACCAGCGCGGAGGCCATCGCGCACGGTGAGGTCGTCGTCTTCGCCGTCCACGGCGCGGCGGTCGAGGCCCTGGTGGACGCGAACGCAGCTGCTCTCGACGGCTCAGTGGTCATCGATGCCTCCAACAACATGCGCGGAGCGTCGCGCCACGCCCTCGATCACCTTCGGGAGAGGGTGCCTGCTGCCCGCTTGTTCCGCGCGTTCAACACCCTCGGCTGGGAGAACTTCGCCGAGCCCATGTTCGATGGGGTCAAGGCAGACCTGTTCTTCTGTGGGGACGAGGAGGAGCGTGCCACCGTCGAGCGGCTGATCGCCGATGTCGGCCTCGAGCCGATCTACCTCGGAGGGACCAGCGAGGTCGACTTGGTGGAGGGCATGACCAACATGGGGTTCGCGCTCTCGATGCGGCGGCAGATGGGTCGACGCATCGCCTTCAAGGTTCTCGGCATCTAGAGGCGAGGCGCGACGCGCACCCACGCCCGTGCCCTCCTCACAGGGCCCCGAGGTCGGAGCGGCTCCCGTCGGGGTCGAGGAACGTGGGCAGCCCGGCATCGATGGCGGGGGAGTCGGGTGCGAGCCGGAAGTCGTCGTTCAGCGGGTTGCCGTCGGCCGACCAGTCCACGAACAGCGGATCGGCGAACACGGCGGTCACGGAGGGCACCCCCCGCTCCAGGTCACCGAGGGCGTTCGCAAAGTAGAGGTTGTAGCCAGAGCGTCTCGGCGGGCGCTCGCTGGAGATCCCGCTCCCCTCCTGCGCTCCGACGAAGAGGTTGTTGGCCATGTGCAGAGCGATGTCGTCCCTGCAGCGC
>PKDJ01000189.1 GCA_002862545.1 Pseudomonadota bacterium
CAAGCTCATGAAGATGGTCGACCAGAAGCTCGGTTTCGAGCGAATCCGGATGGTCATAGTTCAGGGCACAGCGTTCTTCGTAGCTCAGCTCGGGCCGGTCCCGGTAATAGGCATCGTATTCGATCGAGCTCACCGAGGTCGCCGGCACCGAGGGCCTGGGCCTGCTGGACCAGGTCGCCGAGCGGGCGCAGCTTGCGCCGCAGCAGCAGGACCACGGCAATCACTGCCAGCAGCAGGGTGAGCGCGGGTGCGAGCTTCATGGAGCGACTCCTCGGTACCCCTAGTCTCCACCCATCCAGAGCCCACGTAAAGCCAGCGCCGTACGCGACGTGACGTACGGCCGCTGCTGCCGCCCCTGTCGTCCACCCGGCACAGACTCGACCCGATTCCTCACCACGGCCGGGTTAGGTCTGCTCCCCACACTCGGAGAGCAGCATGGCGGATCTCGAGCCCCTCGGCCTGACTGGCGTCGAAGGCATCCACTACTACGTGCACGATCTCGAGCGCATGCGGCGCTTCCTCGTCGACCAGCTCGACTTTGCCGAGGTCGGTGCGAGCTCCCAGGAGACGAGCGACGCCGGTGGACAGCGTGCAGCGGTCTTCGAGGCGGGCGGCGTGCGCTTCGTGGTCAGCCAGCCCACGCGTGACGGCGGCCGGGCCTGGCGCTGGCTGCGGCGCCACCCGGAGGGTGTCGGCACCATCGTGTTCTCCGTGGCCGATGCCGACCACACCTTCCGACTGCTCAACGAGCGCGGCGGCACCTTCATCAACGACGTGCAGGCCTGGGACGCCCCCGACGGCGGCCGCCTGCGGACGTTCAACATCACCACACCCTTCGGCGACACCACCTTCCGGTTCATCGAGCGCCGCGACACGGCCTGGCTCTACCCGGGCTATCAGCCATTCGACACGCCCAGAGGCGGCTCCAACCGCTTCGGCTTCACCCACATCGACCACATCACGTCGAACTTCCAGACCATGCAGCCGATGCTCCTGTGGATGGAGCACGTGATGGGCTTCCAGCGCTTCTGGGACGTGGAGTTCCACACCACCGACCTCGCCGCCGACGCCGATCACGGCTCGGGCCTGAAGTCGGTCGTGATGTACGACCCGCACTCCGGCGCGAAGTTCGCCAACAACGAGCCTGCGCGGCCGTTCTTCACCAAGTCCCAGATCAACCTCTTCGGCGAGGACCATCGAGGCGACGGCGTGCAGCACACCGCGCTCGCGCTGCCCGACGTGATCTCCGCCGTGCGCGACCTCCGCACCCGCGGCGTCGACTTCATGCCCACCCCGGGCACCTACTACGACATGCTGCCCGAGCGTCTGGTTCGCCTCGGCGTGAACCAGATCGACGAAGACCACGAGATCTTGCGTGAGCTCGAGATCTTGGTCGACGGTGACCAGGACCACTCCTACCTGCTGCAGATCTTCCTCAAGGAGCAGGCCGGCCTGTTCCGGGATGTCGACGCGGGCCCGTTCTTCATCGAGCTGATCCAGCGCAAGGGAGATCAGGGGTTCGGCGCCGGCAACTTCCGCGCGCTCTTCGAGAGCATCGAGCGGGCTCAGCAGGCTGAGGGGAGGATCTGATGGAGCGCATCGTCCGAGGCGACGTTCCCGCCAAGCACCACATCGCCTTCCGTGACGCCGACGGGAGCCTCCGCTGGGAGGAGTGCCTGACGCGCGACGGCTTCGATGGCGCCTTCACCCTCCTGTACCATCAGCATCGTCCGCACGAGCAGCGCCACGACTGGGACATCAGTCACGGCTGGTCGCCGCCCGAGGCCGAGGAGCCTGGCGCGCTGGCCAAGCGCCACTTCAAGACCCAGACCTGGGATCTCGGCATGGGCGGCCCGCCCATCGATGCCGTGACGCCCCTGCTGTTCAACCGCGACGTGATGATCGCGATGGTCCACCCCGACGCCTCCGACCCGGTCTACCGGGTCAGTGCCGACGGCGACGACCTGTACTTCATCCAGAGCGGCAGCGGCCTGCTCCGCACGGCCCTCGGCGACCTGCGCTTCACGCAGCACGACTACGTCTACGTCCCCAAGGGCATCATCCACCGCTTCATCCCCGACGAGGGCGTAGAGCAGAAGTGGCTGTACATCGAGTGCCGCGGCGGCATGGGGCTGCTCAAGCAGTGGCGCAACGGCGTGGGCCAGCTGAAGATGGGCGCCCCCTACTGCTCCCGTGACTTCACCCCGCCCACCTTCGTCGGCCCCCTCGACGAAGACATCCGCCACACGATGGTCAAGCGCGGCGGCCGCTTCCACGGCTTCGTCACCGAGCATAGCCCCCTCGACGTGGTCGGCTGGGACGGCTCGACCTGGCCCTTCGTGTTCCCGATCACGAACTTCCAGCCCCGCGCGGGCCTGGTGCACCTGCCGCCCACCTGGCACGGCACCTTCGCCTGCCGCGGCGGCCTGATCTGCAGCTTCGTGCCCCGCACAGTGGACTTCCACCCTGAGGCCATCCCCTGCCCCTACCCGCACAGCTCCATCGACGTGGACGAGTTCCTGTTCTACGTCGAGGGCAACTTCACGAGCCGCAAGGGCGTCGGGCCAGGCAGCATCAGCCTCCACCCCGCGGGCATCCCCCATGGCCCGCACCCCGGTGCCTACGAGGGCAGCATCGGCCACGCGAAGACCAACGAACTCGCCGTGATGCTCGACGTCGTCGACCCGCTGCTGCCGACCCACGCCTGCACGTCCCTCGAGGACCACGGCTACCACGACTCGTTCATCGCCGGCTGAGGCCACCCGGCCTCGGCTAAGCTCCGCCCGAGGGAGGACGCATGCTCGGGTGGCTCGTGCTGAGCGCGCTGGCGACCGAGGCCGACATCGACGCCGATGGTGTCGTGGATGCCGACGATAACTGCGTCTACGTGGCGAATGCCGACCAGGCCGACAGCGACCTGGACGCCGTCGGAGACGCCTGCGACACCTGCCCCGACGTGTACGACCCCGACAACGTCGACACGGACGGTGACGGCGCCGGAGACGTCTGCGACTCCTGCCCCGACGACCCCGACCCGCTGCACGTCGACGACGACGACGACGGCATCGATGATGTCTGCGACCTGTGCCCCGGCACCCCGGATCCCGATCAGCGGGACGACGACGAGGACGGCGTCGGAAACACCTGCGACGGCTGCCCCTACGAGGCCGACACCGACGTGCCGGACTCCGACGGTGACGGCGTCAGCGACGCCTGCGACGTGTGCCCCGACCTCGAAGACGACCAGGCCGACGCCGACTTCGATCAGGTAGGAGACGCCTGCGACGTGTGTCCCGACGACCACGACATGGATCAGGAGGACGACGACGGCGACGGCATCGGCAATGCCTGCGACGTCTGCCAGTTCGAGCCAGACCCCGACCAGCGCGACAGCGACCGCAACGGCGTCGGGGATGCCTGCGAGAAGGACGCCTGCGGCTGCCACACCAGCAGCCTGGACGGACTACCGCTCGTCGTGCTCCTGCTCCCGCTGCTGCGCCGGCGGCGTGAATGAGGCGCCGTGGCGTCGCCCTGCTCGGGCTGGTGCTTGGCCTCGGGCTCCTGGCGCTCATCGGTCCGGGCTCCCGCACGCCTCGACCGGAGCGCACCGCACGCGCCGCGCCGGCCCCCCGACTCCCTCCCGCGCCCGCCCCTGCAGTGGCGAAGCCCCGTCCCGCACCTCTGCTCGCACCGGCACCCGAGGAGGAGGTCGACACGGGGGCGCCCCAGGTCCCCCCAGAGACGCTGGTGCAGCTCGCCGAGGAGCACTTCGACGCCGGTGATGCGGACGCCGCCTACCGGATGTACACCGCCATCGTGGAGCGTGAGCCGAGCCACGAGCTGGCCCAGTTCGCGATCTACAAGCTCGGCTGGCTCGCTCATGCACGTGGCGACCTCGATCAGGCGATAGCCGACATGGAGCGGGCGCTGCACTGGGAGGGAGAGCCCGACCCCCGCAACCCGGTGACCCAGAGCGCACGTCACGATCTCGAGCGACTGTACGCGGAGGCCCGCGAGCAGCGCCCCTGAGGCTCAGGCCCGCGGACCGGTCAGCAGAGCGAGCAGATCCTCGGCGCTCAGCGCGGACGTCGACCCCGCCTCGCGCAGGAGCCCCTCGGCGAGGTCACGCTTCTCGGCATGCAGCGCGACGATTCGCTCCTCGATGGTGTGCTCGGCGATCAAGCGGCAGACCGTCACGGGCTGGGTCTGGCCGATGCGGTGTGCCCGATCCGTAGCTTGATCCTCGACCGCGGGGTTCCACCACGGGTCCACGTGAAAGACGTAGTCCGCCGCCGTCAGGTTCAGCCCCGTGCCACCGGCCTTCAGCGAGATCAGGAACACGTCCCCCGAGCCCGCCTGAAAGGCCTCGACCTCTGCGCGCCGGGCGTCCACCGACGTGCTGCCGTCGAGGTAGCGGAGCTGGAGTCCCGTGTCGGCGAGGGCCTCGCGCACCAGGTGCAGGTGCTGGACGAACTGGCTGAAGACCAGCGCCCGGTGCCCCCCCTCGACCAGACCGACCAGCTGCGCTCGCAGCCACGTCGACTTGCTGGAGGGGACCTCGGAGTCGCGCTCGATGAGCCGCGGGTGGCAGGCCGCGAGGCGGAGGCGTGTCAGTGCCTGCAAGACCCCCAGCCCACCCGCTCCCGTGCGCAGCTGCTCGAGGGCCGTCGCGCGGACCTGGTCGTAGAGCCGGCGCTCGTCCTCCGCCAGCGTAATGGGCACGACGATCTCCGAGCGGGCCGGGAGCTCCCGCGCGACCTCGGACTTCGTGCGCCGCAGGACGAAGGGAGCCACCAGCTTCGCGAGAGCCGCCCTCGCGCTCTGCTCTCCGCTCTGTCCGCCGAGCTGCTCCGTGAAGCGCCTGCGCCCCGGAAGCAGCCCGGGACACGTCACGCGGAGGATCGACCACAGATCGAGAGCCCGGTTCTCCACGGGCGTGCCCGTGAGCGCCAGGGTGAAGACGCCACCGAGAGCCCGTG
The DNA here is from genome assembly GCA_002862545.1 of Pseudomonadota bacterium. Taxonomy (GTDB): domain Bacteria; phylum Myxococcota_A; class UBA796; order UBA796. Next base: position 4,980 of record PKDJ01000189.1, read on the forward strand.
CCGCGCGCGCGCGCCGCGTGTCGGGGTTCTTGACGGCCTGGGCCTCGTCCAGGACCACGGTGTGCCAGTCGATGGCAGCGAGGGCCTCGGCGTCGCGTGCGAGCAGCGTCCAGCTCGTGACCACGAGGCTGCCCGGGCCGAGGGCGTCGAGGGACCGGCTCGGCCCCCGATAGCTCACGACACGCAGCGAGGGCGCGAAGCGCGCGGCCTCGGCCGCCCAGCCAAAGCCCACGGAGGTCGGAGCCACCACCAGCGTGGGCCCCGCAGCCCGGTCGAGCGCCAGCGCCAGCGCCTGCACGGTCTTGCCCAGGCCCATGTCGTCGGCCAGCACGCCGCCGGGAGCCCAGTGGGCCAGCCGGATCAGCCAGCGCAGCCCCTCGGCCTGGTAGGGGCGCAGGGTCGCCTGGAGGCCCTCCGGAGGCTCACCCGTGAGCTCGGCGGACGCCCGGAGTCGCACTCGCCGCTGCCGCCACTCCGCGTCTCCCTCGAGGCGCGCGCCCGCTCCCTCGAGCCCCTCGAGCAGACCCGCCGCCAGCGGGCCGAGCCGACCGCGTCCATCCACGGACCGCGCGACGGCCACGAGCGCGTCACGGAGGTCTTCGTCGAGGGCGACCCAGTCCTCGTCCGACAGGGGAAGGAAGGACTCCCCGCCCCGAGTGGCTGCGAGCATCTCGTCCACGGGGATCCAGGTTCGGCCCAGGCGCAGTCCACCCTCCAGCGAGAGCCACTCGTCGACCGAGCGCACGCGGACTGTCAGCGCATCTCCGGCGGCACGCCGCACCCTCAGAGGCCTCCCGTCCCACGTGACGCGAAACGACTCGGGGAGGGAGGCGAGCGTGGCGATCGCAGCAGCCCCCTGCTGTGGGGTGAGCATCCAGGCGAAGGCCCCGACCCGGCGAGCCCCCTGCAGCGACAGCACCGCCAGCGCGTCCCGCATCGCCTCGGGCTCCCCTGCCAGCGCGCGCCTCACCGTGGCCCGCTCCCCGTCCAGCCGGGTGAAGAGCTGCTCCGGCCCCTCACCGGGGGGGAAGCTCTCCCCATCAGCCAGAGGCTGAGCCCAGGCCGACAGCCTCAGCCCGCTCTCGGTACGCTGCAGGCGAATCCGTGGCCGTGGGTCCGGCTCCAGCGTTCGGCCGGCAAGCTCATCGGAGACCGCTACCCGTACGCGCTCAGCCAGCTCCGGGACGCGCGAGAGCAGCGCCTCGGCGTGCTCCACCGGCACCTCCGGGAAGTGCCCCTGCACGACCCGGTTCAGCAGTGCCACCGCGGACGGAGCGACGCGCACGATGCGGACCCCCTCAGGATCCACCACCACCGCGATGCCCGTGTCGCTGAGGCGCACCAGCTGCTCGAGCTCTCGCGGCGACGCCGGAGCCCCATCGAGCTGTATCTCGGGACGAATCAGGCCCTCGCTCACCCCCAGCCAGAGGCACCAGCTCACACGGGTCACCGGCACGGGCTGGTGAGCGGTGCCGAGGAACACCCGGGGGTGACCGACGAGGGCCGCCAGGGCCTCGGGCACGGCGGCACGGCTCGCCGCCGCATCGCCCGGGTGACTCAAGGCCGCTGGAGAGACCTCACTGCCCTTGGCCAGACGCGTCCGCAGGCGGCCCCGCGCATCCGTCGTCACACACACGGGCCGGATGCGCTCCACACCATGGCGGCCGACGGCCAGTCTCCAGCCGAGCGCGTGGGTCGCGCCCGCCTCGGGAAGCTCGTCGAGGAGGTGCCTCCACAGTGGCCTCTCCAGCACCTGCAGCAGCTCGCGTCCGGGCTGACCATGCAGCGCGAGGAGAGCCTGAACGGCCGCGCTGCCCACGCGCGGATCGTTCAGGACCGCATCCAGCCGCACGTCTCGGGGGTCGATCCGGAGCACCGAGAGGTCGCGGTGGTGCAGCTCGAGGATGCCAAAATCCACCACCCGCACCTGCAGCCAGTCGGTGACCACCGGCACGAGGAAGGGGCGCAGCGCCTCCCGGACGTCGTCGAGCGGCGGCGGGAGCGGCAGCGCGAGAGCCTCGTCCACCCACGCCCTCAGCTCGGCCTGTCTGGCGTGAAAGGCAACCAGGATCCTCGGCACGTGCTCGCCGAGCCAGCCGTCGTGCTGCAGGGCCTCGCGGACGGTCTGGCGCTCGTACCACCGCCCACGCTCCGCCCCGACCACCCGATGGATGCCCCCGAGGGACTGCTCCGGGAGGTCTGGATAGCCGTGTGCCCGACACCAGTCGTCCAAGGTCTCCAGCGTGGGATGGCTCATCAGAGCTCCCAAACGCGCACGGTCGCCTCCCTGCCCTTGACCTTGAAGTCCCCTCGGTCGGTCGCCGTCGCCACCGCCGCCGGATCCGCGGCCGCGCGCGTCGTCTCGGAGACGAGAATCTCGGTGCCGAGGTCCTTGTTCAAGGCCTCGATGCGCGCGGCGACGTTCACCGCGTCGCCGATCACCGTGTACTTCAGCCGGGTGAGGCTGCCGATGCTCCCGGCGACCACCGTGCCCGTGTGCACTCCGATCCGATGCCGCAGCTGCTCGAAGCCCGCCTGCTCGACCTCGTGCGTGCTGACCTCGTTGACCCGCTGCATGGCCTCCCGCATGCCGAGCGCCGCCCTGACGGCTCGGTCGGCATGGTCAGACTGGTCACTGGGTGCATTGAACACCGCGACGATGGCGTCTCCGACGAACTCGATCACGGTGCCGCCCTCGGCGTCGATCGCCTGCTGCATCGCACCGAGGTAGCGGTTCAGCAGGGTGACGAGCTCGCTCGGCGCGAGCGCCTCGCCGAAGGTCGAGTAGCCCACCAGATCCGACATCAGGACCGTCACCTCGCGCGCCTCACCTCCCAGCTGCACCTCGTTCGCCGCGAGGAGCTGTCGGGCCACGTTGGGACTCACGTAGCGCCCGAACGTGTCGCGGAAGAACTCGCGCTCGGCGAGGCCCTCCGCCATCCGGTCGAAGCTCACGGCGAGGATTCCGAACTCGTCGGTGCGGTCGAGGGCGACGCGCACGTCGAGGTGGCCGTGGGACAGGGCATCGGCTGCCGAGATCACCTCGGCGAGAGGCTCCCGCACCTGACGACCGACCACGACGGTCACCAGGGCCAAGATGCCGAAGATGCCGAAGCTGGCTCCGAGGGTCATCCTGAGGATGCCGGACTCGACGGCGGCGATCTCCCGCGCCTGGACATCCAGACCGACGATGGCCACGGTGCGGCCGTCTGCACCGCGAACCGGCGCATAGGCCGACAGCGAGCTCCCCCACCGGTCTTCGTAGAGCTCGTCCTCTGCGACCGGACCGGAGAACCCCTCCAGCATCACGGGGACCGCGCTGGCATCGTAGAGCTCGCCTGGCGATGCGGCATCACTCGCCTCTCGCGACCAGTCGTGGACGAACTCGAGCTGGGTAGGGCTGCCTGCCCGACGGAGGACGTAGATCGAATCGAGGTCCGCGAACGTGTGGCCCAGGCCTTCGAAGCGTGCATCCAGCTCTGAGTGGAGCGGAGCGTCCCGACCGGGTGCCCAGGACGCGATGCGCTCGCCGGGGAGCGACAGCGCCAGGGCATCCGCACCGAGCGTCAGGCGCGCCTGCAGGCCCGCGAGGTGCGCCGCCACCAGCTGCTGATAGCCGAGCAGGGCGGCAGCCAGCAGCACCACGACCACCACGACCGCGTAGACCGTGGTGATGCGCAGATGAAACCGCTGCCATGCGGAGAGTGCCGCGAGAGGATTCTCGGTGCGTGCCATGGATCCGCGTACCCCGGGGAGCGCTGACGCGCAGCCACCCTCACATGCTGATCGAGCCCTTGCGGAAGTCGGTCTTGCCAATCAGGGCGTTCACCAGCGCGGGCTCACCTGCTCGGCTGCGCTCGACAGCCTCGGAGAGGGCCGCCGGCACGTCCGCCTCGTCGTCGACGCGGATGCCGTGGCCTCCACAGCCGCGGGCGACGACCTCATAGTCCATCTGGGTGAGCCGACAGGCCACGTCGTCACCGAGGATGGGCACCTGGTCGCGCTCGATCTGAGTCCACCCGCCGTCGTTGCCGACGAGAGCGTTCACCGCGACCCCGTGGCGCGCGAAGGTGTCCCACTCCATGAGGCTGAAGCCCGCAGCGCCGTCGCCCCAGAGCAACCACACATCGGCCTCGGGACGCACGAGCTTGGCGCCGAGCGCAAAGCCGGCACCCACTCCCAGCGTGCCGAAGACCCCCGGATCGAGCCAGGTGAGCGGCCCGCGAGGACTGACGATGTAGGAGGCCGTCGCGACGAAGTCACCGCCGTCGCCGATCAGGATGCTGTCGTCGGAGAGCTGCTCCTCGAGGGCCATGCACAGACGCAGCGGGTTGATCTGTCCCACCTCCTCGTCCGCCATCTGGCGAATCTCGGCATCACGCGCGTCGTTGCGCTGACGCAGTGTCGCGAGCCAGTCCGAGCGGTCCGGCGCCTCCGAGCTGACCGCCCGAGCGAGCTGGCAGACCACCGTGTGCGGATCGGCCTGGATGCCGAGATCGGGCTTCCGGTTCTTCGTGAGGTCCTTCTTGGACAGGTTGATGCCGATCACCTTGGTCCGTCGCAGCGGAGAGCCGTAGCCGAGGCGGAAGTCGATCGGCACGCCAGCCAGGATCACGAGGTCGGACTCCTTGAGGGCGGCGCTGCGCTTGTGGCGAAGCTGCAGCGGATGCCCCTGCCCGAGCAGCCCGCGTCCCATGCCCGAGAGGAACACCGGGATGCCCAGGCGCTCGACGGCCTCGACCAGCTCGCGAACCCGACGCGCACGCAGCATCGCCTGGCTGCCGAGCACGAGGACAGGCCGCTCGGCCCGCTCGATCCAGCCGACCGCTTTCTTCACCTCGGCGCGCCCGGCCGCCCGAGGCAGCACCGGTGCCGGCGGCTGGATGGTCGGCTCGGCCCCCGCGAAGACCCACTTCAGGTGACCGCGCACGTACAGGGCGAGCGCATGCTCAGCCGGCGACTTGTTGGGCTTGTCGGTCTCTTTCTTGTACCACTCCCGCACGATGGACTCGGGGTAGAGCAGGTCGACCGCAAGCTCGACGAAGACAGGCCCGGGAACGCCCTCCTGCGCCTGCCGAAACGCCTCCTCCATCGCCGGGACCACCTCACGGAGGGTGTTCGGGCGCGCATGCCACTTCACGTGCGGCGCGATCAGGCTGATCTGATCGATGTCCTGCAGCGAGCCGCGACCACGGAGCATCGTGGCCGTGGCGCCGCCGATGAGGACGAGCGGTGACTGGGCGAGCTGGGCGTTCTTGATGGCGGTGATGGTGTTGGTGACCCCCGGCCCCGCCGTGACGATGGCCACGCCGGGCACGCCCGAGAGCCGAGCCACCGCATCGGCAGCAAACACCGTGTTCACCTCGTGGCGCACGTCGATCACCCGGATGCCGGCCTTCTTCGCCGCCACCAGGACCGGCGAGATGTGGCCCCCGATCAGCGTGAACACGAACTCGACCCCCTGGGCCTCGAGCACCTTCGCCACGCGGGTTCCGCCGTCCATCCCTGCACCTCCGGCGGCGGGGGGTAACCCGAACCCTCGC
>PKDJ01000078.1 GCA_002862545.1 Pseudomonadota bacterium
GCCCAGCACCGGGTCGCCAGCTCGCCGAAGGAGAGGTCTCCGCGCGGTCCGCTGACCCGGCCACCCTCGAACACGGGAGAGGGACCGACCAGGTCCTCGGCGACCTCCACCATTCGCGCTCGGATGGCCTCACAGGCGCGCAGCACCGCAGCACCGTTCAGGTCGGAGCCGGACGAGGCGGCCGTGGCGGAGGTGTTGGGAACCTTGTCGGTCGCAGTGGTCATCAGGCGGACCTGGTCGGTGTCGAGACCGAAGGCGTCCGCGGCCACCGCGCGCATCTTCGTGTGCAGGCCCTGACCCATCTCGGTGCCGCCGTGGTTCACCTGGACCGAGCCGTCGGTGTACACATGAACCAGCGCGCCGGCTTGGTTCAGGAGGCTGGCGGTGAACGAGATCCCGAACTTCACGGGCATGAAGCCCAGTCCGCGCTTCACGTGGGTGGACTGCGCGTTGAAGGCGTCGATGGCGGCCGCCCGTCCGGCCAAGTCCGCCGTGGAGAGCAGCTCGGGTACGAGCCGGGGGAGGCGGTTGTCCTCGATAGGCTGACCGAAGTGTGCGCGGTCCCTGGGGGCGACACCGTAGAGGTTCCGCTGGCGGATCGCGATCGGGTCGATCCCGAGGCGCGCCGCAGCGAGGTCCATGGCCTCCTCGATGGCCACCATCCCCTGGGGACCACCAAAGCCGCGGAAGGCCGTGTTCGACGGCAGGTTGGTGGCGCACACCCGGCCCTCCACCCGGATTGCGGGGAGGTGGTAGGCGCTGTCGGCGTGAAACAGGGCACGGTCCATGACGGGCCCTGAGAGGTCGAGGGACCACCCTCCGTTGCTGTAGAGCGTGGCCTCGTACCCGAGCATGTGGCCGTCGGCGTCGAAGGCCGCGCGCCACGTGGTCTGGAAGGGGTGGCGCTTGCCGGTCCAGGCCATGTCCTGCTCGCGATGCAGCCAGCACCGGCAGGCTCGACCGGTCGCCCAGGCGCCCAGCGCTGCGTAGGCCGCGTAGGGGCTCGCTTGGCTCTCCTTGCCACCGAAGCCACCGCCGAGCCGCGGCACCTCGGTGACCACCCGGCTGGCAGGAACGCCGAGGGTGTGGGCGACGACCTTCTGGATCTCCGTCGGGTGCTGTGTCGAGGACCGCACGCGCCAGGTTCCATCCTCGTCCGGAAGGACGAGGGCAGCCTGGGTCTCGAGGTAGAAGTGGTCTTGAGCAGGGCTCTCGGTCCTGCCGGAGAGGACCAGGGCTGCCGAGGCAAAGGCGGCGTCGAGGTCGCCGCGGGCGATCACGTGAGGCTCGGTGTGAAACGAGTCTGCGCGCACCGCGTCGTCGATGGTCAGCACCGGCGACTCGGTGAGGACGTCGATGCGCACGGCGGCCGCTGCGGCGAGGGCTGCCTCCTCGGTGTCGGCCACGACGAGGGCGACGGCCTGGCCCTGGTAGTGGACGCGCTCGTCGGCCAGCAGGGGCTCGTCATGGGCGATGGGGCCCCAGAGGTTCTCACCGGGGATGTCGGCGACCGTGAGGACGGCGCGGACCCCCGGCATCGACCGCGCTGCGTCGACATGAACGGCGACCAAGCGGCCACGAGCAGCAGGTGAGGGAACGGGGAGTGCGACGCCTGTTCCCGGCGGACCAGGCTCGTCGGCGACGTAGGTGGCACGTCCGGTGACGTGCAGGTGGGCGCTCTCGTGGGGCGCCGAGCGTCCGACGTGGCTCATCGTGCACCCCCCGGGAGGACTGTGCCGCTCGGATGGTCAGGCAGTCGGGGCACGGGGTCTGCCAGGGTCTCGGTATAGAAGCCGCGGAGTAGGTTTCCGGCTACCGTCGAGCGGTACCAGGCGCTGCCGCGGTGGTCGTCGATCGGGGAGAAGTCGGAGGTGAGGGCAGCCACCGCGTGCTCGACCGCGCTCTCGGACCAGCGCTGCCCGAGCAGAGCCTTCTCGGCCGTCCTGGCGCGAGCAGGCGTCGCAGCCATGCCGCCGTAGGCGATTCGCGCGTGCACCACCCGGTCGTCGGGCCCGGTGGCGATCACGTAGGCGGCACAGACCGCGCTGATGTCGAGCTCTCGGCGCTTGCTGACCTTGTAGGCGGCCATGCGTGCGCCCCTCGGAGGCCGCGGCACCGTCACCGAGGCCAGGATCTCCCCCTCGCGGAGCGCGGTCTCCCGGTAGGCGAGGAAGAACTCCGCGAGTGGCAGTGTGCGCTCGCCGTCGGCGGAGCGCAGGACCACGTCCGCATCGAGGGCGAGCAGCGCGGGCGGCAGGTCGCCGATGGGCGAGGCATTGCAGAGGTTGCCACCGACCGTCGCGCGGTTCTTGATCGGACGTGAGGCGAAGTAGCGGAGCATCCGGAACACGACCGGCATGCGATCCTCGGCCCAGGCTTCGAGGTCGGAGAGTCGCACGCCGGCTCCGACGGTCCAGCCGTGCTCGTCCTCGGTGAGGTCGGTCAGTCCTGGCAGCGCGTCGATGGCGATCAGGGTGGGCCACGTCTGGCGCCGCTTGGTGATGGCGAGGCCCAGGTCGGTCGCGCCGTTGACGAGCGTGGCGCCGCCCTCGAGTGCGGCCCACAGGGCGTCCCAGGTCGCAGGACGGACGAAGCGCCCGCGCTCGGTCGTGAAGTCGACGGTGGAGAGCGCCTCGGGTGGCGCCGCACATGCGGCGGCGAAGCGGTCTTCGGGGGCTGTGCCCGCCACGTCACCGAGGGCATCTCGTATGGGCCGGTAGCCGGTACAGCGGCAGAGGTTGCCGCAGATCTGATCGTCCTTCTTCCACTGCTGGTCGAGATCGTCGCGGTAGGTCGCCTCGAACAGCGACATCACGAAGCCAGGCGTGCAGTAGCCGCACTGCGACCCCAGGCGGTCGACCAGGGCTTGCTGTGCGGGGTGCAGGCGCTGACCGTCAGCAAGCCCCTCGACAGTGACGACCTCGCGGTCGGCCAGCTGCGCGACCGGCAGGATGCACGAGCAGACGCTGCGCCACGACGAGCCATCACCCGCCGGGTCGCGGACGGCGATGCAGCAGGCGCCGCAGTCGCCCTCGGCGCAGCCCTCCTTGGTGCCGGTGAGGCCACGCGCGCGCAGCCAGTCGAGGAGAGTAGTGGTGGGATGCACGCCGTCGAGGACGACGGGCGAGCCGTTCAGAAGGAGTCGCATGGGGCCTCGTGCAGGGGCCGAGTCTACAACGTCTGGGTGCAGACGCGCTGCCTGGGTGTGCAAGCGCGAGTGACCTGTGTCTGGCCGTCACAGCAGTGCGCTCTCTCAGGCGCTCAAGTCGACAGGTGAAACCAGAACTTCAGGGCCGTGAGTAGCTCGAGCCACGAGCTGACCGTCACCTCGGCAGTGTCCGGTCCGGTGCTGCGAGCACCTGGGTAGAACGCGGCGCCATAGGCGAACATCGGGCGCTTGAAGCGCACCGAGAGCGTGAGGGGCGCCGCGGGCGGATGCAGCATGGCTGGTCGGGCTCGGCTGCAGGCCAGGCGGGCGTGGTGCTCGAGTGCTTCCTGTGTGGCTGTGAGGGGCCGTCCTTGAACAGAGAGGCCGACGCCGGTGTGCGTCGGCACCGTCTGCAGGTGTGTGTGGGACTCGCTCGCCGCCGCGCAGAGCTCGTGGTCCCCCGAGAGGAAGAGCGTTGGCACGCCCAGTGATGCGGCCATCGCGGCTGCGAGGTCGAACTCGGACATGACACGACCGTCGACCCGAACCTCGGCGAAGGTCCCGCAGAGGGTGTGGGCCAGGGGGCTGCCCGCGGAGGGCGCGGGGCTGTGGTAGCCGACGCACAGGAGCGCATCGAAGGTGTCGTCCAGCGCCTGGATCATCATGGCGGGATGACCACTCCAGCCGCGCACGAGGTGGGCATCGGGGAGATCGGTCGGGCGGAGGTTGCGTGCTCCGCCGTGCGCATCCTGCACCCAGACCTCGGTGGCACCGCCGGCGCGTGCACCGCGCACCACGGCCTGCACCTCGGCTGCCATGCGCTCACGCCAGGGTGCGTAGTCAGGGCCCTTCGGAAGCGCCTCGTCCCAGTGGGCGATGCCCGTGATTCCCTCGATGTCGGCGCTGATGTAGACCTTCATCCGGACCTCCGCGACGAGACCGTATCCGGGCGAGCCCAGCGCCGGGGGGCCTCACGCCTCGCTGTACTTCCCGGGGCAGAGCCTGCGAGCAACCTCCCAGGGGGCGTCCGCATCCCGCACGACGGGGAAGGTGAAGGGCATGAGCAGCTCGGGCACGAACTCGACAGGCTGCGGGTCGCACACCAGCTGTCGAAGCAGCTTCACGGCGATCGGATACCAGCGGGCCGTCTCGTCCTCCCAGCGCACCTGGACCCTCCGGTGGGCGTCGGGCTCTCCGGCTTGGATGAAGGCGATCTCTTCGTCCAGGATCTGCTCGAACATCGCCCTCGAGACGCGGCCGTGGGCGACCTCAGCCCAGAGCTCCCAGCGGGAGCGCTCGGTCGTCGCGAGGTCGTCCATGATGCGCACGAAGACCTTCTCTCCGCGGGCGTTCGTCAGCGTGGCTGGCAGCGCCACACAGCCGTTCCCACGAAGCCAGTCCGCCAGGTACTGCAGTGCCTGGAAGACGTTGTAGCGAACCTCCTCGGGGTCGTCGTTGGCGACGACCGGGGAGGTCTCGAGGTCGGCCGCCAGGACACTCCGGGCGTAGCGCGGGTCGTCTGGCGACAGCCCGGCAACGTCAGGGCCGAGGACGAAGGCGAGCAGCGGACCCTGCTCATCGAGGTCGGGCACTAGCGACTCGACCAGAGCGCGCAGGGTGTCCGGGTCGCCCTGCTCGTGGAGGCGCCAGGCGTGAACGAGCGCGATGCCGATGCGCACGAAGTCGGGGTGTGCGACCCAGTAGCCGGTGAGTCCGCGCTTCATCTGAGCGACCACGTCGCGGATGAAGCCGACCATGCTGACCTGGAACGAGGCGGGGTTTCCGTCCTCGAAGAGCACGCCGTACATGCCGCCCAGTCGCATCGCTCCGCTCTCGGAGAGGGCGTCCGCGAGGATGCAGTGCGACTCCTTGATGTGGTTGACCACGATGTCGGGGTCCGCCTTCACCGGGATGCGGTAGTTCGGGTCGTGGCGGAACAAGCGGGCGGTCGAGGCCAGGAAGTCGTGCCAGCCGAGGCTGCCGCCGAGGAAGTGGGGTCCCAGGGCGACGGCGATCTCGCGGATCCTGAAGATCGAGCGTGGGCTCTCGAAGACGATCAGCACGCGCACGGTGGCGGGGTCGGCTGAGGGGTCGCGCGCGCGGACCGCCGCATCCGTCGCCGCGATCAGCTGCCGCAGGTAGGCGGCCTCCTCCTCGTTCTCGAGCTTCGGGACATAGAACACCAGCGCCTGGGGCCGCGCTCGGTTGTGCCAGACGTGCGTGACGAAGTCGAAGAGATGCAGCGGCAGGGGAGAGCCGTCGAGCAGGTGGCTGCCGTCGGGCAGTGCCAGCCCGGGAATCCTCTTGATCGGCCGTGAGAGACCCTCTGTGGCGAGCGTGTAGCGCTTCCGAGGGGTCTCGACGGTGAGGGTCTGGTCGTAGCAGCCCATCAGGTTGGATGCCGCCTGCAGGAACCGCGACATGATGGGCGTCTGGCTGTCTTCGTCGTCCGCGCCCCAGCGGGGAACCTGGCCGGATGCCTCCACCAGCCGACCCACGAGAGCGGGCTCGTCCGGTCGGCGGCGATGGAGCGCGTTCATGGCATTCACCGCCATCCGGGCCTCGTCGGGAGGCCCGAAGAGTGTCACCTGCTCCCCGGCCAGAAAGTCCGGAATCATGACGGGGGGAACCACGGTCTCGGCGTCTAGAGCACCGACGACGACACGGCCCTCACCGTCTCTCGCGCCGATCACGGTGGCGTAGTCGGCGTCCGTGATGCTCCGGCCGCGGTTGGCCTCGCGGCAGGCCAGGGTCGCGGCGTCAACGAAGGCTCGGTCGCGGGCTCTCTGGGCGAGGAGGGCTTCGAGTGCGGGCCTCGTCTGGCGTGCCACGGCTGCGACGACCGCGAGTGCATCGTCGGTCTCGATGTGCGGGAAGGCTTCCCGGAGCCCTGCGGCGACACGAAGCCCAGGGACAGCGGGGACGGGCTCGGCCGCTTCGAGCAGCGCCGAGACCAGGGGCGGGGGCAGAAAGTCGTCGAAGCTCACGGCAGCGGTGCTCCAGCATCGATCCACTTGCCCAGCGTCTCGCGCTCGGACTCGGTGATCTGGGTGACGTTGCCCAGCGGCATGGTGTGTGTGGCGACGGCCTGGGCGTGAATCTTCTCGGCGTTGCTGGCGATGGATTCTGGAGTCGTCAGGATCAGACCGAGTGGTGGCTCGGTGTAGGCAGGGAACGCGGGCTCGGCGGCGTGACAGGTCACGCAGCGCGCCTCGATGATGGCCTGGACCTCGGCAAAGTCGGGCGCGTCCGACGGAGCGACGCGCGCGCGAGGCCCGTGGCTGACGAACGCCAGGGCGAACATCGCCACGGCTGCCGCGGGAAGAATCCAGGTGTTCAGGTGCCCCTTGCCCCGCAGGTTGAACCAGTGCCGCACGCCCGCGCCGATCACCGAGATCGCCGCGAGAACGGCCCAGCCTGCCTCGTGCCCGTAGGTGAACGGGAAGTGGTTGCTCACCATGATGAACAACACGGGGAGGGTCAGGTAGTTGTTGTGGAGGGAGCGGAGCGAGCCGGCGGCACCCCGCGAGACGTCCGGCTCCTCGCCCCGGCTCATGGCGTCGACCATCGCGCGCTGCCCGGGGATGATCACGAAGAAGACGTTGAGCGCCATCATCGTGCCGAGCATCGCGCCGACGTGGATGTAGGCCGCGCGCGGTGTGAACACCTGCGACAGCCCCCAGGCTGCCCCGGTCATCAGCGCGAAGCCGATGGAAGAGAAGGCCACGGGCACCCGGGCGAGCGGGGAGCGGCACATGCCGTCGTAGACGAGCCAGCCGACGACCAGAGCCGCGGCACCGACACCGGCCGTGGCGCTCGGACCGAGCGTGCTGTCGGCCGGGACCATCATCGCTGCGGCGTCCATCCAGTACACGAGCAGCAGCAGCGTGACGCCGCTGATCCAGGTGAAGTAGGCCTCGTACTTGAACCAGTGCAGGGTCTCCGGCAGCTTCTCGGGGGCGCCCTTGAACTTGCGCACCTCGTAGAAGGCTCCCCCGTGCACGGCCCACAGGCCACCGGCGAGCCGACCGGTCGGGTCGGGCACGGGCCGCACGTGGTTGTTGAGCCAGTTGAAGTAGAACGAGGCACCAATCCACGCCGCGCCCACCACCAGGTGGAACCATCGCGTCAACAGGTGCAGCCAGTCCACGAGCCAGGTCAGCATTAACTCTCCGAATCGGGAGCCTACCGCGTGGCGGAAGACTCGTCGCACCGCGGGCCTCGCTGGTAGGGTTCTGCCATGACTACTCTATGCAGCCAGCGCGTTCTCCTGCCGGATGGCCTTCGGCCGGCCTCTGTACACATTGACGACGGGCGGATCGTCGCGGTCGGTCCCTTTGGTGAGGGGCGTGACCTCGGCGCCAGCGTGCTCGCGCCGAGCCTCGTCGACACGCATGTGCACGTCAACGAGCCGGGCCGGACCGAGTGGGAGGGGTTCGCGACGGCCACGGCCGCTGCGGCTCTAGGCGGCGTCACCGCGCTCGCCGACATGCCCCTGAACAGCCTGCCGGTGACGACGACGCTCGACGCACTCGAGGCCAAGATCGCGTCCACGACGGGCAAGCTCAGGGTGGACGTCGCGCTCTGGGGAGGCGTGATTCCTGGGAACACCACCGAGCTTGGGCCGATGGTGCGGAGGGGCGTGCGGGGCTTCAAGTGCTTCACCTGCCCGTCGGGGATCGACGAGTTTCCGCAGTGCGGTGAGCCCGAGCTGCTGGAGGCCATGCCGGTGCTGCGGGACCTCGGTGTGCCCCTCCTGGCCCACGCAGAGCTGGAGCTTCCGCTGCGTGAGGCGGCGGCTGGCGACGCACGCGAGTACGCGACCTACCTGCACTCCCGTCCTCCCGAGTGGGAAGATGCGGCAGTCGCGATGCTCATCGACCTGTGCCGCCGCACGGGCTGTCCCGTGCACATCGTGCACCTCTCGAGCGCCGGTGCGCTGCCGCTGCTGCGTGCAGCCAAGGCCGAGGGTCTGCCCATCACCGCCGAGACGTGTCCGCACTACCTCTGCCTCCGCGCCGAGGATGTTCCGGTGGGTGCGACGGAGTTCAAGTGCGCGCCCCCCATCCGAGAGGGTGCCAATCGCGATGCGCTGTGGGCCGCGCTCGCGGACGGCACCCTGGACTTCGTGGTCACCGATCACAGTCCGTGCATCCCCGGTCTGAAGCTGCCCGAGGAGGGAGACTTCATGCGGGCCTGGGGTGGGATTGCCTCGCTGCAGCTCGGACTGGCCAGCGTGCACACGGAGGCGCGGCAGCGCGGTGTCGGGCTCGAGCGACTCCATGCGTGGATGTCGTCGGGTCCGCGCTCACTCCTCGGTCTGCCGGGCGGTGCGATTGTCACCGGGGCGCCTGCAGATCTGGTCGCCTGGCAGCCGGAGGCAGACTTCACGGTCGACCCCAAGGCCCTGGCTCACCGCAACCCCATCACCCCTTACGCAGGCCGCCGTCTGTCCGGTCGGGTGCGCGACGTGTGGTTGCGCGGCACCCCGATCGTGAGTGACGGACGCCTCAACGGCCCCCCCATGGGCCGCCTCCTGCTCTCGGAGAGCTGATGACCTCGACCACCCTGTTCGCTGGCTGGCCCGACCTCGCGTCAGCCGAGCTCGGAGGCACTGCGCTGCTCGCCAGTGATGCCTTCTTCGCTGGCCCCGACGCGATGCTCGATCCGAAGGAGCCCGTCTTCATCCCCGACGAGTACACGGATCGGGGCAAGTGGATGGATGGCTGGGAGCCCCGGCGTCGGCGCGCTCCAGGGCACGACTGGTGCATCGTGCGGCTTGGGGTGCCAGGCGACCTCGTGGGCGTAGACATCGACACGAGGCACTTCCTCGGAAACCATGCGCCGTATGGGCGGTTGGATGCCACGACGGCTCCTGCGGACGCGTCGCCGGAGTGGCTGCGGGATCACGCCTCGTGGACGCCGGTCCTCGACCAGGTTCCGCTGCAGCGCGGTGGGCACAATGCGTTCGCGCTCCGCCCGTTCGCCGGAGCGACGCACGTTCGCCTGTCTATCTACCCGGCAGGCGGCGTGGCACGACTTCGCGTGCACGGACGGCCGGTGCCACCCGTGGTCGGTGACGGAGCCATCGATCTGGCCTCGGTCGTGCAGGGCGGTCGAGCGCTCGCCTGCTCGGACATGTTCTTCAGTCGCATGGACAACCTCATCCTCCCGACGGAGGCCCCGACCATGGGCCATGGCTGGGAGACCAAGCGGAGTCCCCTGGCACGGGAGGACTGGGTCGTGCTCGCGCTCGGGCGACCTGGTGTGCTGGACGAGATTGTCCTCGACACCCGCCACTTCAAGGGGAACTACCCCGGCAGTGCCCGGGTTGAGGCCATCTGCTGGCCCGGTGCAGATCCGTGGGACCTCACCCGGAGCGACGCGTGGGAGACCCTGGTGTCCTCGACGCCGCTCGGGCCGGACCGCACGCACACGCTGGAGGTCGAGAGCAACGCGCCCTGGACCCACCTGAGGTTGGTGATCGAGACGGACGGCGGTGTGTCCCGCCTGCGTGCGCATGGCCGTCCCGCAAGCGCATGGCCCGCGGATGAGGACAGCGTCCTGAGCTGGCTCAACGGTGCCACGGAGGCCGAGGCCACGGATGCGCTCACGCGCTGCTGTGGTGCGCGTCGCTGGGTTGAGGGGATGGTGGCGGCGCGTCCGTTCCGCAGCCGCACCCACCTCCAAGGCGCCGCCGCGTCAGTGTGGTGGCACCTCGGGGACGGTGACTGGGAGGATGCCTTCCTGCACCACCCCCGCATCGGCGCCGATCTGGAGGCACTGCGGGCCAAGTTCGCGGCGGCAGATTGGTCGGCCGGTGAACAGGCGGGCGTCGCCTCCGCGGACGAGCGCACGATTCGTGAGCTCGCCGACGGGAACCGCACCTACGAAGAGCGCTTCGGTCACATCTTCATCGTCTGTGCAACGGGCCTCTCCGCGGCTGAGATGCTCGCCCGGCTTCAGGCGCGCATGAACAATCCCCCGGAGATCGAGCTGCGGCTCGCGGCCGAGGAACAGCGCAAGATCACCGCGATTCGACTCGAGAAGCTGGAGGCCCCACGATGAGCAGTCCACTGACGACCCATGTCCTCGACACGGCTCGGGGCGTCCCGGCGTCGGGGGTGCCCGTGACGCTCGAGGTGGCCGATGGCGAGGGCTGGCGGGTCCTCGCAACGGCGGTGACCAACGACGATGGCCGCGTGGCTGGCCTGGTCGAGGGCCGCCTGCGCTCCACCACCTACCGGATGTCGTTCGACACGGACGCCTACTGGGCGGCTCTCGGTATCGAGGGCTTCTACCCGGTCGCACGCGTCGTCTTCCGGGTCACGGCGCCAGAC
>PKDJ01000305.1 GCA_002862545.1 Pseudomonadota bacterium
GGGGCACGAGCGACAGAAGCGGCGACAGCGCGAGGAGTGCACCGGCGAGCATCCACTGCTTCGTGACGCCCACCCGCGCGAGCAGGCGATCGCTGCTCGTCAGGCCGAGCAGACAGCCAGTGGCGAGCACGATGTGCAGCACCAGCCGTGCCTCAGCGAGTGCTCCACCTAGCCCCAGCCACGTGACAACCCACGCGAGCAGCACAAGGGGAGGCAGGTACCGATTGGCGCTACTTCGCGGCAGGCTGCTTCGGCTCCTCCGCGTAGTAGCGGCGGCCATAGCCGTAGTAGTACCTGTAGGATGCTCGGCCATGCTTCAGGTCGACATCGTTGATGACGACCCCCAGCACACGACCGCCGACGCGGCGAAGGTCCGAGACCGCCTGCTGCACGAGGCGTCGAGACGCTGCGTTCTCGCGGACGACCATCAAGATCCCGTCGACCGACCGGGAGAGAATGGCGGCATCGGCGATCAGTGTCGATGGGGGCGTGTCGATCAGGACCATGTCGAACTGCTCTTTGGCCACCTCGAGCACGCGACTCATCTCGGGACTCGCCAGCATCTCGGTAGAGCGAGCCGCGTTGGTGCCCACGGGCAGGACGGTCAGTCCAGGAACCTGCGTAGGCCGAACCGAGTCTTCCAGGGGACGGCCGTTCAGTACGTCGGTGAGGCCCGGGCCACGCTCGACATCGAAGATGCGATGCAGGCGAGGACGCCTCAGGTCGGCATCGATGAGGAGGACACGGCGCCCGAGCTGGGCAAAGGTGACGCCGGTGCGGACGGACGTGCCCGTCTTGCCCTCGGAGCTGACGGCGCTCGTCACAAGCATACAGCGCACGGGGCCTTCGGCAGACATGTCGATGAGGGTTCGGATCGCCCGCATCGACTCGGCGGCGACGGACTGGGGTCGCTCGAACGTGTACAGCTCGGGCGGGTGCTCTGGCCCGAGCGGCTTCTCGATCCGCGGCACGTGCCCGAGGTAGGGAACGTGGAGGTAGGCGCTCACGTCGAGTGGCGTCGCGATGCTGTCGTCGAGGTACTCGCGGAGCAGACCGAGGGAGACCCCTCCAAGCAGGCCAAAGACCAAGGCGACCGCCGCGTTGAAGAGCAGTCGTGGGCTGAACGGAGCGTCGGGAACTTCGGCTGCATCCAGAATGCGCACGTTGTTGAGCTGGGTGCGGGCCTGGAGGTCGAGCTCGTCATAGCGCTGGGAGAGCTCCACGAAGTGGCGCTTCGTGCGCTCGTGCTCACGCTCAATCCGCTCGTACCCATCGTAGATGCGCTGTGCGTTGGCGAGATGGGTCGCGACGGCCTTCATCTCTTCTTCGAGCGAGTCGGCGTTTGCTTGGAGCACGCCGAGTGCGGCGCGGCGAGCTGAGAGAGTCCGCTGGACCTCCTCGGCGATCTCGGTCTCGAAGCGCTTCAGCTCGGCCTCGACGTACTGCCGCTCCGGGTGTTGCTCGCCGTATCGGGCGGCAATGCTGGCGTGGCGCGTGACCAGTGGCGCGTACTCGGTGATCAGCGCCACGACCAAGGGCGTTCCGAGCTCCTTCGCCAGCTCCTCGAACTGGCCGTCCTGGAGAAGTCGCCGCTGCTCGTCGAGCTGTGAGCTGGAGACCGCGATCTCGGTCTTGACCTCGGCGTACTTCTCTTGCAGCCGGGCAGCGCGTGCTGTGACGGCCTCGACGTTGCGCGGCGCGTCGGCCATGCCGTTCTCGACCATGTAGTCTGCGCTGCTCTCCGCGAGCTCGGACAGGCGCTCCTCGGTGGCGGCGATCTCGCCGCGCAGCCAGACGCGTGCGTCCGCTGCAGCGTCGCGCAGCTTCTCGAGGTTCTGCTCGCGGTAGACCTCGGCCACGAGGTTGGCGAGGACGGCGGCCTTCTCGGGGTCGGAGTACTCGATCGACACGTCGATGAGCTCGGAGTTGTCGCGTGCCTCGACGGCCATCAGACCGGTGAGAAGCTCTGGGCCGCCCTTGGTGATCTCGTCGTCGTGACCCAGCGCGGCGTAGCGACGGAGCACCTCGTCCCGGGTGTTTCGGCTGTGGAGGATCTCGAGGTTCGTCTGGACGAACATGTCCCTGTTCCAGCGGTTGTACTGGTCGAGGTCGACGACCTTGGCCGTCCGGATCTCCTGCCCAGCCTGAATGGACAGCTGTACGACCGCGGTCGCGCGGTACTGTGCGGTTGCAAGCAAGCTGTAGAGGACGGCGAGTGCCAACGCACCGCCGACGCAGGCTCCGATGACGACCCGCTGCATCATGAGCAGGGTCCAGAGGTCTGCAAGCGAGACTGTGACTGTCGAGTCGTCGTTCTGCACGTTCACCGGCCAGACTGGGTTCAGATTGGTCTAACCGCGGCTGGGTTAAACCGCCCAGCGTACACTGGACGGGACTGGATGAACGAACTGAAGATTCTGTCTGTAGAGTCCGCCCTCGGTGCGGGGGTGGAGTGGCCGGATGTCTATTTCACGCCCGCTTATGGCCATGCCTGTGAGGTCTCTGACTCCGCTCCGTGGGAAGTGGCGGTCAGCGACTCGGGGCGCATCGTCTTTCCCTTCCTGAAGCGCTACGTCGACCCGAGTATCGCGGGATTTGAAGGCGCATTCGATGTAGTCAGTCCCTATGGCTACGCGGGCACTTGGGTGGCGCCCGGTGTCAGTCAGAGGGAGGTCACGTCCTTCCGGAAGTCACTGCGTTCTGCGCTGGCCGAGCGGGGCGGACTGGCTGAGTTTCATCGCTGCTCGGGCCTGGTCCCGGGTGTCGAGATGGTCGAGGCGGCCGACCCCCTCCTGGCTGTAGAGCGCCTGCACGACACCGTCGGTATCGACCTCACCCGTGGCTACGAGGCTTGCTGGGCGGCGGCGGAGGGCCGCTCACGAACAAAGACCCGCAAGGCTCGGAAGAAGGGCTACACCGTCGCTCATCGGGTCGCTGGGTCTGCTGATCTCTTGCCGGGTGGGGCCTATCGGGACCTCTACGACGGCACGATGCGACGAGTGGAGGCGCGCCCGTACTACTTGTTCGCGGATGAGTATTACCTGCGGTTGTCCCGTGGACTCGGCGACGACTTGGGCCTCGTCGAGGTGCGGGGGCCGGACGGGCAGGTGGGCTGCGCAGGCATCTACTTCGTGGCCGGAGAGCTGCTGCACCTTCACTTGGTTGGGAACACTCGGGACGCCCAGCGCGACGGTGCCGGCAACCTGCTCTACGACAGCATGATTCAGCACGGCTGTGAGCGCGGCCTGAAGACACTGCACGTCGGGGGAGGCATGTCCGAAGACGACCGTCTGTTCTTCTTCAAGCGCAGCTTTGGTGGTCATCGCGTCCCGTTCCGCGTGGCTCGGGGCGTGCTGCATCCCGAGCGCTACGCGGCCGCTGTGTCGGCACGGGCTGAGCAGACGGACCGCACGGTCGAGGCCGTCGAGGCGACGGGCTACTTCCCGGCGTACCGGGGTTGAGCATGAAGGTGCGCGATGAAGATGCTGTCACCGAGGCCGTCGGTGAGGTGCGCGATGACTGGCGGGTCAAGCTCAAGTACACGGCGGACCGCGCGCTCGCTGTTGGCCTGATCGGGGCCCTGGCGCCCGTGTTTGGCGGAATTGCTCTCGCGATTGCCATCGAGGACGGGCAGCCTGTCCTGTTCGTGCAGCAGCGACCGGGTGTCGGGGGCCGCCTGTTCCCCTGCTACAAGTTCCGCACGATGATCGTCGATGCAGACAAGTACATCGACGACGAGGGCAAGCCGACGCGGCCGCGGGTCACTCGCGTGGGCCGCTTCCTCCGAAAGACCAGCCTAGATGAGCTTGCGCAGCTGCTCAACATCGCACGGGGGGAGATGTCGTTCATCGGTCCCCGCCCGCCGATCCCGATCCACTTGCAGCGGTACACCGACTCCCAGATGGGTCGCTTCCGCATGCGGCCCGGTGTCACGGGGTTGGCCCAGATTAATGGGCGGAACACCCTTCCTTGGTCGAAGCGGCTCGCGTTCGACAACACCTACATCGACACCTACTCGCTGCGAGGCGATCTGCGGATCCTGCTCAAGACCGTCGGCGTCGTCCTGCGGCGAGAGGGAATCGTGCTCGACCGGAACCCCGGCGAGGTGGACGATCTGGCGCCGGTAGGCGGCTGGGAGGACGCGTGAGACGGGATCACAAGCTGTCTGAGGCTTACGCGAAGGATCCCGAAGACGAGGACTTCTTGCAGCGCCTCAATGCTGCCCTCCTCCCACATGAAGAGGAGCGGTACGCAGAGCGCGAGGAGCGTTTTGCGACGCTCCATGTCGTGGGTGCGCCACGGTCGGGCACGACGCTGCTTACCCAGATGGTGGCCTCGCAGTTTGCGATCGGCAGCATCTCCAACCTCGCGGCGGCGTTCTGGCAGGCACCCGTGCACGGGATTCGCCTGTCGAAGAAGCTGCTGGGCTGGGGCAATGCGTCGACGTTCGCCTCCGACTACGGGCGCACTCCCGACATCTGGGAGCCCCACGAGTACGGCTACTTCTGGAGCCGAGCGCTGGGCTACAGCGAGCTTGCCGAGCCGGTGAATCCAGCCACCGATCCGATCGACTGGGCGCGCTTCCGCACGGTGATGACGAACATGACCGCCGCGGCCGGTGCGCCGATCGTGTTCAAGTCGTTCATGCTCGGGTTCTACACGGAAGAGGTCCAGGCTGTCCTGCCGAAGACCTGCTTCGTCCTGGTCCACCGTGACCCGGTCGAGAACGCACTCTCCATCTTGAAGATGCGGCGAACCTACAGCGGTGACGAGGCCGCGTGGACCTCGGTGAAGCCACGCGAGTACCCGGTGCTTCGTGACGAGGCGCCCGCCGTGCAGGCAGCAGCGCAGGCCCTGCTCGTTGAGAGGGCCTACCGTCGGCACTTCGACCGTGTCGGTGGTCGGAACTGCCTCGTGCTGTCCTATGAGGACTTGTGCGCCGACCCTGGAGCGGCCATCGACCGTGTCGAGGCACTCCTCGAGGGTGCCGGTGGCTGTCCGCCCCGGACACCCCACACGCCGCGTGCACTTCGTGCGCGTCGGTCCGACGACTCACCAGAGCGGGCGGCGGTGACGGCCGCGCTGCGCGATCTCGAGCGGAGGTTCCCGTGAGCCGAATCTGGTTGTCTCCCCCTCATGTTGGTCCCGAGGAGCGCGCGATGCTCCTCGATGCCTTCGACTCGAACTGGATTGCGCCTCTCGGCCCGCACGTCGACGCCTTCGAGGCGGAGATGGCCGCGCAGGCGGGTGTGTCGCATGCGGCGGCGCTGTCGTCGGGCACGGCTGGCCTGCACCTCGCGCTGGTGCTCCTCGGCGTGGGGCCAGGCGACATCGTGCTCACGTCGACGCTCACCTTCGCGGCGACAGCCAATGCCGTGATGTACGTGGGCGCCGAGCCCATCTTCATCGACGCCAATCCAGACACCTGGACCATGGACCCGGATCTGCTGGAGGCCGAGCTGGATCGCCTCGCGGCCGCGGGCACGCCCGCCAAGGCCGTGGTTCCTGTCGATCTGTACGGTCAGTGCTGCGACTATGAGCGGATCGAGGCGATCTGTGCGCGGCACGGTGTTCCGATCGTGGAGGATGCAGCCGAGTCTCTAGGCTCCACCGCCTTCGGTCGACCCGCTGGCTCCTTCGGTCAGATCGGTGTCTTCTCGTTCAACGGGAACAAGATCATCACGACGAGTGGTGGCGGCATGCTGGTCAGCGATGACCCAGAGGTCGTCAAGCAGACGCGATTCCTGGCTACACAGGCCAGAGATCCGGCGCCGCACTACCAGCACAGCACCATCGGGTACAACTACCGGCTGTCCAACCTGCTCGCGGCGCTGGGCCGGGCGCAGCTGGCCAAGCTCGGCGAGCGGGTGGGGCGTCGCAACGCGATCCGCGCGCGGTACCAGGAGGCTCTCGGAGGTCTGGCCGGTGTTCGGCTCATGCCCATTGCCGACTACGGCACGTCGAACTGCTGGCTCACCTGTCTGACCATCGATCCGGCGGCGTTCGGCGTGGACCGTGAGGCGGTGCGTCTGCACCTCGCCGCACACGACATCGAGGCGCGGCCGGTGTGGAAGCCCATGCACATGCAGCCGGTCTACGCGGGCAAGCGTGCCGTTCTCGACGGAACGTCCGAGGCGCTCTTCCGTGACGGCCTGTGCCTGCCCAGCGGGTCTGCGCTCTCGGACGCCGACATCGAGCGCGTGATCGCCACCTTCCTCAGCACGCCTCGCGGCTGATGTACCCCCCCGGGCACGTCGCGACGGCCTGGCTGGCAGCCGATGCCGCTCGGCTGGGAGCCCGGGGCGCCGGTCTCGCGATCGTTGGGGCGCTGCTGCCCGACCTGATCGACAAGCCGCTCCTGCTGCTCGGTCTCGTGCCCGGTACGCGCAGCCTCGGACACAGCATCGCGGTGTGGGCGGTCGTGGTGTTGCTCTGTCGGTGGGCGAGGGGGCTGTGGCCGCTCGCCCTCGGAGGCGTGTCGCACCTCGTGGCCGACTTCCTCGACGATGTCTTTGCGGGTGTGTTTAGCAGCGGGACGCTGATGACCGGCTGGTGGCTCTGGCCTGTCGCCTCCTCCAACCTCCAGATCGGCTGGTCGACACCGCCGCTGCCGTGTGCGGCCTGCTGGCATGGTCTCGAGGGGGTGCTCGTGGTGTTGGCCGTGAGCGCCGGCGTGCGGCGGATCAGCGGAGGCGAAGCGCACCGAACAGAGCCCCCGCCGCCATCGTGAGCAGGCCGATGAGCGCCGCGAGTCGTGCCTCCTGGCGACCGCTGACCACCTCCTCGCAGGGGAGCATCCACCAGCCCTCGAGGTCGGTGCACACCCGGTCACCGGGCGCCACGACATGAGCGCGCACCAGGTACGGCCCTTTCTCCTGACCGGGCAGGCTCTCGTGCCATCGCCAGCCACCTCGCTCGCCGATGCTGATCCCGGGGCGTCGTCTCCACTGTCCGGGCGGCGGGAGCTCGACTCTGTCCCCACCCTCGACGCCGACCGAGGGCGAGCCGGCCGTCTCGTCGTACACCCTCTCGGTCTGCCACCACGTTCGCCGGACGACCCAGACTTGGCCGTAGAGTATGGGCTCCTCGACGAGCTGAAGAGGCGCCGTCGGGCCGGCCGTGAGGGTGTACTCGGTGAGATCGGAATCGGTGTGAAGTGCGACGGTGAGAGCCGCTGCGAGAGAGGCGAGCGTCACGGCAGCGAGAGCAGCACTCGGTGGCGTCACGCGCCTGTCTCGGGCGATGGGTCACGGGTGAGGCGATCGATCACGGCTGCAGCTGCAGCAAAGCCGAAGGTCCCCGTCACGAACGAGGCGGCGCCATAGCCGTTCACGCAGGTGAGGGTGCGCGGCGAGTCGGGACCGGGGCGACTGCACACACCGCCCTCACCATCCGGGTACAGCGGTGGCTCAGCGCTGTAGATGGCGGGCACTCCCCAAGGCGCAGAGGAGCGGGGGAAGCCGTGCTCCCGTCGCAGGATCTTGCGGACACGTCGCAGGAGCCCGTCTCCAGAGGTCCGCACCAGGTCGTCGGTCCGCACACGAGTGGGGTCGCGTCGACCGCCAGCCCCCCCGACGACGACCAGCGGAATCTCACGAGCCTGACACTCGAGGATCATCGCAACCTTGTTGCGAGGGCTGTCGATGGCGTCGACCACATGGTCGAGATCCGTGTGGAGCAGCCGCTCGGCTGAGCGCGGCGTGAGGAATGCCAGCTCGGTGTGGACCTCGCAGCTCGGAGCGATCGCTCTGACCCGCTCAGCGAGGACCTCGATTTTTGGACGACCCACGGTGTCGGTGAGGGCATGGAGCTGCCGATTGGTGTTGCTGATGCACACCTCGTCGAGGTCGATCAGCGTCAGGCGGCCGACGCCCGAGCGCGCCAGCGCCTCCACGGTCCAGGAACCGACCCCGCCGACGCCCACCACTGCGACATGGGCGCGACCGAGCCGCTCGAGTGCGGGGTCGCCGTAGAGGCGGCCGATGCCCTGGAAGCGAGGGTCCATGCCTCCCGATACCCCGCTGGCGGCGTCACGACAGGCAAGCGACGAGTCACACCGCGCTCGTCCAGGTGCCTCGTGTGAACCAGAGCGGCATGGCCATCCCCTTCAGGAGGGTAGAGATGGCGATGGCACTCCACACGCCGGTGATGCCGAGCTCGAGGCCGAACGCGAGGAACCACGCCAGCGGAATCCGACCAGCGGTTCCAAGGAGCCCGATCCAGAGGGCGGGCTGGGTGTGTCCGGAGCCGGTGAAGGCACCCTCGTAGACGATCTCGAGTCCCATGAAGACGAAGACGAGGGACTGGATCGAGAGGTAGATGCCGCCGGAGTGGATGATCCTCGGGTCGTCGGTGAACAGGGCCATCAGATCTGTGCCGAAGAATCCGAGCAGCGCGCTCATCAGCAGCATGGCAGCCGTGCACTGGAGGGCTGCGATCGTGGCGGCTCTGCGCGCATCTTCGGGTCGACCGGCGCCCAAGAACTGACCCACGAGTGTGCTGGCGCCCACCGACATGCCAACACCGAAGAGGTAGGGAATGCTCTCGAGCCGATGACCGAGACCGAGTGCGCCCATCTCGTGTACGCCGAAGTGCGTGATCATTCCGCCGAGCACGACGTAGACCAGTGAGAATCCGATGCCGGCTGCGGTCACGGGTGCGCCGATCCGCGTGATTCGGAGGAGCTGCTCTGGAAGGGGACGGCTCCAATGGGGTGTGATCCCCTCGCGTCGCAGCAGCCACACGCCCAGGCACGCGCCGACGAGATTCGCGGCTGCGGTCGCCCAGGCTGCTCCAGCGATGCCCAGTGCAGGAGCGAGCGAGACACCATGGATGAGCAAGGGATCGAGCGCGGCGTTGACGAGCAGGGAGGCGGTCGTCAGGGCGAGCGCAGTCCGGGTCTGTCCCAGGGCTCGAAACACTGCTGCGACGACATATTGGGCGGCCGTCGCGCCGATTCCGAGCATCGAGGCACCTAGGAAATCCAGGCCGAGGTGATGCTCCGCAGTGCCTGGAACAAAGCCGACGGCGTCCAGATAGAGCCCCCGCAGCGGCCACACGGCGACGACGACGGTCGTGGTGCCGAGCCCGACCCATGCGGCCTGTGCGAGATGTCGAGGGATCTCGCCGCGGAGTCCGGCGCCCTCGGCCCGGGCGACCAAGGTGAGCATGCCGGTGCCGCCTAGATCGCTGAAGATAGCCAGGATCCACCAGGCGAATGCACAGCCGCCGAGGGCCGACAGCGCCTCCGGACCGAGCCCGCCGATCCAGTAGGCATCGACGAGAAACACGGAGGAGCGGAGGAAGCCGAGCAGCACCATGGGCCACGAGACGGCCCAGACAGCACTCGGGATGGAGCGCTCAAGCAGTGGCGCGCTGTTCATCGTGACCTGAGATGGAGCGAGCGCCCCCGGCAGGACTCGAACCTGCGGCCCACGGCTTAGAAGGCCGTTGCTCTATCCAGCTGAGCTACGGGAGCGGACGGGGGTTCCTATCCACGTGGGCTGCGGTCGCCAATGGAACCCGCTTGCGGCATGCTGGTCTGGTGGCCTGCAGGGGGGATCTCCTTGAGGGCTTCACGAACGCTGAACACCCGGGCTGGTCTCCATCCTGTTACACAGCGCCGTCTCACGGAGTGTCCTCCATGTCCGACCTGATGAGTGCAGGCGGGGCGATGTCCACGGTGATCCTCGGACTCACCGGTCTTGGTGCCCTTTTGACCTTGGCTTTTGCCGGCATTACCCTCTCGAAGCGGCGGGTTCCGCTCGTTGCTTGGGTGCTGGTACCGGTGCTCGTGTGCATCGTTGGAGCGCTCGCGGGCTCGTCTACGGCGAGCGGCGTTCTCGAGGCCATCGGTGCGGCTGACGCCAACGGTGTGGTCAGCACGGCCTGGTCTGGCCTCTTCGAGTCGATGGGCGTCGACTACATGAGCCGCTGGATGGCAGCCTTCCTGTTCTGTGGCGCCACGTGGGCCGCTGCTCTGGGATCGGCCGTTGCTGCTGGCTCGGAGTACCGCCTCACTCCCTTCGCAGCCGTCTTCGCCGCGCTGCTCACCCTGGTCGGGGCGGTAGAAGTCTCGCGTCGTGAGCAGTGTGAGAATGCGGCGAATGAAATTCCGACGCACGCGCAGATCTTCGATGTACTCGTCGGTGCGACCGATGCGACGCCGAAACACCACAAGATTCTCGGCCAGGTCGCGCGGTTTCCACGGCACCTGCACGCGTCGCTCGATGTCTTCGAGAGGAACGGTTCGCGACTCGACGTCGTCGTCCTCGATGGCAACGCGGACACCGGTGGCCTCCAGCTGAAGTACGCGCGCGCGGCGCACCGTGC
>PKDJ01000132.1 GCA_002862545.1 Pseudomonadota bacterium
AATCGAGACCTGCATCAAACAGAAGAGAAAGCTCACATCTGAGAAGATATGCCCTCAGCTGTACGCATTTGTCACTGAGAGCGCGAGCGGGCACCCCCTTCCGTACGCGGGAACTCCTGGGATTGCATGGCTGCTAAGCAGTCTCTCCCAGGGTGACAGCTGGTCTCCCGTGCGCGAGGGCGACAACCTCATCGCCCTACAGGGAGGCCACGCCAACGTGACGCTCGAGCCCGGGGGGCAGTTCGAACTCTCGGGAACGCCATTCGCCAGCCTAGAGCGCATCTGGGAGGAAGCAGCCTCATTCACGAAGCAGGTCGACGCCCTGTTGGGTCCTCATGGCTTCCGGCAGGTAGCGCTCGGCTACACGCCCTTCGCGGATATCTCCGAGATCAGCTGGGTTCCTAAGGGTCGATACTCGGTGATGCAGCGTCACCTCGGCCGCACCGGTGCGCTCGCGCATCACATGATGAAGGGAACCTGCGCAGTACAGGCGAGCTACGACTTCAGTGACGAGCAGGACTGCGCGCGAAAGGTCCGCCTAGCGACAGCCATGGGTCCGTTGACCACAGCCATGTTCGCAAACTCACCAGTGACGGCCGGAAAGCCGAACGGCTTCATGAGCTTCCGCGGTCATATCTGGACGCAGACAGACCCAGCCCGAACCGGCCTGCCGACCGCTGCGTCGGAGTTTGGCTTCGAGCGATGGGTCGACTACCTGCTCGACGTCCCGATGATGTTTCACCGAGACGCGGCAGGCGCTTGGCTCGCAGCGAACGGACAGACCTTTCGGCAGTGGATGGAGAGCAGCACTCCTCCGACCGAAGCCGACTGGGAACTTCATCAGACCTCTGTGTTCCCGGAAGTCCGAGTCAAGAGTCAGATCGAGGTTCGGGGAGCAGACTGTGTCCCCTTGCCTCTCGCCATGAGCTTTGTTGCCCTCTTCAAGGGTCTCTTCTACTGCGACCAAGCTGTTCAAGATGCGGGGCAGGTCCTAGAGCGATTCACCTCACACGGCACTCGGGAAGACCGCTTCGCCCATGCCTGCCGGGAGGGGCTCCAGGGGGTGGTCGGCGAGCGCCGACTCGCCGCTTGGGCAGAAGAGCTTGTGACGGTCGCCGACCAGGGGCTCGGCAGAATCGCGCCCAGCGAGCGTGCCTGGCTGCAGCCGCTGGTCAGGTCCGTAGAGCATGGTGCTTCTCCCGCTCGCACGCTGCTGAAGCGCCTCGGAGAGGTGGCCACCCCCGCCGCACTGATGGCCTCCTGTGGCATGGCTGCCGACGACGACGAATCCCGCAGCATCGTTTCGGATCAGTACCTGACACGCGGGCTGAGTGCTGCCCGGATGACTGAGCGCGTCGTCGCCCTGTCCCGGCGGGCGCGCTCGCGGCTACAGGAACAGGACGCGGCTGACCTGAACGATGAGGTGCGCAAGGCAAGGCGACAGCTCAAGAAGCTTCGCCGCGAGCTTCAGAGAGTTCAGGAACATGCGCTCGCCTCGGGTCTGGATCAGCCGACGCTCTCTGCAGTACGGGGCGCACTAGAGCCCGTAGAGGCCGAGCTCAACGGTGGCGTTCAGCTCGGTGAGGCGGGCAAGGTCGCAGCGACAGCCCGGCATGCGCGCCGCACCCTTCGACAGCTCGTTGCTCCCGCCGAAGACTGACCGGCGCGGCCGGCGCCTCGAGGTGCAGCGGCTAACCGGCCTCTGGCTCGTCCCAGCCATCCTGTCGCCGCTTCTCGTACATCAGGATGCCGGCGGCAACGGAGACGTTGAGTGACTCGAGGCGCCCGCCCAAGGGCACCGAGACGATCCGGTCGCACTTGTCACGCAGTGTCGGCGAGAGTCCACGCCCCTCCGCCCCCATCATGAGCGCCAGGGGACCAGAGAGCCGCGCCCGGTGGCAGGGCTCACCGTCCATGTCCGCCCCCACAATCGGAATGCCTGCCTTCCGTAGCCCCTTGATAGCGCCAAAGAGGCTCTCACGGACGACCGGGATCTCCTCCGCCGCTCCCATAGCTACGCGCTGGACGACGGGCGATAGTGCAGCTCCACGGCGCGAGGGCAGGAACACCCCGTTCACGCCAAACGCCAGGCACGAGCGGAGCACTGCACCGAGGTTGTGCTCATAGGCCAGGGCGTCAGCCAGAACGAAGAATGGGGCGGGCTCGGTGGCGAGAACCTCATCGAGCAGTCCCTTCGCGCTCCATTGTGGCAGTGGGTCTGCATGCGCGACTACACCGTTGTGCACCCTTCCAGATGCGAGTCGATCGAGCTCTCGGCGCTGTACGATCTCGACCCGAACGCCGTGTTCTCCCGCAAGCTCTAGGATGCGCTTGACGCGGGCATCCCGCTTTGCGCCCCGATCAACTAGGACGCGATGCACGCGCCGGCGCCGACGCTCCAGGCACTCCAAGATCGGGTTTCGTCCCTCCAGTTGGTCCATCAGAGCAGTCGCGCCGCAAGCTCGGCCAGGGCACTGCGCTCACCCTTACGGAGCGTGACATGCCCAGCGAGTCCCGAACCCTTGAAGCGCTCCACGGTGTACGTGAGTCCATTGGAGAGCGCATCGACGTAGGGATGATCGATCTGGTTCGGATCTCCGGTCATGACGACCTTCGTGCCCTCGCCGGCCCTCGTGAGGACGGTCTTGACCTCGTGGGGAGTGAGGTTCTGTGCCTCGTCAATCAGAAGAAACTGCTGCGGGATGCTCCGGCCCCGAATGTACGTCAGAGGCTCGACCTGCATCATGCCCTGCTCGAACAGGTACGTGTAGCGAGGCGGCTGATCCTCGCGCGTGGAGAGGATGAGCTCGAGGTTGTCGAATACTGGTTTCATCCAGGGATTGAGCTTCTCATCGACATCACCCGGAAGGAATCCTATGTCGCGACCGAGGGGGAAGATTGGCCTGCTGACCAGCAGCTTCCGATAGCGACGCTCATCGGCGACCAGCCGGAGTGCAGCCGCAATCGCCAGCAGTGTCTTCCCGGTGCCCGCCTGCCCGTTCAGGGTGACGAGCGGCAGTGAGTCGTCGAGGAGCAGGTCGAGTGCGAAGAGCTGCTCCTTGTTCCTCGCGAAGATGCCCCAGACGCCCTCTCTATGACGGCCGACCCGTCTGAGATGCTCTCCATCAGGCGCCACCCGTGCCAGGCCCTTTTGACCCGGCCGGTCGTCAGCTCGAAGCACCAAGAACTCGTTCGGATTCAGGTTCTCTAGGGGGAGGTCTGCTCTCCCGTGATCGTGGAGATCATCAATCACTCGCGCGGCGACGTGCAGTTCCTGCATTCCGGCGTACTGCTCGTCGACGTTGATCTGGGCGTTCTGATGATCTTCAGCAAGCACCCCGAGTGCGTCACACTTGAGCCGCATGTTCGTGTCGCGCGTGACCAGCACGACTTCGTTCTCGCTGCGCTCGTGCAGACCGACGACCGTGCGCAGGATGCGGTTGTCGTTCGAGTCGCTGCCCCAACTGAACGTGATGTCGGCATGTGCCGTTCCGTGGTCCACTCGCAGGATGCCGCCGGAGGAGAGCTTCACACCATCTTTGAGCGATCCTCCGGCTCGGAGATCATCGAGAACTCGAGAGAATGTACGGGCATTTCTCCCCACCTCGTTGAGGTCCTTCTTGAAGCGATCGATCTCCTCGATCACGGTCATGGGAATGACCAGGTCATGCTCGTCGAACGCGAAGACCGCATTGGGGTCATGAAGGAGAACGTTCGTGTCCAGCACGTAGGTGCGCTTGTCGGTGGTCATGTTCCTCTGCATTGTGAGCTCAAAGCCATCGCGGAGAGAGGAGAGCAGGCCGAGCAGCCCGCTGTGCCGAAGTCACCTGGCAACCTCGAGGGTGTAGGTTCGCTCATAGGTGCCCACACGGCTCTTCCCAACGCCAAACTGAATGTCCGGTGCGTCCATGCTCACCGTACCCGCCTGATCAGAGCCAGTGCCTACGTACAGGTAGAGCGACCCGCCATCTGCGTCTGTAGAGGTGGACTTGACTCGGATGGCGTTCTCGCCGAGGCGGAGGTGCGGGCCCAGATCCATGATGCGGACCGGATCGCCCGACCGAAGCGAGAGCACCGACACGCCGTTGACGCTCACCTCGAGCACATGCCCAGCGGAACCATTGTCCTCCGTTGCGAGCCAGTAGCGAGCCCGGGGGACACCATTGTCGGTCTGGGGCCGCAGGTTCGCTGGCGGCGGTGTCGGCGAGGCCTGTGGGGTCGCCGTCGACGCCGGGGCCGGCGCTGCAGACCAGAGGGCTCCCGTGGGAATCTCGAACCCGGGCGCCATGATGAAGAGCCCCCCATTTGCATCGAAGATGACCTCGGCCTGGGGCAGACGCACTTGAGCGAGCTTGGCGGGATCGACCCGTTGGCCGTTCACGAACACGCTGCCAGCGAGTGCTACACCTGCAAGAAGCCCAATCATCTGTCCTCCTCTCGGGGGCGGCGGCTGCGGGTCAGCGGCGGAGCTGGAGGCGTGGCCTCCAACAGCGCCATGAGCGCATCACCTTGGCGTGGACCAACCCCACGATCGGTTACGTAATGCCGCGCACGCGGCGTCCCCACCCCACGGTCGTCTCCACAGTCTGTGACCAGCGACTGGGAGTGGATGACATCGACCGTCTGATGGATGACCGCACGACTCTCCTGCCGACCCCTACGCGGGGCTCGCATGGCCACGGCGGCTTGGGTCGCCAGGCCAGCGCTCACAGAGGATTCTGACGACGAGCCGCCTCGGCTGCTGCCCTCGCGCGACGACGCTTCTCAGCCTCGGTCAGGGGGCCATCGGGCTCGTCCGAGTCGTCGGGAGTGTCATCCGCCGCGGAGTCACTCCCGTCGTTGGCCGTCGCGATCATGCGGTTGAGGTATGGCTTCACGTCCTCCATCACCAAGATCATGGGACTGGCGACGAAGACGGTGGAGTACGTACCGAAGATGATGCCCAGGAACATGGCGAAGGCGAAGTTCCGGATCACGGGCCCGCCGATGAAGATCAGCATCGTGATGGCCAAAATCGTGGTCAGAGAGGTGGCCACCGTTCGTGTCAGCGTCTCGTTGATGGACACGTTGATGAGATCAGCGATGTCCTTCCGACGGTACCGGTCTCTGTTCTCGCGAATCCGGTCATAGATGACAATGGTGTCGTTGAGCGAGTAGCCGACGATGGTCAGCAGCGCGCCGATCATCGGCAGGTTGAACTCGAGCTGGGCTAGGACGAAGATCCCCACGGTCAGCGAGACATCGTGGAACAGCGCGAGGATGGCTCCGGGTGCGAACCCGACGTCGAACCGGAATGCAACATAGATGAGCACGAGCCCCAGCGTCGCAGCGATCGACACGAAGCCCTGGCGACGCAGCTCACCACCGACCTTCGGACCGACAGCATCGATGGCCAACACCTCGAAGGTGCGGCCGCCCATCGCCTCGCCGATGCGCGCCTGAATCTGGTTTGCCAGTCCGGAAGCGGTGATCACGAACTGCCGCTCGTCCTTGCCGTCCTGAACGTTCAGGCCCACGATTCCCTTCACCGCCTCTGCGAGCGCCTTCCGATCGGCGGCCTCGTCTGTCGAGGTCACCACGAAGCGGGCACCCACCTCGGCGTCCGCCGAGATGGCCTCGATCCAGTCAGGCCCGAACGATGAGACAATTGCCTCCTCGACCTGCGCCTGAAGCTCCGCCATTCCGAACGAGGCGTCCTGAATGCGAATGGCGAACTCGTTGTCTTCGGTCGACCCGACAGACTGCACGGCGTCATCGCCGAGGCCGAGCGAGCGCAGCGCCTCACGTACTTCGGAGATCGAGGTGATCTCCTGCCCGTCTCCTTCTTCCTGGACGAACTTGATGTGAATCTCGGTACCGCCGGTGAAGTCGATGCCCCAGTTGGGACCCACCCCGATGAACGCGGCCCAAGCGCCGACCACCAGCAACAGGGAGAGTGTGCCTGCGATGTACCGCTTTCCGACAAAGTCGATCTCGAGCTTGTCAAGCCAGATCTTGATGAACTCCACGATGACCTCAGATGCGCAGGCGGGCGGAGGAGCTGCGCGTCGCGAGCTCCAGGAGGGTCCGAGTCACGAACAAGGCAGTCACCAGCGTGGTCACGATGCCGATGAGCAGCGTGACGGCAAATCCCTTGATTGGACCCGTTCCGTAGGAGAAGAGAACCACGCCAGCGATTGCCGTCGTGATGTTGGCATCGAGGACGGCCACGACTGCCTTGTCGAAGCCCACGTCGACCGCCTTTCGGGGCAGCACGGCTAGGCGAAGCTCTTCTCGGATTCGCTCGTAGATGATGATGTTCGCATCGACGGCCATGCCGATGGTCAATGCGATTCCGGCGATGCCTGGAAGGGTGAGCGTGGCTCCGAAGAGCGCGAGCGCCGCCAGGACCAACAGTACGTTCACGATGAGAGCGATGTTCGCAATCATCCCTGATGCCTTGTACCAGAGCACCATGAAGACCAGGACGATGCAGCCGCCGACGACTGTGGCGAGGCTACCCTTCCGGATGGAGTCCTGGCCGAGGCTTGCTCCAACCTGACGGACCTGCGCGAGCACGACAGGTGCATCGAGCGCGCCTGTTCGCAGGACCAGCGCGAGCGTCTGGCTGTCCTTGAGGGGGTTGATGGAGGCCCCCATCTCGATGCTGGCGGCGCCGCCGCAGATGGGCTCCCGGATCTGCGGAATGGACCGGATCCGATCATCGAGGATGATGCCGAACTGCTTCTGGACGTTCTCCGTCGTCACCTCGCAGAACACCTGGCCGCCACGCGGCTTGAACTCCATCGACACGTACGGCTGGTTGTTCTGGTCCCAGCCGACACGAGCGTTGTTCACGTCGTTGCCGGTCAGGATCACGTCCGAGAACAGCACGTAAGGGGGGAACTGACGAACCAGCTCGCCATTCTCCTCGGTGTACTGGAACATGATGATGCGATCTTCCTCGAGTCGCTTCGTCGACCAGAGCCAGTCGTTCATCAGCATGTCGTCAGCGAACTGCTCGGGAGGAAGTGCCTCTTCTGCAGCCTGAACCATGGTGTCGCGAAGCAGGTCGTCGTAGCCATGGTCCCGGAGCCGGAACTCGAGCTGGGCGGTCGTGCCGATGGCGTCGACGGCCTGTTGGACATCGACGAGACCAGGCAGCTGGACGTTGATCTGTCCATCGCCCTTCTTGACGATGGAGGGCTCCTTCACACCGGTCTCGTCAACCCGCTTGCGGAGAGTCTCGAGGACCTGCTCGACGGCCTGATTCTCGACATCGGCGACCCGCTCGTCCTGCATGCTGAAGCCGTGTCGGCTCCCCTCCGAGGCGCTGTAGACGTAGGTGGGTACCTGCTTGAGCATGTAGTCTTGGAGGTCGCCAATCGGCATCTCGGTCTCGACCCAGATGGTCGGGGTCGCCCGGTCACGCCGGACCTGCTCGAACTCCAGGCCATCGGTCTTGGCGCGCTCTCGCAGGAAGGTCGCATCCCGAGCTGCCTGCCCCAGCACCGCCTCCTCCAGCACCACCTGCAGGGTGAGGT
The DNA here is from genome assembly GCA_002862545.1 of Pseudomonadota bacterium. Classification (GTDB taxonomy): domain Bacteria; phylum Myxococcota_A; class UBA796; order UBA796. The sequence continues at coordinate 7,524 of PKDJ01000132.1, forward strand.
CAATTCCTCCCTGAAGGTCGAGGCCGAGGCTCATCGCTGTGTCAGGCAGCAGTCCGAGGACCCAGTCCGGGACAGCGGACTCGGCTGCGGGCTCCGCCTCGACCACGGCAGGGGCGCTCTCCTGCTGCTCTGGTCTCGGCGTGAGCTCAGCCCCGAGCGGGCCCGACTCGAGTACCGCCGGCCCGACGCCAGGATCGGTCGTCAGCCAGGTGACTACGCCATCAGCCGTCGCAGCCGCGACGATCACGTCGTCCAAGGCGACGAGAACGAGCGGAAGCTCCGCGGGGAAGGCCCCCTGCCAAGTGATGGTCAGGGCCTCACCGCCACTCACGCCCTGGTCTCGCAGCGGCGCCGCCGCCAGCTCTGCTGGAGCGGCCTTGCCTGCCACCGAGTCAAGCGCTGCCGCTGCGGCGACGAGATCGACGCCGGCCGTCTGGAGGACGGCGCCGAGGTTCCCAGGAAGCATGGGTTGCTCGGACGGGGCCGGCTCGTCCGCCGGGGCCTCGGCGGGCTCCTCGGACGGAAGCAGCGCCTCCGGCGGCAGGAGGAATCGACGCTCTCCATCCACAGCCGCGAGGGCTCGTACGACCTCCTTGTCGGCACCCGGAGCGATGCGGACGACGACTGTCGAGCCGTCGACGCTCACCTTGTCGACATCGACGCTACCGGCCTTCAGTCGTGCATCCAGGGCGTCGGCGGCCCCGACTGCGTCGCCAGCCACGTCGAAGATGACGTCGAGGCTCGGACCAGCCTTGGTCGGAGCCTCGACTTGCCCGGCTGTCTTGCCGAGACGCGTCTCGATGTCTTCCTGGAGAATGGTCGGGGCTAGCACATAGAGTGAGCCCAGGATCATCCCCAGAATGGCCGAAAGCCTCAACCAGTATACGCCTTCCACCGTTCCTCCCGCCTTCAGCTCGCCGGCGCGGCATCCGCGCGATGTTGCACGGCAGCTTTGTCGAACGTCACCCGGGTTTTATCCGCGACCTCGAGCAACACCGTCGTCTCGTCAACTCGGACAATTCGGCCATGCAGACCACTCGCCATGACCACGCGATCGTCCTTCGCGAGGCTTTTGAGCAGGTCCTCGTGTGCCTGCCTTTCCTGCATCTGCGGCCGGATGATCAGCACATAGAACACGCCCGCGATGAGAACGAATGGGATGAATTCCATGTCTGCCTCGCACGCCGTACGCTGGGACACGCCGGTCGGCGCGAAAGGGAAGCACGCCGACCCAAAGGTCAAGCACCTATGACCAAGCTGCCCGTCTTTCGGGCCCCCGGTTACCAGGCGCGGCGGCGGACGGCCGTATCCGCCCGAGGAGCAGGATGCCAACGCCGGTAGATCTCCAGGCCTGGGACTACACTCTTCCCGACGAGTGCATCGCTCGCTATCCGGCTTCGCGACGCGATCGAAGCCGGCTGCTCCACCTGCCTCTCCCCGACGGCCCGACGACGCATGGCCTGTTCGACAGGCTGCCAGAGCTGTTGCGGGCTGGCGATCTACTGGTCGTGAACGACACGCGCGTCATGCAGGCCCGCCTCGAGGCACGCCGTCACACCGGCGGTCGTGTCGAGATCTTGGTCACTGCTTTCAGCGGGCATCACGCCGAGGCCTTGGCGCGCCCTGCCAAGAAGCTGAAGCTTGGACAGACGCTCACACTGCGCTCAGGCATTGAGGCTACCGTCGAGCGAGAGGCCGTCGACGGACTGGTGGAGCTTCGCTTCAGCGAGCCGGTGGCCGACATCATGGCGTCGTCGGGGGAGCTGCCGATTCCTCCCTATCTCCAGAGGCCCGAGGAGCGAGCGGACCGGGAGCGCTACCAGACGATCTTCGCGGGCCCTCTGGGGGCCGCAGCCGCCCCGACTGCGGGCCTCCACTTCACAGACGAGCTCCTCCGTCGCCTTGGCACGTCCGGGGTTCGTGTAGAGCGGCTGACGCTGCACGTTGGCCTCGGCACATTCCGCCCCCTCCGACCCGAGGACGTAGACAGACGGAAGCTCCATGCCGAGTGGTACACAATCCCCGAGGCGTGTGCAGAGGCCGTGGCGACGACCCGTGCCGACGGGGGCCGCGTGATCGCCGTCGGCACAACGTCTGTCCGTGCTCTGGAATCCGCCACGCCTACTGGCTCTCGCCTGCCGCGTCCGGGCGCCGCGAGCACGACGCTCTTTCTCCGTCCTCCGGACCGTCTCCGCGCGGTAGACGGGCTGATCACAAACTTCCATCTCCCCAAGAGCTCATTGCTGATGCTGGTCGCCTGCCTCTGCGGCCGCGAACGCCTCATGGCGACCTACGCTGAAGCCGTGACTCGTGGGTATCGGTTCTATTCGTATGGCGACGCAATGCTGCTCCTTTGAGCTCGAGGCCACGAACGGGCTTGCTCGAGCTGGCACCCTCCAGCTCACGCACGGCGCCGTCCCCACGCCTGCCTTCATGCCGGTCGGCACACGCGCGACCGTTCGAGGTCTCACACCTTCGGATCTGCAGGAGACGGGCTCGAGCATCGTGCTCTCGAACACGTACCACCTGTGGGTGCGCCCCGGGCACGAGACCATCCGCGAGCTCGGCGGGCTGCACACGTTCATGGGCTGGAGCGGCCCGATCCTCACTGATTCTGGCGGCTACCAGGTCTTCTCCATGCGGGATCGGAACAAGGTCGACGAGAACGGCGTCCGCTTCCGCTCTCCTGACGACGGCGCCTACCGGACACTCACCCCCGAGGTGGCCGTGGAGGTCCAAGAGGCGCTCGGCGTCGACATCGCGATGGCGTTCGA
>PKDJ01000353.1 GCA_002862545.1 Pseudomonadota bacterium
CTCGGATCTCGCCCTGCTCTACGAACCCGAGATCCTTCTCGTCACCGCGGCGAAACCTCCGGGATCCGAGGCCGCGCAGCATGCTGCCGCGCTGGCTGGAGCGGGCGAGCGGATCTCGACGGCCGAGGTCGTCTGCATCGATGGCGAGCCCCGGCCCGGTTCACTGGACGTCCTGACGTTGACGCAGGCCGATGGTGCGCTCGCCTGGGCCGACTACGTCGCGGAGATCACCGGGGCGTTCGCCCTGCTGGTCGGAGCGCGCCTCGTCGGCGTACGCCAGGTGGTGGCAGACGGTCCGCACTGCCCGAGGTTCCACGTGGACAGAGTGGCCGTGCGGGGCGTGCTGACCGTGCTCGGGCCCGGGACGCAGTGGTTGCCGAACAGCGAACTGGATCGGAGTCGCCTCGGTCATGCCGGAGGCGAGGACGACGCGACGTCGGGCCTCGTGAAGCGCTGGGATCGCGTCCAGCAGCTCGAGGCCGGTTCGCTCGCCCTCTTCAAAGGAACCAAGTGGCCTGATATCGGGGATCTCGCCGTCGTGCATCGTTCGCCTCCTGCGACCGGCACCCGACGCGTCGTGCTGACCCTGGACTGGCTCGACTGAAGACGGGCCTCGGAGTGAGGGCGACGAAATCGGCGATCCAGCAGTCCGCGGTCGACCGCGCCGCAAGGATCGGTTCCGCCTCACCCTCACCGGGGGCCAGCTCGGGATGGGGTTTGTGGCCGTTCCGGGCGCAGGCCACGGTGGGCTGCGCTGCCATGGGAGGTCTCCGGCGGGAGCGAGGGGCGCATCAGGTTCGCAGCCGAGCCCGGGACGTGGGCCAAGTGGAGAGAGGAGGCGGATCCGGACTCGGGGAGAAAGCCCTGATCCAGGATCACGGGGCCTCGTGGCAAGGAGTGGCTCGCCCGGGCGCCGGACGGGGCGACGATCGCCGCCTCGAACACGGCGCGTCCGCTTGGAGGACAGACCCTTGCCGGGTCCTCGACGGGGAGACCTCGCGCTGCGCGCAGATCGTGGGTGAATTCCTTGCGTGACGCTGGAACCCCACTCCGTCGCGAGGCATTGCTTCCCATGTCCATGCCTCTGAACACCTACGAAGACTGGCGCGAGTGCATCGAGGTGCACTGCGGCATCCCTCTGACGCCGGCCTTCGTCCGCGAGCGCCTCGCGGAGCTCCAGGACCGCGGGAATCCCAAGACCAAGGAGTTCCGACGGCTCTACGGCGAGACGCACCTCGAGCGCACGATCGGCTGGTTCGAGCAGGCCGCGAAGGACGCCGGGGCCAGCTGAGCTCCTCCGAGCCGGGAGGCGTCCTCAGCGGTCTGCGTGGCCGCGCTGCTCGCTCCCAGCCTCGCGCGCGCTTCTCGGGCGAGTCGATGGGCCTCTCCGCGGCCCCGTCGCAGGACCGCGGCAGTAGAGCCACAGGGGCGGGATCCCCTGTGCGACGAGTGGGCCGGTGGTGGCTGCGAGGCGCGGGCGGCCGACGCGGTCCGGCCGCCTAGCCCCGCAGGATCGTCCGGCGCTGCGCCTCGAGCGCTTCGGACTGCGCGACGAGTGCCGTGACATCCGAATCGAGGTGCTCGACCGTCTCGCGAACGAGAGCCATGGCCTCGCGCGTGTGGTCGAGGGACCGCTTGATCTTGCCGTGCACGTTCCAGTCGATGATCAGGCAGTCGAAGAAGAGGTCGGCGAACCGGAGTGAGGCCGGCATCTCGAGTTCGAGGGTGATCCCCTCGACCTCGTCGATGGCGTCCAGTTCGTCTTCGAATCGGTGGAGATCCTCCTCGACCTGATCGACGAGGCCTCGTGCGCGATCCATTTTCGAGTGCTTGATCGCGGTCGGAACGGCGCCGCCGCCGAAGCGGTCCCAGTTGGAAGCCACGGCGGCGCCCGTGAGCTCCTTCTCCAAGGTCTCGAGGCTCTCGTACGCGGCGATACCGCATCGCTGCGCATCACGGATCCGGTTCGCGTGACCGGCGAGCGCGGCCCGTCGCTCCGCGATCCGCACCAGCTCCTGGCCGCGCGCGCCGTTCACGTCCCGCAGGGCCTCCTCTCTCGCCTTCCTCGCATTGCCCACGCGCTCCTCCAGATCGGCGAACGGTTCGAGAGCGCGCGTGAGTCCATCGACCTCGGCCTCCGCTGACTCGATGGCCGCAGAGCTCGTGTCGTACGCGAGCCGGGCCTTGAGGGCCTCCTGCCGCTCCTTCTCGAGCTGGCTCGTCCTGGTGGTGAGGACGGTGTGGAAGAGGGCTGTGAGGGTGAGGCCCTCCAGGCGTTCGACGTCGGCCTCCTCCTTCCGGAGGGCATCCCCGAGCTGAGCCCGTCTGCGCCGCTCCAGTTCGAGCCGTTGCGTCGCGGAACGAAGTCGGTGGGTCAGGCGCTCCCGTTCGTGCAGGCATCGCTCCAGCTCGCGGAGCGTCTCATCGAGGTTGGACATGCGGTGGACCAGGCGTTCGGTCGTGGGGGGTCGCAGGTTGGGGGCGGGGCGACGATACGCCCGTGGAGGGTGAGGGTGTCGAGGCCGAGGGGCCGCCGGTGATCTCGGGCGGCTCCTGCGGTGTGTCGGGTCCAAGTGTGTCGCGGATGGCCATTCGGACCACCGAGACGGAAATTCATGAAATCCACCCCGGCCGCCCCCACGGTCTCGGTCCACGCCGCGACGTGCGGGGCGGAGCCTGATCGGCCCGTGGCGTCGAAGCCAGCGGAGGATCCAGGCGCCGTCGACGCGGATGAGCGCTTCCTCCCGTCGGCGCTCGTGGGCATCCTTCTCGGGGACGAGTCTCCATTCCGCTCCTCCTCATCGGTCCCCCTTTCGCCGGTTCCATGCATTCACGCACGACGCCGACTCGCCTTCTCGCCGCTCTCGCGATGTGGGCTCCGGCGCTGGCCCAGCAGCCCCTCGAGCTCGGCGGCTCCCGCCAGCTGTTCCTCGACGACCACCTGGTCGCGGCCACCGACGGGGTGCGCTTCCAGCTCGGCAGCCTGCGCGACGAGGGAGCGGTCTTCCACTTCGACCGTTCCTGGGAGGGGCGCTTCTCCGGCTACTCGACGGTCCTGCAGGACGGCGATCGCTTCCTCCTGTACTACCGCGGTCTGCCGGAGGCCGGCGGGGACAACACCGACCGCGAGGTGACGTGCGTGGCGCTCTCGGAGGACGGCCGCACCTGGGCGAGGCCCGACCTCGGGCTGTTCGAGGTCGACGGCTCGCGCCGGAACAACGTGGTGCTGGCAGGGGCCGCGCCGGCGAGCCACAACTTCACACCCTTCCTGGACGAGCGTCCCGGCGTCGCCGAGTCGCATCGCTTCAAGGCCCTCGCGGGCAGCGAACAGTCGGGACTCATGGCCTTCGTGTCGGGCGACGGGTTGCGCTGGAAGCGGCTCGGTGAGGGTCCGGTCCTCACGGCCGGGGAGTTCGACTCCCAGAACGTGGCCTTCTGGTCCGAGGCCGAGGGCCGCTACGCGTGCTACTTCCGGACGTGGACGGGCGAGGGCTACTCCGGCTTCCGTACGGTCAGCCGCGCGACCTCACCGGACTTCGTGAACTGGAGCGAGCCGGTCGAGATGACCCTCGGCGACGGACCGCCGGCGCACGTCTACACGCACCAGACCAGCCCGTACTTCCGCGCTCCCGAGCTCTACGTGTCGATCGGGGCGCGGTTCTTTCCCGGCCGGCGGGTCGTGCCCGCGGCCGAGGCCGATGCGCTGGGAGTGCATCCGCGCTACGGCTCGGACTGCTCGGACGCGGTGCTGATGACGACCCGCGGGGGCGACACCTACGACCGGACCTTCCGTGAGGCCTTCCTGCGTCCCGGCATCGGGCTCGAGAACTGGACCTCACGCTCCAACTTCCCGGCGCTCGGGCTGGTCCAGACCGGCCCGGAGGAGATGTCCCTCTTCGTCAATCAGAACTACGCCCAGCCGACCGCGGAGCTACGGCGCTATTCCATGCGGCTCGACGGGCTGGCCTCCCTGCGGGCGCCCGCCGACGGGGGCGAGTGGACCAGCAGGCCGCTGGTGGTCGACGGCCGCCGGCTCGAACTGAACCTCGCAACGTCGGCCGGGGGCGGCGTGCGGGTCGAGCTCCAGGACCAGGCGGGTCGGCCGCTGCCGGGCTACGCGCTGGAGGACTGCTACGAGGTGATCGGCAACGACCTCGCGCGCACGGTGCGCTGGAGCTCGGGTGCGGACCTCGGTTGGCTCGCCGGGCGCGTGGTGCGCCTGCGCGTGCGCATGGCCGACGCCGATCTCTACTCCCTGCGCCTGGCCCCGGACGCCCCGCGCCCCTCCGCCGCCGAGCGCGCCCTCGGGCTGCGCCTGAAGTCGGTCGAGCGGATCTGGGACGGGGCGCCCCACAGCGCCTTCACGGACCTGCTGCAGGACGGGGAGCGGCTCCTGTGCGCCTTCCGGGAGGGCGAGCGTCACGCCCTCGGCGAGGACGGGCGCATCCGGGTGATCGCCCGGGATCCGGGGGGGCCGTGGCGTTCGGTGGCGCTCCTGGAAGAGCCCGGCGTGGACCTGCGCGACCCCAAGCTCAGCCGGATGCCCGACGGGCGCGTCATGCTGCTCTGCGGCGGCTCGGTGTACGAGGGTTCGGTGCTGCGCAGCTGTCGCTCGCGGGTGTACGTCTCGGAGAGCGGTGGGGAGAGCTTCGGCCCGGCGCGGCCGGTCGTCCTCGACGAGGCCGTGCGCACCGAGGCGGACTGGCTCTGGCGCGTGACCTGGGTCGAGGGGGAGGGGTACGGCGTGGTCTACCAGCCCTTGGCGCCCGAGCCGCGGCGCGCGCACCTCGTCGCGACGGAGGATGGAGTGAGGTATCGGCACGTGACGACTCTCGACCTCGACGACCGGCCGACCGAGGTGACGCTGCGGGTGGCCGAGGGGGGTGACCTGCTGGGGATCGTGCGGCACGACGGGGAGGACAGACGCGCCTCCTTGGGGCGGGCGGCGCCGCCCTACAGGGACTGGCGCTTCCAGCGGCTCGCCGAGCACGTCGGTGGGCCCGACCTGCTCGTCACCGGCCGTTCGGATGGGATCGTCGGCGGGCGGCGCTTCCTCGGGGGCGTGGCGCGCACTGCGCTCTCCCACCTCGGCCTTCGCCTCGACGGTTCGGGCCCGCTCGGGCCGCCGCTGGTGCTTCCGTCGGCGGGTGACACGAGCTACCCGGGGCTGGTGCGTTCGGGGGAGGAGCTGCTGGTCTCGTACTACTCCAGCCACGAGGGACGCACGGCGATCTACCTCGCGACGCTCGAACCGCTGACGGAGGGCGGTCGGTGAGGAAGATGGGAACCGGCCGCTGGCCGATGAGGGGCGCAAACGCAGCGCTGGAAGCGGTTCCAAGCGCTCGTCCTCGTCACGGAGCATGCTGCGCTCCAGGAGACCCTGCACGCCACCGCTGCATTGGGGGTTCCTTCCTGGTGAGGCGTCCGCGGGGGTTCGTACGAGCTCCTGGCCTGCTGCGCGATCGTCAGGTGGGATTCATCTGTAGGGAGGATCCCCCGGCAGCCTCGGCCTCGGCCGTCGTCTAGGCTCTGCCGCGCGGCGCCTCGTGTCACGACAGCCTCCAAAACGACCTGGAACGCGACCGACCCCGGCATCACGCGGTCATCGAGCCCTGACGTTGCTTTCGAACTCCCTCCGATGAGACGTCCCTCCCTTCCCCGGCTCGGACCGATGACTCCAGACGGACGAGGTCGGCGCGCTGGCGATCTCCGCGTGGCCCTCGGATCGGAATAGGCGGATGAAGAAAGTTCTCGTCGTTCATTACTCCCAATCCGGTCAGCTCAGCCGGATCGCCGAACGCTTCGTGTCGCCCCTGACCGAGGCTGCTGACGTGGAGGTGACCTTCGCCGCTCTGCAGCCCGTCGAGCCATTTCCCTTCCCCTGGCCGTTCCTGCGCTTCGCCGGCACCTTCCCCGAGTGCGTGTATCTGGACCCGCCCCCGATCCAGACCCCGCCGATCGACCCGGAGGAGCGATTCGATCTCGTCGTGCTGGCTTACCAGGTCTGGTTCCTGGCGCCAGCCTGCCCCGCCACGGCCTTCATGCAGAGCGAGCTCGCACGGCGCGTGCTGGAGGACACGCCCGTCGTGACGCTCATCGCTTGCCGCAACATGTGGCTGATGGCGCAGGAGGAGATGAAGGGGATGCTGGAGTCGGTGCGCGCGCGGCTGGTCGGCCATGTCGCGCTCGTGGACGAGGCCGGCAGCGTCTGGAGCTTCCTCGCGACGCCGCTCTGGGTCCTGACGGGGAACAAGGGGCCGAGACTGGGGGGGCGCATCCCGCGCGCGGGTGTGGCCGAGGCCGAGATCGAGGCCTGCGATCGATTCGGCTCCCGCATCCTCGACCGACTGCGCCAGGAGGAGCCCCTCGACGAGAGCCTGCTGAGGGGACTCGGAGCGGTGCGGGTGGACGAGAAACTCATCTCGAGCGAACGCATGGGGAGGCGAAGTTTCCGCGCGTGGGGTGGCCTGATCCGAGCGGTCGGTCCACCTGGGTCGCTCCGACGGATCCCGGTCCTCCTGGCGTGGTTCACCTTCCTCGTGGCGTTCATCCTGACGCTGGTCCCGATCAGCGTGCTCCTGAAGAAGCTGATCGCACCCTTCACGGCGCGGCGCATCGCCGAGCAGAAACAGTATTTCAGCCAACCGTCCGGCGTCTCCTAGCCAGAGCCCCTCTCAGATGACCCAGGTCTACATCAACGACATCGCCGCTTTCCTTCCGAACGCACCGGTCGACAACGACTCCATGGAGGCGGTCCTGGGTCAGGTGGGCGACCGTCCTTCGCGGGCGAGGCGTACCGTCCTTCGCAGCAACAAGATCGAGCATCGTCACTACGCGATCGACCCGGCGTCCGGACGGGCGACCCACACCAATGCGCAGCTCACCGCGGTCGCAGTGAGGGAGCTCGCGAGGACGGGGTTCGATCTTGCGAGCATCGATTGTCTGTCGTGCGGTACGACGATGGCGGACCAGCTCATGCCGAATCACGCCGTCATGGTGCACGGTGAGCTCGGGATTCCCCCCTGCGAGGTCGTCGCGACGAGCGGCATCTGCGTGTCGGGCATGACGGCGCTGAAGTACGCATGGCTCGGGGTGCTCGCCGGCGAGTTCACGAATGCGGTGGCCACCGGCTCGGAACTCTCGTCGGCGATGATGGCGGGCGATCGTTTCGGCCCCGAGATCGAATCCAGGGTCGAAGCGCTGGCCAGGCATCCCGAGATCGCGTTCGAGAAGGACTTCCTGCGCTGGATGCTGTCGGACGGCGCCGGAGCCGTCCTGCTGCAGCCCTCGCCCCGTTCGGACGGCCTGTCTCTGCGCATCGATTGGATGTTCGAGCGCTCCTATGCGAACGAGATGGAGGCGTGCATGTACGCCGGCGCCGAGAAACAGGACGACGGAAGCCTGCGCGGCTGGAACGAGTACGACCCGCACGAATGGCTCGAGCACTCGATCTTCTCCGTCAAGCAGGACGTGAAGCTGCTCAACGCCAGAGGTGTGCACTACACGATCGAGAAGCCGATCAGCGAGATGATCGAACGCAAGGGGATCGCTCCGGACGACTACGCCTGGTTCTTGCCGCATTACTCGTCGCACTTCTTCCGCGACAAGGTGTACGAGTCGATGCAGAAGGTGGGCTTCGATCTGCCGCAGGAGCGCTGGTTCACGAACCTCTCGTGGAAGGGCAACACCGGTTCGGCCTCGATCTACATCATCCTCGAGGAGCTCTTCCGCTCGGACAAGCTCGAAGCCGGGCAGCGGCTCCTCTGCTACGTGCCCGAGAGCGGCCGCTTCACCTCCGCGTTCATGCAGCTCACCGTCGTCGACGGGGCGCGGTGAGCGGCATCCTGAACCCTGGCGCCACTGATTCCGTGTTCAGCTCGTGGGCCTCTGCGGTCGGTCTGGAAGGGTCTGCTCTGAGCGGTCCTCTCGCCTAGCGGACGTGGACGAGGACGATTCCGCTGACGCTCGGGACCTCGGCGTGGCTGGTGCGCGCGTGCCGGCCGTAGAGCGCCTTCCACTCGCCTTCCGGCAATTCGAAGCGTGCGGGGCGTGCGCTCGCGTTGAGCGCGACCAGGACCCGCTCCGTCTCATCCTCTCGTAGGAACACGAAGAGATCCTGATCGTCGTCCGTGAGGAGGGTCTCGAAGCTGCCGGTCCGAAGCGCCGGGTGGGCGCGTCGGAGCTGTCCGATCGCGCGGTAGTGAGCCAGGTGTTCCACGTCCACCGCGTCGTCCTTCCGGTCGTAGGGGGCGAGGTCGGCCCAGAGCATGGGCTTGCGATTCGACGGGTCGTCAGGGCCCCACATGCCGACCTCGTCGCCGTAGTAGATCATCGGCGCGCCCACGTACGTCATCTGCAGCAGCGCCGCCAGCCGGGCGCGGCGGTAGTGGATCGGGTCGGGCTTTCGGTTCAGGTAGCCGACACCATCCTGCTCGCGGTTGTCGGCGTCGTAGCGGCGGTCGGGGTTCAGGAACATCGACACCAGCCGGTCGGTGTCGTGGCTGCCCACGAGGTTCATCAGGGCGTAGGTCGCCTCCGCTGGGTATGCGAGGCGGAGCTCGGCCAGGCGCCTGTTCAGCTCGGTGGGCGTGATCTTCCGCTCCTCGAAGCCGATCCACGCCACCGCGGCGTCGGCGAAGCGGTAGTTCATGACCGCGTCGAAGCGCCGGCCGTCCAGCCAGGCGTCGGCGCGGTCCCAGACCTCTCCCGAGAGATAGGCGTTCGGGTTGATGGACTTCACCACCCGCCGCCACTCGTCCCAGAAGGGCATGGGGATCTCCATGGGGACGTCGAGGCGCCAGCCGTCGACGCCGTCCGAGGGGTCGCCGTCGCCGTTCGGGTCCATCCAACGCCGGGTCACGGCGTGGATGTGCTCGACGACCGCGTCCGAGGCGAGGCCGTCGGCGTCCTTCTTGAACACCGGGAGGTCGTCGAAGCCCGCCCAGCCCCTGTGGACGAACGGCTCCCAGGAGACCACGTCGAACCAGTCCGCGTACGGGGAGTCGGGTCCCCGCTCCAGCACGTCCGCGAAGGCGGGGTGGCGCTGGCCGACGTGGTTCCAGACGCCGTCGACGACCACCTTCATCCCGCGCTCGTGGCAAGCCTCGACGAGGTCCAGGAAGAGCCGGTCCGAGGGGCTCCACGTCCAGGTGCTCGGGTCGGAGAGGGTCTCCTTCGCGGCGACGGCCGCCCAGTCCTCGCCGGCGCCCAGGCTCGTGTCCACGTGGCGGTAGTCGGTGGACTCGTACTTGTGGTGTGACTCGGCCTCGAAGACCGGGTTGAAGTAGATCGCCGTGACGCCGAGGGACGCGAGGTGGTCGAGCTTCTCACGGACGCCCGCGAGGTCGCCGCCGTAGAGGCGCCTGTAGATGAACCACTCCCAGAGGCCGAGCTCGCCCTCGGTCTCGTGGGGGCTGGGCGTGTACCAGTCGCTGGTCCAGGACCGCGTCAGGGGGCGGTCGTTCTCCGGATCGCCGTTGCGGAAGCGGTCCGGCATGATCTGGTACCAGGTGGCGTGCTTGGACCAGTCCGGAGTGCGGAACTCGGGGAGTGTGGTTGGGTCCAGCACGTGGACGTCCGGGTCGCGCCGTGGCCCGTCGGCGGTCTCCACCAGGAACGTGTAGCGGCGGGCTGCGTCGCCGAGGGGCGCGCGGCACTCGTGGAAGGTGTGGCCGTCGAGGATCCCGGCGGGGGTCATCTCGAGGGGCTCGGGCTCGCCTTCGAGCAACAGCCGGGGCGCCGCGTCCGCGGGGCCGCGGTAGCGCAGCAGTGCCGTGTCCGCGCCGAGGCGCTGCCGGTAGAGCGGAAGCGCGGGGTCGTGGCGCCAGGCGAGCAGGCGGCGCGCTTCGTCGTCGAGGGAGTCCGCCGCGGCCCCGGCCGCCCCGAGAACGAGCACCGTGTTCTCACCGCCGTGACCGTCGGGCTCTCGCTCCGCGTTCTGCGGGTCGGGGATCCAGCGGCCTCCGTCGAGGACGAACTTGTAGCTCAGGCGCCCGCTGTCCGCTTCCAGCTCGGCGGTCCAGCGGCCGTCCGCGCCGCGCTCCATCGGAAGCGCGCCGGAGTCCCATCCGTTGAAGGAGCCAGCGACGTGGATGGTGTCGGCCTCGGTGGTGCTCGCGAGGTGCAGGCGGACGCGCCAGCGCCCGGGCCCGATCGGGGTCGCCGCGGCGGATGAGGGCAACGGCCCGCTCGGCTCCTCGGGCCGCACGAAGGGCGTCTCCGACGGCCAGTCGGCGTGCGGCGGTGCGCTGGCGCAGGAAAGCGCGAG
>PKDJ01000166.1 GCA_002862545.1 Pseudomonadota bacterium
CACCATCCCAGCCGTCGAAGTAGGCAATCGTCGGTGAGCCATCGACGACAGCCATGGCCGTGTCTGCACCTCGGAGGTCGCCAGCGTCCACTGTCTCGATGGCGAAGGCGCCACCACCCTCACGGCTCGCCAGCTTGAGGTCTTGGTTGGCAACGTCCTGGTAGGCCATCCACAGCCCGTCGGTGTCGGCGTACAGTGAGACCCAGGCCCCGACATCGCCGCTGTCGACGACTGACGTAGACCAGGAGTCTGCGGCGCCCTCGAGGAGCACCAGAGTGCCCTCGGCGACATCGTGAAACGCGAGAAGCTCTTGGCCGTCGACGATCGCGAGAGCCGTGTGGCTGACAGCGGCGGGCCGAAGCTCGTCTTCGCTGCCCGTGTCGGTTGCCGGAATCACCCGTGGTGAGCTGGTGTAGGCCGTGGTCGTCGTCCAGGCGCCGTCGACGCGACGGCTGACGCGGACGCTGGCACCGTCGGCGCCGACGTGTGCGATCACCGGCTGTCCGTCAGCATCGAGTGCCATCGATGCCCAGGCTCCGGCTCCCGGCTCGATGGTCTCAGGCTCGGTCCATGAGCTGGGACCGGCTGCTCGGTGAGACACGAAGAGGCCCCCGGCGAGCATGTCGGAGTACGCGAGCCAGACGGAGCCATCGGGTGCGACGCGGTGCGTCGTGTGCTTGCCTCGATCGCCGGGGTCGCGGCCATCGGAGCCCGGGTAGCCATCAACGCGCTCGTGAGCCCACGTGATGGTGTCGTCACGGCCTGGAGTGCCCACCGCAAAGCCCACCGCACCAAAGTCGTACTCGTGGTAGGCCAGGGTGATCCGCTTGCCGTCGGGCGCGGCATCCAGGGAGAGGTGATCGCCGAACACAGCCGGCGACTCCAGCGCATCAGTCGGCGGAGGAAGGTCGGGGAAGCTGTACTCCTGCTCGTTGCAGGAGCAGCCCGCGCCAATCAGCAACGGTATGAGTGCGAGGCCCTGGCGCATGCGATCTCCGCGAACGGGCAGAATGTCGCACGCTCCGACACGACCGTCAACGGCTGCCGGGAACCGGGAACTCGGTGCGCACGGCCTCGAGCGTCTCCGCGACACACTTGGCCGTCCACACCAGCTGCTCGTCCGTGTGCGTACTCGACAGGAAGAAGCGGAGCCTGGCCGCATCATCGGCGACCGCCGGGTAGACGATGGGCTGCACGTTGATGCCTTGCTCCTGGAGCCGGTGGCTCAGCAAGAGTGCGTGCAGCGAGTTGCCCGTGATGGCAGGGATGACTGCGGACGCTCCCTTTGCTGGCCCCGTGTCAACACCGCGCTCGATGAGGGCGTCATGGAACAGCTGGCAGTTCGCCTGAAGCTTCGTGACCCGCTCGGGCTCCTCGCGCATGAGTCGCAGTGATGCGAGCCCCGCGACGCCATTCGCCGCGGTGATGCCCGCCGAGTAGACGAAGCCAGGAGCGGTGTAGCGCAGGTAGCGAATCAGGGCCTTCGAGCCACAGATCCACCCTCCACAGCTCGCGAGGCTCTTGGACAGCGTGCCCATCCAGATGTCGATGTCCGATGGATCGATTCCGTAGTGCTCGCCGACGCCACAGCCGGTAGCCCCCACGATACCGAAGCTGTGCGCCTCATCCACCATCAGCAGGCAGCCGTAGCGCTTCTTGAGCTCGATGAAGGCGGGCAGGTCGCAGATGTCGCCGTCCATGCTGTAGACGCCCTCGACCACGATCAGCACCTTCTCGTGGTGAGGCCGGAGCTGGCGCAGGAGCTGCTCGAGATGTCCAGCGTCGTCGTGACGGAAGCCACGCCGGCCCGCCCCAGACAGCTTGATGCCCTGCAGCGCCGAGTCGTGAATCAGCTCGTCGTGGAGGATCAAGTCACCCGGCCCCATCAGGTGCCCGATGGTCGTCACGTTCGTCGCGTGGCCCGCCGTGAACACGAGCGCATCTTCAGCGCCTTGAGCGGCAGCGAGCTCTCGCTCCAGCTCCCCGTGGAAGGGACGCTCTCCCGAGGCGACGCGCGACGCGGAGACCGAGGTTCCGTAGCGCTCGACGGCTGTGTGCACCTCGGCGAGCACACGCGGGTCGCCCGAGAGCCCGATGTAGTTGTAGGAGCTGTAGTTCACGAGCTCGCGCTCGCCGACGACAGTGATGTTGCGAGCGGTGCCCTCGTGGACGGCGAAGTAGGGATTGTCGATGCCCAGCGCGGTCGCACCCTCGAGTCGCACCTCCAGGTCACGGACCTCCGGCCATGTCGACGGGTCGACCCACTCCTTCTTGATCTCGAGCGCCGCGGCGACATCCTCGACGGCCTTCAAGTCGGCGACGGCGTCTTCGATGAGCAACGCCGGCCCGGCTGCATCCGAGAGGATGAAGGAGGCGGCGAAGCGGTCCTCGGACTGCTCACCGAAGTGAACGTCGACCGTGAGCTCCGCGTCAGACGGTAGGTCTCGGAGTACCGTGATGCGCTGCATGCCAACCGGGGTGCCCGCACGCCGGTAGCGGGTCCAGGCAACGGTGGCGGCCAGCTGCATCGCGCTGTCGGTCGCCAGAGGGTCGACGGACCAGGCTCGCCGATTCGTACCGGGGATCCAGGTGTCGGGACGACCGGTCCGCACGGTGCCCCGAGCGGAGTCATCGGCCACGCCTTCGATCGCGACCAGTCCTGCGAGGAGCGGCCCATGGAACGTGACCTCCCGGTAGAAGGTCTCGACGTCGAGAGAGCTGGCGCTGCCCCCGGAGTGCATCGGGATCTCGGGCAGCGCTCCGTCGTGTGGGCGCACGCGAGCGCGGTATGCCAGAGCCCGGTCGTCTCCGACCCGAATCTCTGCGCGCTCCCCGCGGATGCTCACCTCGATGGAGGTGGGCTCGGTGACCGGGATGCCCCGGAAGAGCCGAAGGTCTTCGATGACGTAGGGCGCAGGAAGGGCGGCGATGTGCCCAAAGAGGTCTGCGGCAGACGCGAGCGGCATCACCGGTGTGCCGTCGATGGCGTGGTCGAGGAGGTAGGGGTGCGTCTCCGTCGACAAGGTCAGCGTCCGGGTTCGGGCTCGCGTGGTGGCAGGGAGGGTGCGTCCTGCCACGTGGATGCCCGGAGCTCCGATCGCGCCGAACAGCGCATCGAGACCCGCAGCGTCGCCCACAAAGTCGATCCCCTCGGCCCGCATGGCCGCCTGGACGGCAGCCGGGATGGTCTGGACCATGGCGGACGACGTCCAAGGGCCGAACTCACACACAGCACCACCGGGCGTGGCCTCTGCCAGCGAGGCGAGCAAGGCATTGGCTGCTGCGTAGTGGGCCTGATGACGGTTGCCGAAGCGGCCTGCCCACGATCCGACGCCCAGCGCCCAGCGCCGGGTGGCGTGGGTCGCGACGACCAGGTTCAGCCAGCCCGCAGCCTTGACGGCGCGCGCCAGCGCACCGGTCTCGGGAGCAACCGTTCCGATGGGACCGTCCGCCAGCACGCCTGCACAGTGCACGACACCTGTGACCCCGCGGTCCTGCAGCGCCGCTACGGTCGCCGAGCGATCGGTGACATCGACGCGGAGAGCCTCGGCACGTGACTCACCCGCGATCCAAGTGGCCGCTTCGCCCTCGGGTGCCCCCCGGCCCAGGAGGAGCACGGAGGCACCCTCGGCGACCAGTCGACGACCGAGAGCGAGTCCGATTCCGCGAGTCCCTCCACTGATGGCGACGATGTCGTCAGCGCCGACCCGAGCTGCAGTCAGCTCGGTGGGAGCCAAGCCCAGAACGGCTCGCTCTCCAGTGAGGTCGACATCGACGGTGCGGTCTTGGGAGACGAGCTCGGCGAGCACAGCGCCCCAGGAGACGTTGTCGGGGTCGACCTGAACGCACTTCACCCGATGCTCACTCCAGTCGCGGGCGAGTGCACGGGTTGCTCCGGCGAGGGCGGCAGCCCAGGGGTCGTCGGCTCGATGCACGACGATGAGGTCCGTGGGCTGCGATGAGGCCAGCTCCTGGAGGAGGGCGGACGCGTCGTCACGCCACTCGGTCTCTCCGGCGATAGCCGCATGGACAGGAGCGGGCTCACGCAGGTCAGCCACCCAGAGCAGTGGGCCGGCGTCCGAGCGTGCAAGCTCCACGGCGGCGGCGCCCGGGCCAGCGACTCGGACGGCACCGGTGAAGCGCGGGCGGTCGGCGTGTGGCGTCGGGACCCACACGGGGCGGTAGGCCGTGAGCGGGGCGTCATCATCCGCATCGAGCGCTCCACGCTCGGCACGCTCGACGTAGTCGGCGATGTCCTTGACCGTCGGACGGTTGATCAGCAGCTCCTGCGGGAGCCCGCCGAGGCCGGGGAAGGCCTCGGAGAGGCCCGTGGACAGGTCGTTGACCATCAGCGAGTCGAACCCGAGCTCCTCGACGAGAGCGCTCGAGGGACGAACCGCTGCCCGGGGGTAGGAAGAGACCTTCGCGACCACCGCGATCACGGTGTCGAGCGCGGAGGCCTCGCTCGGAGCGGCTGGGGGTGCGGTCTCTGCAGGCAAGGGAGCCTGGGCCGTGGTCTCTCGGGGGGCCGAGGCGCCCTCGAGGGTCAGAGCACGCGTCTTCGTCTCGAGGAGGGGCCAGTAGACCTCTCGGGCGAGCACGGCGGGAGGCACGGAGACGAGAGGTGCGTCGCCTGTGATCGGGCGAACGTCCACGGGGAGGCCGTGGACGAAGAGCCAGCCGAGTCCCTGCAGCAGGCTGCGTCCGCCGTCTTGGTCGTCACGACCACCGAGGGTGAGCACGGCTCTAGCGCGTGAGCCGGCCGTCTTCCGAGCGAAGGAGGCGAGCGGTCCACCAGCGCCCACCTGAAGGAGGATGTCGGCGCCCTCTGTGAGGCACTGCTCGATGGCACCCGTGAAGCGAACTGGGCTCGCCGCGTGGCGGCGGACGACGCTGCGCACGTCCTCGACAGAAGACCAGGGACGCTCAGCGATACCCGAGGCGACGGGGAGCTCCGGTGCGGTCGGCGCAAGCTCGACGAGGAGATCGTCGACAGGCAGGTCCGCGAACAGCGGCGAGTGGAAGGCATGGCTCACGTCGAGGGGCTTGCACACGACGCGCGCCGCCTTCGCATTCTCTGCGACCTGCTGAACGGCCGTCGTCGTACCCGAGATGACGTGCTGCCTAGGATGGTTGTAGTTGGCCACCACGGCGCCCTCGACGAGGAGGCTCGTCGCGGTCTCTGCGTCACCCATCACGGCGACCATGGCGCCGACGTCGCCCTCGACGGCCGCCATGGCGGCACCGCGGCGGGCGACGAAGCGCGCACCGGCCTCGGCGGTGAAGGCACCGCCCGCGACACCGGCGTTGAACTCCCCAAGGGAGTGCCCCGTGGCCACGACCGGGTGAACACCGACCTGGGCAAGCAAGCGGCGAAGCGCCTCACCAGCTGCGTACATGGCGGGCTGACAGTTGGCCGTGTTGCGGAGGCGCGAGGCCGCAGCTTCGCTGGCTTCTTCCGGGTACAGCAGCTCGTGCAGGCTCACGGGGAGGGCCCCCGTCAGGGCCTCGTCGAGCTTCGTGAGTGTGTCGGCCACGATGGGAAAGCGCACCCGGGCATCGGAGAGCATCCCCAGCCTCTGGGCACCCTGTCCCGGGAAGAGGAAGGCGACGCTCGGAGGCTGTGGAGCAGCCTCGCCGAGCGCGACGCCCTTGGGGACCTCACCGTCTCCGACGGCCTTGAGGTGCTCGATGAGCTCGTCTGTCGTCGATGCGACCGCGGCGAGGCGCCAGGCCAGAGGCGTGCGACTCGCCCAAGCTCGGGCGACTCCGGCGACCGTCGCACTCGGCTCGTTCGCCAGTGCAGCAGCGGTGCGTGCGGCGAGGTCGCGCAGCGCGGCCTCGTCGGGGGCACTCATCAGGACCAGCTCGGCCTGCGTGTCCGATGGCTCGACGGCGCGCGGGGCGTTCGAGAGGACAGCATGCCCATTTGTGCCGCCGAAGCCGAAGGAGCTCACGCAGGCGAGACGGTTTCTTCCCTTCCACTCACGAGCATCCGTCGGGATGCTGAAGGGAGACGTCTCGATGTCGAGTGCGGCCTTTGGACTCTCGAAGCCCGCCATCGGCGGAACGGTCTGATGGTGTAGCGCGAGCGCAGCGCGAATAAGTCCCGCGATACCGGCAGCACTCATCGTGTGGCCGACGTTGGCCTTGGAGCTGCCGAGGCTGGCGTCGCGGACACCGTCCAGAGCCCTCATGAGGCCGTTGAACTCCGTGATGTCGCCGACAGCCGTGCCGGTGCCGTGCGTCTCCACGTAGCCGAGGTGCTCGGCCGTGAGCCCGGCGTCGCGCCAGGCGTCTCGGATCACCTCGACCTGACCGTCTTCGACGGGTGCCATCGGGCCGTCACCACGACCATCGTTGTTGGTCGCGACGCCCTCGATCACGGCGTAGATCCGATCCCCATCGCGCTGGGCGTCCGAGAGGCGCTTCAGGAGCACCGCTCCAGCGCCATCACCCTGTACGAACCCATCTGCCCGGGTGTCGAAAGGACGGCAGTAGCCGGAGCGGCTCATGGCGCCGATCCTGGAGAACGCCAGGTAGTGATCCGGGTCCAGGGAGAGGTAGACGCCGCCGGCGAGCGCCGCGTCGATCGACCCGGAGCGGAGATGCGCTACAGCGTCTTGGAGTGCCATCAGAGCAGACGCGCAGGCGGCGTCGAGGGTGTACGCCGGTCCGTGGAGGTCGAGCTCCTGGGCAACGGCCGCGGCGTTCATGTTGGCGAGCACGCCGGGAGCGGAGAAGGGGCGCGTGGAGGCCACGCGCTCGACCCACGACGATAGGGCGGCGAGCTCGCCTGGTTCGGGTGCGCCGCCGTAGGCGCCGGTCGCCATGAGCTGAGCCGTCGACCGTGCGGTCACCAGCTTACGGAACTCCGTGGCAGTCACGCCGACGAAGACGCCAGTGCGACGCGGAAGCTCGCCAGGTTGGTAGCCTGCGTCTTGGATGGCCTCGAGGTTCACCTCGATGGAGAACCGCTGCTGCGGGTCCATCACCTCGACCCTGCGCGGAGGGATACCGAAGTGCAGAGCCGGGAAGGACTTCACGTCCTCGATGAATGCACCATGGGGAGCGTAGTACCTGTCGGTCTTCCGCTTGTTGGTCGAGTGGAACGCCTCGTGGTCCCAGCGTTCGCTGGGCACTGGGCCGAATGCATCACGCCCATCCAGGCTCATCTGCCAGTAGGCGTGGAGATCGGACGCGCCGGCAAAACGGCACGCCATTCCGACAATCGCAATCGCAGACACAGCGTCTCCAGCGGGACCGGCCTGCCGAAGGACTACACCGGCCTGAGGCGCATCCAGACGATGCGCGTACACTCATAAATGGAAGGTAGAGCGAGCGCCGCCGGCTCGTCGCGGCGGCGTCGTCTTGTTCTCGCTAGGCGTCGACTCGGCCGCCGCGAATGAGTCCAGCGAGGTCGCGGACCTTGGAGACCTTCGCGAGCTCTTCGTCAGCGAAGGTCGTGTCGATCTCTTCCTCGATGAATCCGACCATCTCCATCGTCGCGATGGAGTCGAGTCCGAGGGTCTCGATCTTGGTCTCCTCTGCAAGGTCGGAGAAGTCGCGGCCAGGCGCGACCTCGGTGAGGGCCTTACGGATGAGGTCGATAATCTGGGCTTCGTTCATGTTCGATGCTCTCCAGAGAGTTCTTTGAGCTGGCTTCAGCGGCCGAGCGCCGTAGCCTTGGCGCGGCTCCATAGCGAGCGCGCGACGTGCCTGGCGAGTGTGACCTTGTCAGCGGAGGCGCCCGCCAGTCGCGAGCCCTCGGTCCCCAGCTCGCCAGAGAGGTACTGCTGCCTGGCCTTTCGGCGCTGGAGCTTGCCGGATGAGGTCTTGGGAAGGCTGCCAGGAGGCAGGGTGATCACCTCTTCGATGCGCAGAGACAGCTCGCGCTGGACGTGCTGCCGGACCGGCTCGATCAGCGACGCGCGGTCGTCGAGCCTCGACTCGAGGACCACGACTAGGCGCTCGCCCGTGCTGGAGGGAACGCTGAAGGCGATCACATTGCCCTTACGTACCCCCTCGACCTCGGCCGCAGACCACTCGACCGCCTGCGGGTGGACGTTGCGCCCGTTGACGATGATGAGATCCTTGATCCTGCCGGTGACGTAGATCTGCTTGTCGAGGACGAAGCCCAAGTCACCGGTGTGGAGCCAGCCATCCCGGTATGCGCGCGCCGTGGCCTCCGGGTTGTTGAAGTAGCCTGGCGTCACCGAGGGACCCTGCAGGCAGAGCTCCCCCTCGAGGCCCTCGGGAAGCTGGTTTCCGTTGTCGTCCATCGCGGTGATGGTGTGCCCCGGGAAGACCTCCCCGCAGGCGACGTGCTCGATGATGGTGCGACCCTCGAGCGGTGCGATGGCGCGGCCCTCGGCACGGAACACATCCGCATCGACCTTGACGGTCTTCAGGGGGCGGCGGAAGCGCTTGATGCTGATGGCGAGCGTCGCCTCGGCCATGCCGTAGGCCGGTGACACGGCCCAGTCCGGCATTCCACAGTTCTCGTGGAACAGCTTGGTGAAGGCCCGCATGGTGTCGGGCTGGATCGGCTCTGCACCGCAGCCCACGCGGGTGAGGCACGACAGGTCCCACTTGGCGAGGTCCGACGGCTTGGCCTTCCGAGTGGCCAGCGCGAAGGCGAAGTTTGGGGCGAAGGTGATGTTGCCGCGGTGCCGGTGGATCGTGTCCATCCAGACATTCGGACGCTTGATGAAGCGAAGTGTGGGGATGTACGTGATGCTCAGAGCGTGGCACACCGGCGCGACAACGAAGCCGATCAGGCCCATGTCGTGGTACAGCGGAAGCCAGGAGACCCCGCGATCTTCCGGGGTGATCTGGACGGCGTCGTTGATGATGCCGCGCGAGTTGGCGATCAGCGAGCCGTGCGTCACCATGACGCCCTTGGGGTCCGCCGTCGAGCCGGAGGTGTACTGGAGGAACGCGAGGTCCTCGGGGTTGATGCTCGGAAGGCTCGGCGTGCCCGTCGCCTCACGGAACGTCTCGACCGGCACGAGCTTGTGGAGACTCGGGACCTTGTCGACGAGGCCCCAGAGGACGTTCTTCAGGCGAGCGCTTGCGATGAGCAGGCTTGCCTCGGCGCTCGTCAGGACCTTCCGAGTGCGCTCGGCGTACGCGTCGAGGCTGCCGAAGGACATCGGCGGGTAGAGCGGCACCGGCACGACGCCGATGCGGATGCAGGCGAGGAACGTGAGCACGAAGTCCATCGGCTCAATGACGATCAGACCGACACGGTCGCCCTGCTTCAGTCCGTAGGCCTGCAGAGCGGCAGCGCGCTGCAGGGTGGCCGTGTCCAGCTGGGTGTACTTGAACACCACTTCCTGGCCCTTGAGGTCCATGAAGGTGAAGTCGTTGTCCGGGTAGAGCTGGGGGATTTCGCCGAGAGCTTGGGCGACCGTCGCGAACGGCTTGACCATCTGCATCTCCTCGGAGCTGTGGGGCGGGCGAGCGACGCCGCTGGAGGGCGCCGTCGAGGCAGCCGCGACATAGGCCGGCAGTGGCGGGAACGCAAGAGGGAGCTGCGCGCGATCTTGGGCGTTCTATGCCGCACATAAACTGACTGGTCGGTCGGAATGGGCCCTTGCCCTGTCGACCGATGAGTCAGAATCGAGCGCGCTCGGACCAATGGATCGAGGATTCGACTTGCCAGCGTAGGGCTTGGGTGTCAGTGTTGCAGGCGCTCGGAGGCGGAAAGGATGGCCGGGAACATGACGATGGTTTGGGCGGCACTCGGAGTGGACTGCTGCCTCTTGTCGCTGATGGTCCTGTTCAACCTCTGGGGACTGATCTCATTCGTCCGTACCGAGCGCGAGGACAAGCCGAGCCTCCTCTCGTTCGCCGCTTGGGGCATCGGGTTCCTGTCTCTGCTGCTCGGCCCTTGCGCCTTGTTTGGAGCGCTCCTTGCGCTTGGACTGGCCAGCTTTGAGCGGCGCCGGATCTACCAAGACCGCTCCACGCTGTCCTCGGCCGGTCCAGCGCACATGGGCAGCATCAATGGTGGCTTCACCTTGGTGATCTGGCTGCTGATGATGGTCGGCTCCGTGCTCCAGTACGTGACGGCTGGCGTCTAGCGGGCAGGCTCGGAAGCCGACGCACCTTGCTCGTGGTGGCCGGACGGGGGCGACACACTCGTCAGCGTACCCAGACTTTCCACGCCCCCTCGAAGGCACCCTCGATGCCGCACTTGGGCATGTCGTCGTCGAGGCCCCAGTCCGTTCCGTCGCTCTGGTCGCCGTCGAGG
>PKDJ01000060.1 GCA_002862545.1 Pseudomonadota bacterium
CGGCCAAGATCGCCGTCGACAAGGGCGAGGTGAAGGCCGAGACCGAGTTCGTGATCAACCGTCAAGACTTTGGGATCACCTACCCGGGTCGTGCCGATGACCTCGTGCAGGACAATGTCGTCCTGACCATCCGCTTCGTCGCGGGCTGACCCGCGAGGCTGTGGGGAGGCCTAAAACCGACAAGCGCCGCTTCCCAGTGGGAGGCGGCGCTTGTTCGTCGTGCGGTGAGCTCGGTCAGCCAGCGGTGTCGCAGAGCTCGCCGGAGTCACAGTCAGGGTCGGTGTCGGTGTCCGTATCGGAGTCGGTGTCCGTATCGGTGTCCGTGTCCGTGTCGGTGTCCGAGTCGGTGTCGCTGTCCGCGTCGGTGTCCGTGTCGGTGTCCGAGTCAGTGTCGGAGTCGGTGTCGGTGTCGGTGTCCGTGTCCGTGTCCGCGTCCGCGTCCGTGTCCGTGTCCGGATCGACAACCGGCGCCGTCGTGGACGTGTCGGAGTCGGTGTCCTTGTCGACGCTGGTACAGCCGACGACGAACAGGGCGAGTAGTGCTGTGGTCAGGGATCGCATTGTGTCAGGTCTCTCTGATTTGGCGCGAGGCTAACGCTGTTGTGCCACACTTGGCACGTAACGACTGGGATTTTTCTTGGCTCGCGCCACTATCTTCGATGGAAAGCTCGCTTTCGAGCGCGCCTGTCGCTCGCAGCACCAAAGTTGTCGAGCATCAACGGTCGCGACGAGCCGTCCGGCTGGCGGGTCGAGCCGCTCGAGCGGGCATCGGCACACGGAGCATGTCGGTGGCCGCGATGATGCGGCCGCCAAAGCTCTCGGCCGCCTCGGCTTCGTGGGTGGCAGTGTCTCTGTAGCGCCGGGAGAAGTGGGTGAGGACCAAGGTTTCGACGCCGCACTGAGCCGCGATCTCGCCGGCCTCGCGTGCTGTCAGGTGTCCGTGGTTCCTGGCCTCGCGGGACTCGGAGTCGGTGTAGGTCGCCTCGCACACCAGCAGGTCGACGCCTTGCGCCAGAGTGAATGCGGCATCGCACATTCGCGTGTCGAGCAGGAAGGCCATCGACTGTCCCCGGCGTGGCTCGGAGACTTCCTCCACGGTGATGGTCCGATCGTCGATCGTGACCCGGCCCTCGCGCTTCAGCTCTCCCACGCTAGCGCCCCGAAGTCCCAGTGCCTCGAGTGCGTCAGGGCGGAACGCGCGCGTGTCGTGCTCCTCGATACGGTACCCGAAGGTGGGGGCGGTGTGATCGAGACGATGGGCGATGATCCGAAGCGCAGCGTCGACGTGCTGCACTCCAGCTTCTTCCACGGGTGAAGGAACGATCGTCGCCTTGTCATGGTAGATGGAGGCCCAGCGCAGCCGCTCGTAGAAGCGCTGGCTCGCCGCTGGATAGTGGACCGTCACAGGGTGAGGAACACCGTCGAGCGAGATGCGCTGCAGCACTCCTGGAAGACCGAGGCAGTGGTCGCCATGGAAGTGGGTGATCAGGATGCGCGTGATGCGGTGAGCAGAGACACCAGCCCGGGTCATCTGCCGCTGGGTGCCTTCGCCGGGGTCGAAGAGGAAGCCGCGATCGTCCCAGAGCAGCATGTATCCGTTGTGGTTCCGGGCACTCGTCGGCACTTGGCTCGCAGTGCCGAGAACCACCAGCTCACGACTGCTCATCAGGACTCCGTCCCAGACGACTCCGGGTGGAGGACGAGGTAACCTACGCACCCAGCCGGGCCCTGTCCGAGTGCCCGGTGCCGCGTGAGGTTCCTCATGACCACTGCCCCCGTGGCCGCCCACGTCGCTGCGGCATCTCTCAACCAGACTGTCGGTGACTGGACTGGCAACCGGATGCGCATCTTGGCTGCCATCGAGCGCGCACGCGAGCGAGGGGCCCGACTCCTGCTGCTGCCCGAGATGTGCATTCCGGGGTACAGCCTCGGTGATCGCCTCATGATGCGCGGCACGCTCCAGCGGAGCTGGCAGGTCCTGGAGGAGATCCTCCCCGAGACGATGGGCATGGTGGTGCTCGTTGGGCTCCCGCTGCGGCATCGCGACGTGCTGTACAACGTGGTGGCGGTGTGCGCGAACGGCGCCCTTGTCGGGCTCGTGCCGAAGGAGAACCTGGCCACGGGCGACGTTCAGTACGAGAACCGCTGGTTCTCTGGCTGGCCGAGAGGGCTTGTCGAGACCTTTTATGCAGGGGCGCATGGCGACGTTCCCATCGGCGCTCTGCTGTTCGAGGCCGCGGGTCTCGGGCGCTTCGCCGTGGAGGTCTGCGAGGACGGCTGGAAGGGCATCCGCCCCGGCTCGATCGCGGCCCTCGCCGGAGCGCACCTGGTGGCCAACCCCTCGGCGTCGTGGTTCGTGCTCGGCAAGCACGCCGTCCGACGTCGGATGGTCGAGCAGATCAGCCGCGAGGACAAGGTCGTCTACCTCTACAGCAGCCTGCTCGGCTGCGACGCGACCCGGCTCGTGTTCGACGGCAGCGTGTTCGTGGCGCAGGACGGCGCGATCTTGAGTGAGGGTCGACGGTTCTTATTCGACGAAGACATCGAGCTGGTGGATCGGGTCGTCGATCTGGCGGGGCTCCAGCGGGCGCGTATGGAGGAAGGCTCGTGGCGACAGCAGGTCGCGAGCCTGCAGCGAGAAGACTTTGGGGGTCTGCCCCTGCTCGTCCGCATTCCAGGGTCCTTCCACACGCCGAAGGCTCCCCCCGCTGCAGAGCCCTACTGGCTCTCGGGTACCGAGCCTGTCCCTGTCGATCCCTCTGTCGATTGGTTGGTCGAGCGGGGGCTGATCGCTCCTCCGACCAGCACCGATCTGCCCTATCTGGAGCTGGAGCTGGCCCTGGCGCTGGGGCTCCGTGAGTACTGGGCCAAGTGTGGCATCCCAGGCTTCACACTTGCACTGTCCGGGGGGCGTGACTCGGGGATGGTGGCTCTGCTGGTTCACAGGATGTTCCGGTACCACTGGCCAGAGCTCGATGACGAAGCTCTGCGGGCTCGCATCTCAGAGCACTTCGCGACGGCGTATCTGGCGACGGAGAACAGCGGCTCGGCGACCCGCGGCGCTGCACGAGAGCTCGCCGAGGCCCTCGGCGCGAAGCACCACGAGGTCGTGATTCAGGATGCACTGGACACCCACCTTCGTCTGTTCGAGACCATGACCGGTCGTGCCCTGTCGTGGACTCGGGAGGCGGACGACATCCCACTGCAGAACGTGCAGGCACGCCTACGTGGGAGCCTGATCTGGATGCTCGCCAACGTGAACGGCCACCTGCTCCTTGCGACCTCGAACAAGTCCGAGGCGGCTGTCGGCTACACGACGATGGACGGAGACACGTCGGGCGGGCTGGCGCCGATCGCTGACGTGCCGAAGTCCATGGTCTCGGCCTGGCTGCACTGGGCTGCGCGCTTCCATGCCCTGCCATCGGCGGCGCAGGTCTGTGCCATACCAGCGACGGCCGAGCTTCGTCCGCCCTCCGAGGCTCAGACCGATGAGGACGATCTGATGCCGTTCGCGGTGCTTGATCGCCTAATGTACAACTTTGTTCAGCTCGGACATGGCCCCCTCGAGTGCTTCAGAAGTCTGTGGCCTGCGGTAGAGTCGCTCTACGATTCCCAGCCGAGGCGGTTCGCGGCCCATGTTCGCAAGTTCGTGCGGTTGTTCTGTCGGGCGCAGTGGAAGCGGGAGAGGTTTGCCATCAGCTACCGAGTGACAGCGTTCGACCTCGATCCGAAGACGGGCTTTCGGTTCCCGCCCGTCCAGGCCCCCTTCACGGAGGAGCTGGCTGAGCTCGATGCGTGGGTCGAGCGGATGTGTGCAGGGGAGGCCTGAGTGGCGTTGGTTGTTGCCGAGGGTCTAGGACGGACATTTGGAAAGCGGCCACCCGTGCTCCGAGACGTGCGCGCCGAGGTGCTGGAGGGGGAGGTGCTGGGCTTACTCGGCCCCAATGGGGGTGGGAAGAGCACCCTGCTGTTGCTGATGGCGGGCCTCATCGCGCCGACGGAGGGGTCGATCACGGTGGGCGGGGTCAATGCGATTGACGTGGCCGTCGAGGCGACTGGCACGATCGGCTTGATCACGGCCGAGCCTGGTCTGTACCCCCTGCTCTCCGGCTGGGAGAACCTCGAGTACTTCGGGGGCCTCTTTGGCCTCGGACGGCAGGCGGTCCGCGAGCGAGCCGGTCCGATCCTCGCCGAGCTCGAGCTGACCGCCAGCTCGCTCGATGCTCCCTCGGGGTCCTACTCGAGCGGCATGCGCCAGAAGGTGAGCCTGACGCGAGCGCTCCTGCTTCGTCCGCGCCTTCTCCTGCTGGACGAGCCGACCTCGAATCTCGACCCGCTCTCCACGATGACGATGCACCGCGCGATTCGGCGGCAGGCGGACGCGGGCGTCTCGGTGGTGTTGGTGACGCACGATCTGTATGCGGCAAGTCACATCTGCGACCGAGTGGTGTTCGTGAGGCAGACCGTGCTTGCGACCCATGTGCTCGATGGAGACCGTGTGGCTCCGGAGCCTGGCCCGCTCTACCGGCTGTACGAAGACACGCTCGGAGCACGGCCATGATCGGACGAGTGCTGCACATCGCTCGGCGTGAGTGGCTCGAGCAGCGGCGTCAGCCCGCGATGCTGGCGGTCATCGGCGCGCTCTATGGTCTTGTGGGTGGCATCGTGCTCGCTGCACTGCTCCTGATGCAGGTCGTCGCCATGGAGCCGGCACGGCTCGCGACACTGACCTCCGTCCTCGGGGGTGCCGTCGACGGGCGGCAGGTGGTCGACGCGGCGGTAGGCGGCACCGTCGCGGCCTACAACTTTCTGATGTACAGCCAGTTTCTGGGGATTGCTGCTGTGCTCGCCGGTCATGCGGTCCTTCACGATCGGCAGTGCGGCACACTCACCTTCCTCCTGCTTGCGCCTGTTCGCCGCGGCGAGCTCCTGGTGGGGAAGGTGCTGGGCGCTGTAGGGCCGGCATTTGCGCTCTACCTGGTGATCTCGGGGGGGGCCTCGCTCGTGGCGGCGTCCCTGCCGGTCACGGCGAGCCACTATCAGCACCTGCCGACCAATCCGGCTTGGTGGGTGGCGTTCCTGCTCGGCGGCCCGCTGTGGGCGGTCTTCATCGGCACGGTGTGCACGATCGTGTCGAGTGTGGCGAAGGACGTTCGTACATCGCAGCAAGGCGTGTGGTTCGTCGTGTTCTTCGCGACCATGATCTGTGGGTTCCTGTTGACCTGGGCTCTGCCCTACGGAATCGCCGGGCAGCTGGCTGTCGCTGGCCTCGCGGCGCTCGGGGCTGCAGGAGCCGCGATGGTGGGGGCCTCGATCATCAGCCGTGACGTCTCTCGCTGACGAATCTGAACCGTCTTCGCCGCCTCTCGGGGGTGTGTGGCTCGCCGCTCGCCGGGCGTACGTGGTGAGGTGGAGAGTGTCAGGAACATGACGTACGGCGCGCTTCGCTCGACTGAGTCCGCTGAGCTTGGCCTCCGCAATAGCAAGGCCGGTAGGGTGGTTATCTACACTTCAGGGCCTTGCGGCGGGTCACGGGTGGCGAGTGCCCGCGGCGCACCAGTCGTGAAGCAGCACGGTATGGTGAAGCGCGGGGAGTGCGGCAAGTGACGAGTGAGCGTCGGCGTCAGCGCATGGGAGCGGAGCCACGGGGCCGCAGTGCGACGGCGTCGCGGGAGGCGGTGCCTTCTCCCGACTTCGTCCCGTGGGACGATCCATCGGTCGCTCGGAAGCAGCGAAAAGCCGCCGGTCACGTGTCCATGACGGAGGCGACCCCGCAGCCGGTTGCACGTGAACACCGTCCCATGGCGAGGACGGGTGAGAGTCGCCTGCCCGACGGGTCTGGGCTTGAGCAGCGCCTGGCAGAGTCGGTCGGCGGCCTGCCGTACCCTCACACGTCGACGCCGGTACCTCCAGCGCACACACGGCCCCTACCCCCAGCAGTGTCTGCCGGTCGGGAGTCGCCGGTTGCGGCAGAGCGGAGGTCCCCGAGTCCGTCGCAGCGCACTCGTCTTGCGGGCAGGGCGACGCCGACGCGCGCTCCTCTCCCTCCTGCGCAGGGGGGCGAGCCTGCTCGTCCGGTGCCCACGCTGCCGAGTGCCGATGCTCTGGCGTCTCCTGTCGGGGCGCCGGCTTCGCGTGCTCGGCGGTCGGCGACGCCGGCATCCGCGACACCCTCGGTCGCTCCGCCGCTGGCGCGGGGAGCCGATCGCATGAGCGCGCTCGAGTCGGTCTTGCTGCTGGCTGTCGTTGCGGGTCTCTTCGTCATGGTGATCGGTGTGGTCATGTGGACGGGCAACCGAGACGCTCCGGGTGCGTCTGCGGTCCCTGTGCCCGCAGAGGCGGCCTCGACGGTCGCACCGCCGTCAGCCGTCGACGTGTCCAAGGGCCTCCGACGGGCCGACCGCCAAGACGACCTTGATGCCCTCCTCGAGCAGGTCGATGCCGAGGAAGCGCTCAAGGCGATGACCGAGCCATGAGGCGGCCTCGCTTCGGCGCGGATGGTTCCCGACAGGTCACGCATTGAGCGGAGGGGTCGATGCGCACTGTCACCTCGACGAGTGTCCTGGGCCCCTTCCGTCGTTGATTCGGCGCGCCCTCGACGCGGGGGTGACGGGCGCGGTGCTCGCTGCTGGCGATCCCGAGAAGGTAGACGCCATGGTGCAGGTGGCGCGTGAGCACGGGTGCGCCTGGATGATCGGTCTGCATCCCTGGTGGGCGGACTCACCGCTCGCCGACAGCCTGCTCGAGCGACTCGAGGAAGAGCCGCTACCCCATGGTCTCGGAGAGTGTGGGCTCGACTACGTGAGAGCCCGTGACCCGCATGCTCGCGAGAGACAGATCGCGGCCTTGAGGCGACAGCTCGCCATCGCGGTCGAGCGTGAGATCCCGGTGGCACTGCACTGTGTGCGGGCCTGGCACGATCTGTATGCAGAGTTGCGTGTGTTCAAGGTGCGCGGGCTCATTCACGCATGGACGGGCAGCGCGCAGCAGACCCGAGAGGTGCTTCGACTGGGGCTGCACGTCAGTGTCGGACCGGACGTGCTGCGCAGTTCGAGGGCGAGAGCAGGTCTCGCTGAGGTGCCGCTGGAGCGCCTGCTCCTGGAGTCGGATGCTCCGGACCGTCCAGTACCGGGCGCGGAGCAAGGAGAGCCCGCCCATGTGTCCATCGTGGCGTCCGCAGTCGCGCAGTCGCGAGGGGAGTCGGTCTCCACAGTGCTGTCGGTCACAGGTGACAACGCGAGACGGCTGCTGGACTACTCGTCGAGCTGGGCCAGCTCGTAGAGGTACGAGCTTGCGTTGACGACGACGGTCTCTCCCTCATCCTCGTCGCGCAGGAAATCCGCAGGGAAGGCCATGACGGTCGGCATGTCTTCCTCGTCTTCCTCGTCCCAGCTCTGCTGGTAGGCCAGGGGAGATTGCTCGAGGCTCGGCGGGGGTGCAGTCGACTCAGCCTGTGGCTGCTGCGCGCCGTGAGTCGCGGACCGGCGCTGGCGATCGAGGGTTGGCGGTGTCGGCGTTCCCGACGTCGCCGCGCTCGGCGCTGAGCTGGACGATGCCTCGTCCTCTGTGACCAGGAGCTCCCAGATGGCCAGACCGGCAATCGCGAGCAGCACGATCACGGCGACGCCGAGGAGCAGGGTCAGGAGCATCCATGACCTCCAGGCGGACAGTCTACCGGGGGCGTGACCGCAGACCAAGGTCGGGCCCAGCTACCGCTGACCCGCACGGGCCCGAGGCGGGGCTGGAGGCACCTCAGTCGACGCCCACGTAGAGGTTCGCGGCTGTGGCTTGATCGTCGGTGATGGTCGTCTGGGGCACGCACGTGAACAAGGTGCACACGGGGAATGGATACATGAGATTATCCGCCATCTTTGACTCGCAGGAGCGATTCGAGCTGCACTGCGGCGTGTCGTCGAGGGCGTCCCAGACGTCGAGGGTCGTCTCCACCGGGTGGAAGAGTCCCAGCAGGTGGCCTGTCTCGTGGGCGAGGGTCTCGCCGTAGATGCGGAGCTCGGTCTCGTCGAAGCGCCCGTCAGGCCCGCGCGCCTCCTCGGCGCTCACCAGCACCGCGGTTCGAATGCTGGGCACGAGCGGGCCGGGAATGTCTCCCGCGATGCCGTACACATCCTCCACACCGACAATCGCGGGCACGATCACCACGTTGATGACTCCCACACCCGTCTCTTCGGCGATCTGAAGGTAGTGACGGTCGGAGCCGGCTCCCGGCGGCTCGAGGTTGCCCTCGGGGTACTCCAGCTCGGTGAGGTCGAGCTCGATGCCGGCTGTCGCATAGAGCGCTCGCCAGTGCTCGACGGCCTCTCGAGTGGCCTCGACCAAGTCGGCATCGTCGGCCGTGGAGCCGGCAAAGACGAGGGCGACACGAAGGATACCGGAGGTCGGGTCGATGTCGGACTTGAACAGCAGGTCGAGCCGCGCTGACTCCTGCGCGTAGAAGCCCTCGGTGTCCGCGACGCCGATCTCCAGCCTCCACTTGCCCTCTCTGAGAGGGGCGTCCCGTCCATGACGAGGCCAGTTGAGGGATGCTGCCGGCCCAAGAAAGCCAGCGTTCGTACTCGAGAACGCGCTCTTGGTTTCGGTGATGGCATCATAGAGCTGGATGCCGTCGGAGTTCTCGAGCGATCGGATGTGGCCGACGAAGGGTGTCGTGGGCTGCAGGGTTGCGAGGAAAGACGACGCGCCTACGCCGACCGGGACCCTCAACGCCCGGTGACCGTCGCGCTGCATGCGCACGTCAGTGGAGAGGAGGCGCATGTGTCCGATCGAAGATTCTTCGTAGCGGGGCCCGCACGCGGCAAGAGCGACCAGGGCCAGCAGGCGCGTCACGGGCACCCTCCTCGCCGTACAGATATCCGGCCAGAGGGACTGCGGAGGGAACGGTGTGGGTCGATCTGCCACTCGGAGACATCGCGGATCGCATCTCCATCCTTGACCTCAAGGCGTCGAGGCTCGCGGATGCACGGGCCCGAGCGCAGTGCCAGGCTCGGCGGAGCGAGCTCGTGGCGTCGTGGCGTGATGCGGGCCTGCCGGAGCTGGACGAGGTGTCGGGCTGGGACCGCCTGAGTCAGGTGAATGCCGACCTCTGGGAGGTCGAGGATGCCCTGCGCGCCATGGAGGCGAGAGGTCACTTCGGGGCCGACTTCGTCGAGGCCGCTCGACGTGTGTACCGCCTCAATGACGAGCGGGCGGCCCTCAAGCGCGCCATCGACGAGGCTCTGGGGTCTCGCTGGAGAGAGTGGAAGTCACACGGTCTCGCTGACGGAACCCGACCAAGCGTTGACGCTACGTGACTCTCTGGCCGGATAATGTAGCGTCCCGCGCCTAGTCTAGGTGCTGGACCAGGAGTGGTCGAATGCTGTCTAGGGTCGCTGCCGCCGCCGTTGCGCTCGTGTTCTCCACCTCGGCCCTTGCCGGTGGAGAGGCGTCGCCCAAGCCACCGCCACCGCCTGCCGTAGACTTCTCCGCGCTGCCGGCCTCGGCCGACGTACAGCCGAAGAATCCAGACGGCAAGGACCATCCTGTTCATGCCCGACTCGTGGTGGACCACGGAGCAGTGACGCCGGGGAGCACGACCAGGATCGCGCTCCACCTCACGCAGCAGAAGGACTGGCACACCTACTGGAAGTCACCTGGTGACATCGGACTGCCGACGGAGATCGACTGGACGCTCCCCCCCGGCGTGACCGTGACCGCTCACGAGTACCCCGTGCCCCAGCGCTTCGAGCAGGATGGTCAGGTCAGCTTCGGGTACGAGGACCAGGTGCTGCTGATCGCCGACGTGAGCGTCGCCGCTGATGTCGCTCCCGGCACCTACCCGGTGAAGGCCGAGGCCAACTGGTTGGTCTGCCTGACGAGCTGCATCCCGGGCTCGGCGACCCTGGAGCACCCGCTGGTCGTGGCGGCCGAGGCCCAGCCGGGCCCGCTGACCCCGCTCTTCGACCACTACGCCGCACAGCACCCCACCG
>PKDJ01000061.1 GCA_002862545.1 Pseudomonadota bacterium
GACGGGAGACAGGCCCGGGAACTCGGTGATCAGGTCCTGCACGGCGTCGACGCGCCCGGTCAGCACCAGGTGGTCGCGGGAGCGCACGCGGTGATGGCGGCCGACGGGGCGGACGATCCGCTGGTCGGCCCTCCGAATCTCGTACAGAAAGAGCCCGTCGAGGGAGCGCAGGCCGGCCTGCTCGACGGTCTGGCCGACCAGCGGGGCATCGGGCGCGACCTCGACCTCGACGAGGTACTCGCGCACGTCGTCGTGGGCGACCGACTGGAAGTCCCGGCGGTCCGGGATCAGGTAGCGGCCGACGGTCAGCAGGTAGATGATTCCGATGACCGTGGTGGGAACTCCGATCCACGCGATCTCGAGCATCCCGAGCTGGGGACCTCCCGACGTCGCCAGGAGGCCAGAGACCACCAGGTTGGCGGAGGTGCCGATCAGCGTGCACGTGCCGCCGAACATCGACGCCCAGGCGAGCGGCAGCAGCAGCTTGGAGGGGGAGATGCCGATGCGGCGGGCCTGCTGACGCACCATCGGGATGAACATCGCCACGATGGGCGTGTTGTTCATGAAGGCGGACAGGATGGCCGTCGGCACGGTGAGGCGCAGCAGGGCCGGGCCCGGACGCTTCTCGCTGCCGAAGATGAGGCTGGAGACCAGCACGAGCCCGCCGGTCTCGCGAACGGCCGCCGCGGCGACGAACAGCACGCCGATGGTCGCCACCGCCGGGAAGGCGAACCCCTGGAGTGCCTCCGCGGGCTGGAGCACCCCGGCGACCACCAGCAGGGACAGCCCGCCGAACATCGCGAGGTCGGGCCCCAGGCGCTCTCGCGCCATGGCCCAGGTGACCGCTGCGACCACGCCGAGGGTGAGCCAGCCCGGCCAGGCCAGCTCCATCAGGTGCTGGAACGCCTCGGGCAAACGCCCTCCCGGTCGAGCGGCTAACCGATCCGCACGCGCCGTGGCTTCCGCTCCGCCACGCGCTACGGTCCCTCCGCCGAGCCTCGGCGCCGGAGAGACCATGCACGCGAGCGCGCTCGACAGCATCGGGAACACCCCGCTCCTCGCCCTCGACCGGGTCCATCCGGGCCCGGGACGCGTCGTGGCCAAGGCGGAGTACGCCAACCCGGGCGGCAGCATCAAGGACCGGCCCGCGCGGCAGATCGTGCTGGCGGCCCGCGACGCGGGGGTCCTCGCCGAGGGACGCCCGGTGGTCGAGATGACCAGCGGCAACATGGGCGCCGGACTCGCTGTGGTGTGCGCCGTCCTCGGTCACCCCTTCGTGGCGGTGATGAGCGCCGGCAACAGCCCCGCGCGCCGCGCGATGCTCGAGGGTCTGGGCGCCGAGGTGGTGCTCGTGCCCCAGGTCGAGGGACGACCGGGACAGGTCACCGGCAAGGACGTGCGCGCCGCGGCCGCCCGCGCGGTCTCCCTCGCCCAGGAGCGAGGCGGCTACTACGTCGACCAGTTCCGCAACCCGGGCAGCGTCGCCGCCCACGCGACGACCACCGGACCAGAGCTGTGGAACCAGACGGGAGGACGCCTCGACGCCTTCGTCGCCTGCGTGGGCAGCGGCGGCACCTTCGTCGGCACGATGACCGCGCTGCGGCCTCACGGCGTGCAGGGCGTCGCCGTCGAGCCCGCCAAGGCCGCCATCCTCTCTCGGGGGCGCGTGGACGACCCACGCCACGTGATCCAGGGCTGCGGCTACGGCGTGGTGCCGCCCAAGTGGCAGGCCGACCTCTGCGACCACGTCGAGCGGGTGACCGATGCCGAGGTGGTCGCGACGCGCCGCCGGCTCGCCGAGCGAGAAGGCCTGTTCGTCGGCTTCTCGGCTGCCGCCAACGTGCTGGCCGCCAGCCGGACCGCCGCACGCCTCGGCGAGGACGCCGTCGTGGCCACGGTGCTCTGCGACACCGGCCTCAAGTACCTCTGAGAGCGCCCTCGTCCCGCGCGACGACGGCGGCGGTCTGCGCCGCCAGGCGGACGCGACGCGCGGAGAGCCGGTCTCCCTCGGCCTCGATCATCACCAGCACCCCGTCGAGGGCGATCCACCAGCGCTCACCCTCGGCGTCACGCAGGTGCACCCCATCCCGGGCACCGCGCTGCCGGAAGGGGAGCGGCGCGACGGCCCCCTTGCGCACACCAGCGACGAGCCCAGCCGCGTCCTCGGTCACCGCCACCGTCATCGTCCGGCGCCCGTGCTCCCGCTCACCGACCACCACCCAGCCCCGGGTGATGCTGTCCGTCGGCACGGCATGCGGCAGCAGCGTGCGCGCCGGGTGCACGTCCAGGATGTCCCAGCGCCAGACCGCGTCCTCGAAGAGCGGCGTGGCGGCGGCGAAGCGCTGCAGGGGACGCGACCCGGGCGCGGCCAGCACCACCGTCTCCGGGAGGGGCGGGCTCGTCAGCGCCGACCACTGCTCCTCCCAGCCGCGTGCACGCAGCCAGGCCGTCGCCTGGCGCTCAGCCCGCGGGATGTCCCGCGACGCCTCGAGGAAGCGCGACGCCTCTCCCTCGCCGAGCGCCGTGCAGGCCGCGGCGCCCGCCACGCCGGCGTGGGCCTCCCGCAGGGTGATCTCCCAGGCACTCGCCGCCGGACCGAGAGCGCGCACTTGGAGCGCATGCACCAGCTCATGCGCGAGCAGGCAGGTCAGCGTGGGCTCGACCAGCGCGGGGGGTGCGCCTCGCCGCGCGAGCCAGGCGCTCACCGCCTCGCGGTCGATCTGGATCGTGTCCACCTCGGCGTCGTACAGCGCGAGGCTCCCCGGAATCGCCACCTCCTCCACCTGCGGCGGCGCGACCAGGGACTGGCCGGTGAGGGGCACGAGGGCCGCGGCGAGAGCGGTGAGGACGTCCATGCCTGCAGGGTAGCCCAGCGCTCCAGAGCCCAGCGTGCGCTGTCGTCCCCGGTCCTCGTGACGCCCCGTGACGCCATGGGCTGTAACCACAGCCGGTCTTCGGCATACCCGTCACCACAGAGAGGTGAGCATGAACCGACGGGACCTGCTGCGATGGACAATCGCCACCGCCGCGCTGAGCGCATGCGGCGGCGTGATGGCTGGAGACGCGCCCCCCGCAGACGACGGCTACACGCCCGAGGTCGACCTCTCCCCCGAGGAGTGGAAGAAGCACCTCACCGCCGAGGAGTACCGCATCCTCCGCGACCACGGCACCGAGCGCGCCTTCACCGGCGATCTGTGGGACCACAAGGGCGACGGCGTCTACGCCTGCGCCGGGTGTGGGCAGCCGCTGTACGACTCGAAGACCAAGTTCAAGAGCGGCACGGGCTGGCCCAGCTACTACGCCCCGGTCAGCGAGGGCGCGATCCGCGAGGTCCGCGACTCGAGCTTGGGCATGGTCCGGATCGAGACCCGCTGCGGGCGCTGCGACGGACACCTCGGTCACGTCTTCCCCGACGGCCCCCAGCCCACGGGGATGCGCCACTGCATCAACAGCGCCTCCCTCGACTTCGTCCCCCGAAAAAAGGCCGACAAGCTCGGCGAGGTCAAGCTGGGAGGCTTCGGCTGACCCCGTCTGGGAGGGCGTCTCCGCCGCACCTCACACTCACGTCACATGTCTTCCCCCACCGCAGCACTACCTTCCAGCAGACGTGGAGGACGGCATGGTGTGGTGGCTGCTGGCGGTGGCGCATGCGGGGTACGGCGACGCGGTGAACGGTCACCCCTCCCCCGACGAGCGGCTCCTCCACCTCTACACCAACGCCGCACGGGTCGACCCCGAGGCCTTCGAGGCCGACTACAACGCCGGCGGGTGCTCCTACTACAGCGACTTCTCGGAGGACGAGCAGACGCCGAAGCACCCCTACCTGCACCACCCGGGGCTGAATGAGGTCGCGCGCATCCACTCCGCCGACATGCTGGAGCGCGACTACTTCTCCCACGACACGCTCGGCGGCGCCAACTGGTACGACCGGATCTCCCCTTATTACGAGGGCGGCAGCCTCGGTGAGAACATCGCCGTCGGCTATGCGACCGCCTTCGACGCCGTCTTCCTCGGGTGGATGTGCTCCGAGACCGGCCACCGCGGGGCGATCATGTCCGGTGGCTACATCGATCTCGGCGTCGGCATCGCCGACCGCTACTACACCCAGGACTTCGGCGGGGGCTCGGGCCAGGCCGGGCGCCACGTGGCCATGGCCGCGCACACCCAGACCGGAGAGTCGCTGACCTTCTTTGCCAGCGTCTACGACCCCGACGGTAGCCCACCGTCCTCCGTCGAGCTCGTGCTCGGTCCCGCTCGACACGCGATGGCGCTCACCTGGGGCGTCGAGGATCGCGGCGTGTACAGCATGATGCTCGGCCAGCCACCGGGCTGCAGCCCCTACGCGGTCGAGGTGACCTTCGGCGCCACGTCCGAGCGCTTCCCCGAGCACGGCTGGTACGGCGTGGGCGACTGCGCGTGGGACGACCCGGGCGCCCAGTGGATGGCAGGCGAGGACAGCACCGGCGGCGGCGGCACCGGCGGCGGTGGGGGCACCGGCGGTGGGGGCGCCGGCGGCGACGGAGGCGGCGAGCCGGGGACCGATCCCTGGGCCGACTGGGAGTCTGAGGACACCGGCGACGCCAGTCGCGGCGCCGACGAGGAGACGAAGGCCGCGGGCGGCTGCTCGACCGCGCCGGGCTCCGTCGGCTGGCTTGCGCTGCTGGCGCTCGCTGCACCTCTCCAGAGGCGACGCCGACAGCGATAGGCTACGGGGCGCCGGGGGTGGCGCTCGTGGCCGAAAAGTTCGTTGCAGTGTCGGGCAACATCGGCGTCGGAAAGACGACTCTGGTGACGTACCTCACCCAGCGGTACGGCCTGCAGCCTGCGTTCGAGCCCTTCGGCGACAACCCCTACCTCGACGACTTCTACCGCGACATGAAGGCCTGGTCCTTCCACAGCCAGGCGTGGTTCCTCGGCCGGAAGTTCAGGCTTCACCAGGACATCGTGGAGCGTGAAGGCACCTGGGTGCAGGACCGCACGATCTACGAGGACGCGGAGATCTTCGCCGAGTACCTCTACCGCTCCAGGCGCATGAAGAAGCGGGAGTACCAGACCTACCGCGAGCTGTACGAGTCCATGCGGCACACGCTGAAGCCGCCCGATCTGCTGATCCATCTCGGCTGCCCCGTCCGCACCATCCGCAAGCGGATCCGGCAGCGGGGCCGCGCCTCCGAGCAGGACATCCCGTCGAGCTACCTGCGCAAGCTCAACGGGCTCTACGACCAGTGGATCGACAGCTGGGACGCCAGCCCGATCATCCGCTGGGACACCGAGAAGCTCGACTACCTCTCCGATCTGGTGCACCGCCTCGAGTTCCACAAGGCCGTCGAGGCCCACCTGTAGCAGCGGCGCAGAGTGTCACGTAGCTGCCCCAAGCGCTCGACCGGGCATGGGTTAAGCGGCGCGCCACTCGTGGAGGGCAAGATGGGCATCCGACCGGGCGTGGTGACGGGCAAGGACTACCAGGCGGTGATCGAGGCCGCGAAGGCCGGTGGGTACGCCCTGCCGGCCGTCAACGTGGTCGGCACCGACAGCGTCAACGCCGTGCTCGAGGCGGCCGCGAAGGCCGGCTCCGACGTGGTGATCCAGCTGTCCAACGGCGGCGCACAGTTCTTCGCGGGCAAGGGCTACCCCGACGCCACCGAGGCCAAGGTGCTCGGCGCCGTCTCCGCTGCGCAGCACGTCCACCTGCTCGCCGAGCGCTACGGCGTGTGCGTGGCCCTGCACACCGACCACGCCAACAAGAAGCTCATCCCCTGGGTCGAGGCGCTGATCGGGCACTCCGAGCGGCACTTCGAGGCCACCGGAAAGCCCCTCTTCAGCAGCCACATGCTCGACCTCTCCGAGGAGACCCTCGAGGAGAACATCGCGCTGTCGAAGGCGATGCTCACCCGCATGGCCGCGATCGACATGAGCATCGAGATCGAGCTCGGCGTCACCGGCGGCGAGGAAGACGGCGTCGGCCACGAGCTGGTCGAGGGAGCCGACAACTCCCACCTCTACACGCAGCCCGAGGACGTGCTCTACGCCTGGAACGAGCTGTCTCCGGTGGGACACTTCTCGGTCGCCGCCTCCTTCGGTAACGTCCACGGCGTCTACAAGCCTGGCAACGTGCAGCTTCGCCCCGAGATCCTCCGCAACTCGCAGGACCTCGTGCAGCGCACCCACGGCACCGGGCACAACCCGCTGCACCTCGTGTTCCACGGTGGCTCGGGCTCCGAGCCGGCAAAGATCGCCGAGGCCGTGACCTACGGTGTGTTCAAGATGAACATCGACACCGACACCCAGTGGGCCTTCGCCAAGGCGGTCGGCAGCTACCTGCGCGACAACCCCAAGGCCTTCCTGCACCAGATCGACCCCGACGACGGCACCCCGTACAAGAAGCAGTACGACCCGCGGAAGTGGCTCCGCAAGGGCGAGGAGTCCATGGTCGAGCGCCTCCAGCGGGCCTTCGCCGACCTCGGCTCCACGGGCCGGTCGGCAGCACGCTAGCGCGAGCACGGCAGCCCACCCCCGCGACCGACGGTGGTGGGTAGACCCTGTGGTTCTCGACATCCGAGGCTGAGCGGACCGGCCGCCTGGTACCGTTCGGCCGATGGGCACCCACCACTCGTCTCAGGTCGTCTTCGGTGTAGAGCCCGCCCTCGTGCGGGCGCGGCTGACGCAGTGGCTGGCCGGGCAGGGCTACACCCGGCTCGAAGGTCCCCCGCTCACCGAGCTCGACGCCGAGGGGGAGCAGGCCCTCAGCTTCGCGTGGCTGGGCGACCGGACCATCGTGCGCACCTCCGCGACGGCCGGACTCTCCGCACAGCGCGCCCAGCTCCAGGCCCTCGGCGGTGCCGTCCTGGAGCTGTCGGTCCACGACACCGATCTGTGGGGCTACCAGCTCTGGCAGGACGGCGTCTGCACCAGCGCGTTCAGCAGCTCCCCCCGCTACGGCGGCCCCCCGGCACTGCCCGCGGGACCCAACGACGTCGAGGCGCTGTGCGGACTGACGGGCGCCGACGCCGACGCCATACGCACCCTCCAGAGCGGCTCGACGCTGCTCGCACCCGGCCTGGCCAGGCAGCTCGCCGAGCTCATCGGTGTCCCGCCAGCGGCCCCAGCACCCGGTCCGTTCACTCCCGACGACTCGGGCTACGGCTTCAAGACCCTCTGGTTTCGCCGACACGACCATGATCCGATGGCCGACTTCGACCTCGCGGCGCTCCGCTTCACGACCTGGGCGCCCCCACCGATCACCGAGCTGCCACTGGCCGAGCAGGCGTCGGTGACCGGGAGCGTGTGGCTCGGACAGGCCGTCGCCTGGGGCCTCGGGTGCCTCTTCGCACCGCTGGCGTGGGTGATCCACGCGGTGCGCTGGTGGAGCACCCGAGAGGTGCCCGACGCGCTGCAGGCCCCATCGAGCCCCTCCCGAGCGCGCAGCGGCTCCGGCCCGACGACGCTCTTCGAGGGCCGGATCCTCAACCCCCGACACCGCCTCGCCGTCGATCGACCTCCAGGAGCGACCCTCGACGCAGGTGAGCCCACGGACGACCCGACGCCCGTGTTCGCGCTCCAGCTCGACGGACACTGGATCACCTGCACCGCCATGAACCCCACACAGGTGCGTGCCCTGTGCACCCTCGGCCCGGCGGAGA
Organism: Pseudomonadota bacterium; assembly: GCA_002862545.1. Classification (GTDB taxonomy): domain Bacteria; phylum Myxococcota_A; class UBA796; order UBA796. The sequence continues at coordinate 7,641 of PKDJ01000061.1, forward strand.
CGTCCTGGCGGGACCGCTCGAGCGCCGACGGCGCGGTCCGCACGATCGAGGTGAGCGAGGGCGCAGCGGACGCTCCGGCCTGGCGCGTCCTCTCGATGCGCGCGGGGCCCTCGGCGGTGTACATCGTGCGGGCGAGCGGACCGGGCGAGCTTCCTGCGGGACTCTCACAGCAGATCGAAGACCTGGCCATGGGGATGACGTGGAACGATGGCTGACGGCACTGGGGCTGGTGGCGTGCACCTCGGCGACGTCCGACAAAGTCGGCAGCGGAGGGACTCCGACGACCGTCGCGACGACCCCTGCAGCGACGACCGAGACGCCCCCGACGACGCACACGACACCGACGACCGCCTCGACACCCACGACGACGGCGCTGGTCTCGGCTGAGTGCGCGCTGCAGGACGACAACACCCTGCGCGCCCGCTGCACCGTGCTCACCGAGCCGCCCGGCCCCGTGGTCGTCGAGGTGACCCCCGAGGGCGCCCCACCCCTGCGCGTCGAGGCTCCGAGCGGAGAGCTCGGAGTCTGGGCACTCGTCGCCGATGTCCCCCACACCTGGCGGGCCTGGCCTGCCGAGTCCCCCGCTGACGTGCTAAGCGGCGAGCTGACCCCGACGTCCGGTCCACTGCTGCTGGAGGCCGCAGTCACGGTGCCGGGTCGCCCCGCGCTGGACGCCGTGCTGACTCAGTTCGGCTGCACCGGTGGCGAGCGCATCGTCGTGGTCGACACCAACGGACGGATCCGCTGGTACGAAGACCCTCACCGCCTGCGGCCCGAGACCATCCGGGTGCGCGGCTACGAGGTCACCGAGGACGACACCGTCCTCGCCGTCTACGACAACGACGCCCTGGTCGAACTCGCCTGGACCGGGGAGGTCCTGCTCGACGTCCGGCGTCCAGCAGACCGTGCCTTCCACCACGACGCAGCGCGGCGGGCGGGGCTCACCTTCGCCCTCGATGCCCGGGAGGCTCCCTACGGCGAGCTCGGACCGGTGGTCTGGGACGGCTTCACGGTCTTCGACGCTGACGGCGTCGAGCTCGCGAGCTGGGACACCCGCGGCTGGCTTCGCCCCGAAGACGGCAACCCCTGCTGCGGCGACTACTGGTGGTCGGACTTCCCGGGGGCCTTCGACTTCGCCCACGCCAACGCCATCGCCGTCGACGACGACCTGAACGTCTACGTCAGCTACCGCTACATCGACACCCTCCACAAGGTCGTCGGCGACCCGCTGGCTCCTGACTTCGGGCAGGTCGAGTGGACCCTGGTCGGCGACCCGGACAGTCCCGTTCCCAGCGACTTCGTGCTCGTCGATCCGGTGATGGGCGACCCGACCTTCGGCTCCCCTCACCACGTGCGACCCCTCCCCGGTGGCATCGGCGTCTACGACAACGGCTGGCTGAGAGGCGAGCCCACCCGCCTGCTGGAGCTCGCCCTCGACGGCGACACCGCCACCGTGACCACAGCCGTCGATCTCGGCCTGCGCTGCCCCATCCAGGGCTCGGCCTTCCCGCTCCCCGATGGGCAGTTCCTCACCGTGTGCTCTGGCGACGGCAGCATCTTCGTGGTCGACCCCGCGACCGGCGAGCGCACCTGGGAGCTGCTGCTCTCGTGCCCCGACGGCACCGACCCCCGCGATCCGTACCGCGCCGTGCCCGTCAGGCTACCCTAGGCCACCCCAGCCTTGCTGGAGCAAGGCCTCTAGGGACGACGCCAGCTCCCGGACGTCTTCCACGCACAGGAGAGCCACCCCGTGCTGACCTTCCTCACCGCCGCCGCCCTCGCTGCCGCACCCGCCGGGCCCCCTCCACCGCCCGACGGCCTGACCTGGGCGGCTGTCGACCGGCGGTCCACGGTGGTCTACAACGTCGCCAGCACGACCTACGGAGTGGGGCTCACCATGACGATGGTCGGAATCGCCGCGAACAGCGCACCCGTCGTGGTCGCGGGGCTAGCTCTGGAGGTCCCCAGTGCGCCGGTGATGGCCTCTGCGGCCCTGCGTGGCGCCAAGTCCATTCGCGGACGCGGTGGCAGCGTGATGGGCGTAGGCGGCTACGCGAGCCACGCCTTGTCGGTGGCGGCCCTCGGAATGTTCGTGCGGGCCGAGGTCGAGGCACGCAGCGACTCCCCCGATCCGTCCGTGGTGACCCTCAGCCGCTTCGCCGGCGGCGGCCTTCACCTCGCGGCGTTCGCCGCGGGCGGCATGCAGGGCTTCGCGAACACCAACGCACGGCGCGAGCTGCCCCAGCCCAAGCTGCGGCTCGGCGTGGTGCCACGAACCAACCCACCCGGACTCGCTCTGGTCGGCCAGAGCCGCTGATCAGCCCCAGGCGGCCACCACCG
>PKDJ01000218.1 GCA_002862545.1 Pseudomonadota bacterium
GGGCTCGCTGCCGGCTCTACGGCGTGCACATGGACGAGCAGGACTGGTAGGCGCGCAGGCAGACCTCGCCGGCAGTGGCCCGAGAGCTGTTCGTGAACGCGTAGGTCGTCACGTCCATCTCCCAGGCATCGTTGATGATCCCGCAGTCCGTCTTGCCGCCGAACACCACCATGCGCTGGTCGTCGGTGAGCACGGCCGCGCCGGCGTTGCGGCGCTCGGGCAGGTCCATCTCCGGCTTGGTGAAGTCGGCGGGGAAGTCGCAGAAGCCGAAGGCATCGTTCGTCTGCTTGTCACCACGATGCTGGCGCTCCCACTTGCCGCTGCCGAGGTCGAAGGACCACACCTCGTTGGTGTTGCCCAGCGAGCCGTCGTCGTGGCCAGCCCAGAGGATCAGGCGGTCGTCGAGGGCGAACAGGTTGGGCCAGATCCGGCCGAGGGGGGCCTTGCCGTTCCCGCTGTGCAGCTCGGTCCACTCCAGCGTCTCGAGATCGAGGGCCCACAGGTCGCCGAAGAAGGGACCGAAGAAGGCGCCCTCGTCACCGCCGCCGTAGACGTAGAGAGTTGTGCCGTCGGGAGAGAGGGCTCCGGCATGGAACAGCCGCGCGCCGGGGCTGCCCTGTGTCTCGAGCTCGGTCCAGGTCCCGGTCGCGATGTCGAGGGCCCAGGTGTCGTCGTGGGGGATGAAGAAGGCACCGTCGGTCGAGGAGTTGCCGCCCATCACGTAGAAGGTGCCCTCGTGGGCTACGGCGACGTGGTTGGTCCGCTCGCCTGGCCCGCGGGAGGCAAGCTTCGTCCAGGTGTCGGTCGCCAGATCCAGGGCCCAGGTGTCGTCGAAGAGGGTGTAGTCACCCTCGGGCTCCGCCCGGAAGCGCCCGCCGTGGATCACCATCTGGCCGCTAGCGGCGTCGAGGGCCGTGGCGTGGCGGCCGCGCTTGCGAGGGCCGTCGCCGGCCTCGATCTTCTCGAACGAGCCACAGTCGGGGTAGTAAGCCCAGACCTCATCCACAAAGGTCGGCTCGGGGATGCACATCACGGGCACGCCGGTGTCGCCGCCGAAGACAACCATGCGGCGTCGCTCGGCATCCCACACCCCGGAGAGCTCCGAGCGTGCGCTCGGGTAGTCCACCAAGAGCGCGTCGCAGTCCACCGCGAACGAGTCGCCGGCGGCTCCGCTGTCTCCGGGCTCGTTGCTGCAGGCGATGAACAACAGGACGGTCCACATCTCGCGCTCCGACGTCAGGCGGACCTCTTAGCCGGCGGTCGCGAGGGGTGCAGTTGCCAGGTCGTGATGCACCAGCTGCGGCATGAGGAGCAGGACGGCGGGGAATGTTGAGTAGAATGTGAAGAGTGCTGGAACCGATGGCGTCACGTGGGCCCCTTGCCTGCAGGAGAAGTGAACATGCTCTGGCTCGTTGCGGCCCTCGTTGCGGCCGCCGCTCCCACACCCGCTGACAGCGTGCTCAACTCGGCGGAGCGCCCGTGGGCGCTCGAGCCCAGCGCAGAGCTGGGTTTTCTGGCGCCGCTGCACCACACGATTCAGCTCGGTCGCGATGGCACGGACGACTTCAGCTACATCCAGGAGGGGGGACAGGACAACCTCTTCCTGGTCGCGCGGCTCGCCATGGACATCCGGGTCGGGCCACGCAAGCGCAATACGTTCACCCTGCTCTATCAGCCACTCGACCTACGCACGACCCGAGAGATCGAGCGTCCCCTGGTCTTCGACGGCGTTCGGTTCACGGAGGGGGGCCTCGATGCACGCTACGGCTTCGACTTCTACCGAGGGTCGTGGACCTGGGACTTCCTCGAGTCCGAAGACGCGGAGCTCGGCCTCGGCTGCTCGCTGCAGATTCGAAACGCCAACATCCAGTTCACGTCGGCGGATGGTGAGCAGCGGACTACGAATCGCAACATCGGACCGGTTCCGATCCTGCGGCTCCGCGGCCGCTGGGATGGCGACGTGGGCTTCTGGGGCTTCGAGGCCGACGGCTTCTATGCGCCGATCAAGTACCTGAACGGCGGTGACTCGGACGTGGTCGGTGCCATCGCAGACGTGTCCCTCCGAGCGGGTCTGAAGGGCAGCAAGGGGGTCGAGCCCTACCTGAATCTTCGGTACCTCGGTGGGGGAGCGGAGGGAACCTCGCGACGACCCGACCCTGGAAAAGACGGGTACACCGAGAACTGGCTCCACGTGGCGACGCTCACCGTCGGGACGTACCTGCGGTGACGGTTGGCGCGAGCCATACAAAAGGTGTTCATTCTGGTCGGTCTGTGCGTGTTTCAGGGGTGTTGAATAGTCGTGACAACGCGAATAGGCAGAGGATATACCTACGGTATAGAGATTTTGGTTGTGAGTGGTTCGTTTGAGAAGGTTTTGAGAAGGTCTTAGGGTGCGCGGGTAAACGCCAGGAGGTCCCGTGTACAAGACATTCGCAGCCGTCAGCCTCATCGCTCTCTCCGCCTGTGGTCCGGAGGTCGAGTCCTTCGAGGGTGACTCGCTCGCTTCGCTGGAGCGCAGCGACAAGGCCGGTGTCCAGGTCGTGCACCTCTCGCCGGACGCGCCCGCCGTCGACATCGTCGTCAACGGCTTCAACCGCATCTACACGGACGTGCCCTACCTCGCGGCGACCGAGCTGCTGCGCGTTCGCCCCAACACTTACGGCCTGGACGTTGTGGCCGCCGGCGGCGAGCCGCCCGGTGTGATCGTGGCCGATGTCGAGCTCGAGGCGCGCAGGTTCTACACCATCGTGGCGTGGGACGAGCTTGCGTCCATCAAGCCGGCCGTGCTCGTGAACAGCCTGGCCGGGATCCCCGACGGCTTCATTCGCCTCCAGGTGACGCACACCGCGGTCGGCGTCGGCACGGTCGACGTGTGGGACCTTGGTTCTGGCGTCAAGATCATCGACGACTTCGAGTTCGGCGCCACCGGCGTCCTCGACGTGCCGGCCGGCGCGCTCGACGTGGGCCTCGACCTCGATGAGGATGCGGTGCCGGACGTGACCTTCGCCGTACCCGACCTCGGCGCCGACACCCTCGTCAACGTGTTCCCGATCTCCGACGACGATGGCGTCGCGCTGTTCGCGGTCTACAGCGACGGTGTCACGGCGCGCGTCGACGCGGACTGAGCAGTGCCGCTGGCGTGAGCGGTGGTGCCGCTCGCGTCCGCGACCAGCCCTCTCTTGGCGGACCCCTGCGCGCGCAGTGGAGTCCGCCGCTTCGCTCAGGGAGGCTGAGGTGGCGGAAGTACCTCGGGTCGGGTCGCGCTCGAGTCTGGCTGCGGTCTGAGCGCTGGGCTACGCGCCGCGCATGACCCTCGTTGAGCTGCTGCGCGATCGCTTTGGCTTCCCGGACTTCAGGCCCGGGCAGGAGGAAATCTGCGCGCACATCACGGCGGGTGACGATGCCTTGGTGGTGATGCCGACGGGGGCTGGCAAGTCCCTCTGCTACCAGGTTCCCGCCCTCGCTCGGCAGGGCACGGCCATCGTGGTGAGCCCGCTGATCGCCCTGATGAAGGACCAGGTCGATGGCCTGCTCGAGCTCGGGATCAAGGCGACCTTCCTCAACTCGTCCATCTCGAGCGCGGAGTACCAGGCTCGCTCCGCAGCAGTCCGTCGGGGTGAGGTGGAGCTCCTCTACGTCGCGCCAGAGCGCTTCACTCCCTCGTTCCTTCGCTTCCTCTCGGATGTCGATGTTCGCCTGCTGGCGATCGACGAGGCGCACTGCCTGTCGCAGTGGGGGCACGACTTCCGCCCCGACTACCTCAGGCTCGGCAAGGTGCGAGAGGCGCTGGGGCACCCCACCACGGTGGCGCTGACGGCGACGGCCACGCCCGAGGTCCAGGCCGACATCGTGAAGACCCTCGGCATCGAGTCGGGTCGGCGCTTCGTTCGAGGCTTCGACCGAGACAACCTGATGCTCGAGGTGGTGGGCGTCGATCGCAAGGCCGACAAGGACCAGCTCCTCGCCCAGTACGTCGCGGGTGGCTCTGCGCTGGTCTACTGCGCAACTCGGAAGAACGTCGAGCGCGCCACGGAGGCGCTGCGGGGAGCGGGCGTTCGCGCGGGGATGTACCACGCAGGCCTGACAGCCGACCTCCGCACCCGCATCCAGGACGACTTCATGTCGGGCAGCGTGCCCGTCGTGGTCGCCACCAACGCCTTCGGCATGGGTATCGACAAGCGAGACATTCGGTCGATCGTCCACTACGACATGCCTGGAACGGTCGAGGCCTACTACCAGGAGATCGGTCGAGCGGGTCGTGACGGTCGCCTGAGTCGGGCTGTGATGCTCCACATGCCCAGCGACCGGCGCATCCAGGAGTTCTTCATCGACAACTCGCACCCGCCGTCCAGCTGGGTGCGAGATCTGTACGACCACCTGGTGGCGCAGGGTCGGAACCCTGTGTTCGCTCGCATCGAAGACCTCTCGGACGCCCTCCCCCCCGAGGCCGGCGACCGCGCGGCGGCGGCGTGTCTGTACATCCTGGTCCGAGAGGGCATGATCCGCCGCATCGCCCCCTCTGACCGCTCCGCCTACGTCTCTCTGGTCCGACATCCGAAGACGGCGCCGAGCGGTCTGCGCGGCAAGGTGTGGGCCTTGATGCAGCGAGAGCAGCTGTCGCCGGGTGCCGCGACGGCGTTCCAGCCCGACTGGTGGAGTCGCGAGCTCGAGTGCAGTCGCGAGCAGCTCACCGCGGCACTCCGGGGCCTCGAGGACCGCGGCGTGCTGCGGTACCAGGCGCCGGACCGCATGGGTGGCGTGGAGCTGCTCAAGCCCGGCGAGCCGCTGCAGCTGGACGACAAGCGGATGCGCGAGCGTCGCGGCCGGGAGTACGCCAAGCTCGACCGCATGGAGAAGTACACCGAGCAGGTGTGCCGACGGCGCTACATCGTGGAGTACTTCGGTGAGAAGGCCCCGTTCGAGCGCTGTGGCACCTGCGATGTCTGCCGGATGGGGGTGGCGGTCGAGCAGCCCCGGTGCCTGTCGGTCGACGAGCAGCAGATCGTGCTCAAGGTGCTCTCGTGCGTGGCGCGCATGGAGCGCCACGGCGGTCAGGCCTCCTGGGGCATCGACCTGGTCGCAAAGACGCTGGTGGGCAGCAAGGAGCAGAAAGTCCGAAAGTGGGGCTTCGACAAGCTCTCCACGTGGGGTCTACTCGCCACGCCAGGTGGCGTGAGCTGGAGCTCCGGGGAGGTGGCTGACGTGATCGAGGGGCTGGTCGGGGTCGGGGTCCTGGAGCTCTCCTGGACCACACGCACGATCAGCGGCAAGCAGGTCACCTACAAGGAGGTGGGGCTGACCACGGCCGGGTGGGAGGCCATGCGCGGGTCTGTGGACGAGGTCGAGATGGTCTTTCCTCACGCCCGGAAGTTGATCCGCAACACGCCTACTCGAACGGTCCCTGACGTGCCCACCGATCTGCTCGCGTCTCTCCGTGACGTGCGCAAGCAGCTCGCTACCCAGCGCGGAAAGCCGCTCTACGTGATTGCGTCCAATCGCACCCTGGAAGACATGGCCCGCATCCGCCCCACGACCAAGCGGGCGATGCTGGCGGTGCACGGGATGGGGGAGACCCGCTGGAAGCTCTACGGCGAGTCCTTCATGGCGGCGATTCGTCTGTACAACCAGGACGTGACGTGACCATCGGGTGAGGCCCGAGACTGGCCGCATGGGTGCATTCGGGCCATGCTCCCTGCATGTGGTGGATCGCCATCGCCCTCGCGGGCCCGCTCTCCGATGACCTGCCCGGCGACGCCGGTGCCGATCCTCGCCCGGTGGTCGGCGGCGTCCCCTCGGTGGCGGGAGACTGGCCCTATGCGGCAGCGATGCAGAGCAACGGTACGTTCACGTGCTCCGGCGTCCTCATCGCCCCCGACCTCGTGCTCACGGCGGGGCACTGCGGCTGGAACCTCACCGAGGTGCGCCTCGACACCGTCGACCACAGCGGGGAGGCGGGAGAGCTGGTACCGGTCGCGGAGGTCTGGGTCCACGAGGACTTCTACCAGACCTTCGACGTTGCACTGGTGCGTCTCGAGACCGCGGCGAGCGTCGCGCCGCCTCGACTGGGGCTGTCGTGCATGGCTGGCGTGCTGCTCCAGGACGGCGGTGAGGCCGTGGTGGTCGGCTTCGGGGCCACAGATCTGGAGGGCGAGGACCTCGGCACTACGCTGAACGAGGCGACGGTCGACATTGAGGATGCGGACTGCGACGACCCGCTGCGGGGCTGCAACGAGGCGGTGATGCCGGCGGGCGAGGTCCGGGCCGGGGGCGGCGGGGTCGACTCCTGTGTCGGAGACAGCGGGGGCCCGCTCCTCGTCCGAGACACGGACGGCCTGCCATGGCTCGTCGGGATCACCTCGCGCTCCGCTGTGCCGAGCGAGACCTCCTGCGGCGACGGCGGGATCTACGTCCGCGTGGATGCGGTGCAGGAGTGGCTCGAGTCCGTCAGCGGTCGCTCGCTCGACATGCCGGACTGTGATGGTGTGAACCGTGCCCCCGAGCCCCTGCCGCTGGCGCTCGAGGTTGGTCTCGGTGAGCAGCTCTCCGTCGTCCTCGAGCCCAACGACCCTGACGCGGGAGACCGCCACAGCTTCGTGCTCGACGAGGAGCCCACCTACGTGACGGCGACGGTCGATGCGGGGGGCCGGCTGGTGGTCGTGGCGCCGGATGACCTGATCGGTCCGGATCGACTCACCGTACGGATCGTCGACGACGGAGAGCCGCCCCTCGCGGCCAGTGCCATCGTCGACATCACCATCGTCGAGGACGAGACGCCGAAGGCCTGCGGCTGCGCGTCGGGCAGTCCGGGTCAGCTGCCCTGGTGGGGCCTGCTCGTGCTGCTCTGGAGGCGGCGATGAGGCGCTGGGCGTGGCTTGCGTCGCTGTTCGGCTGTGCGGTCGGCCCGACGGACGACACGGATCGTCTGCCAGAGGAGCCGGTCTCGATCGCCGAGCTCTGGGAAGGGACGGCTCCGACCGGCAACATCACCCTCGAGGACGTGGTGATCACGAGCGCCCGGAGCGTCACGGGCACCCACGCCTTCGCGCAGGCCCCGCAGGGTGGCCACAAGGCCTGCTTGCGCATCGACATTCCAACCATCGTCGCTGGGTTTCCTCCGCCTGTCGGCACCCCGGTGCGGCTGACTGGCACCTGGTTCATGGGACGAAGCGCTCCGCAGGTGACGGTCGACCGCGTCGAGGACTACGAGGTGCTCGGTGAGCCAGCCGAGGTCGTCGTCACCGCGTACAGCTCGCGCGACACGCTCGGGGGCTGCTTGGTCGCTGTGGAGGGGCTGACGGTCGTGTCCGGCGTCGATCCCACGGGACGCGCCGACACCGCTGCGGGACTCGTGCTCGGGGGGACCTTCGGTGTGACGCCGGGCTACGGCGCCGAGGGCGATGCCGTGGGCATCCTGTCCGAGTCAGGGGTGCTCGCGGTCCGGTCCGAGGACGACTGGACCGGGGAGCTGGAGGGGCGCCCACCCCAGCCGGTCGCGCTCGCGGGGGTCGACGAGGTCGGGGAGGGGACCTGGTCCCGCGTGGAGGCGGTCGTCCAGGCGGCGCCGTGGTCCCGAGACGGCCGCTGGACCGTCGTGCAGGATGCCGCCGGGGTGGGGCTCTGGGTCGACACCGAGGGATGGGGGCTCGAGCGAGACACCGTCGAGGGCGACGTGGTCGACTGGGTCGGCGAGGTGCGGCACGAGGGCGGACGGCGGCTCCGAACCTGGGAGGCACCGACTCTCGTGGGGACTGCGCTGCCCCTCGAGACGGACGACGTCGTGGACGCCGCCCGGCTTGCGGTCGCCGTCGAGTCGGTCGGTGAGGTGGAGGCGGATGGCTCTCGCCTCGCGGGAGGCTGGCGTCTCGACGATCGCTTCGTCGATCTGGCGAGCCTCTACCCCCCGGCGACGATCATCGGGATCGTCCGGGAGGTCGGTGACGACCGACGCCTGGCGGTGGTGGAGTGGAGCTCAGACTAAGGCCGAGCGGCCTCAGAGCTCGCACTCGAGACCGTCTGCCTCGTCCTGCTGCCTCTGCTCGTCGAGGGTGATGCTGCACTCGTCCTGCAGGTCGGCATCGGCGTTGCCGAAGGTCTCCTCGACTTCAGCGCAGTCGAAGCCTTCCTCGCCGTCGTGGCAGGCGCAGATGTAGTCGACGTAGTCCTGACAGGGCTCCTCGGACTCGCAGCCGACGAGGGGGGCGGCCAAGACCAGCCCGAAGACGATGAACTGCCGCATACTTCCTCCAGTGAGTCGCTCCAGACATACTCGCCCAGACACTGCACGTCACGTGCGGACCCGTCGATGGGGGTTCGCATTCCCGCACGACGTGGGGCCGGTTAGCACCGGGCAGGGAGGCACGATGTCGGACGTGGCGCTGGAGGTTCGGAGCCTGTCGCGCACCTACGGGAAGCGGGCCGCCGTCGCCGACCTGGATCTGACGGTGCGCGTCGGCGATGTCTACGGCTTCCTGGGCCCGAACGGGGCGGGCAAGACGACGGCGATGCGTTGCATCCTCGGGTTGATTCGGCGCGACGCGGGCACGGTGCGCCTGTTCGGCCAGGCCGACCTGGTCGCGGCTCGGCGGCACGTCGGGGCGATCATCGAGACGCCGTCCTTTCACGGCTGGCTCACCGGCCACGCCAACCTGATGCTGGCCGCGGCCTACGCGGGCCTCACGGGCACCGCGGCCCGAGACGAGGTCACCCGAGTGCTGGCACGGGTCGGGCTCGCCGAGAGAGGCACAGACCGGGCCGGTACCTACAGCCTCGGCATGAAGCAGCGACTCGGCATCGCGCGTGCGCTGCTCGGTCGACCGAAGCTCCTGATGCTCGACGAGCCCACCAACGGGCTCGACCCGCGCGGCATGCGGGAGATGCGCGAGCTGATCCGCTCGCTGGCGCTGCACGATGGCATCACGGTGTTCGTGAGCTCTCACTTGCTCGCCGAGGTTCAGGCCATCGGCAATCGGGTGGGCATCATCCAAGGCGGTCGACTGCGCGCGGAGGGCAAGGTCGCCGAGCTCCTCTCCGGTTCGGCCGAGCGCATCGTCGAGGTCGGCGCCTCGGATGCAGCGGCCCTGGGCGCGGTCCTCGAGGGGCGTGACGACCTCGAGGTCGTCGGTGCGGGCTCGCATGGGCGAACCCGAGTCCGCCTCGGCGACGGGCTTGACGCTGCGGCGCTGAACCGCGTGCTCGTTCAGGCGGGCATCGCGGTCGAGGCGCTGGTCCCCGAGACGCGGAGCCTGGAAGACGTGTTCCTGGAGGTGACGACGTGAGCGCTGCCCACTTCCTCGCCTTGCTGCAGGCCGAGGCGCTCAAGCTGGTCAGTCGTCGCGGGGCCCGGGTCGCGCTCGTGCTGGCAGTGGTGTTCGGCATCCTCGGCCCGGCGCTGCTGGGTCTGGCCGACGGCATGGAGCTCGAGGTCAACGGCGCTCGCTTCGCCGAGTGGCTCGGGCTTCGGGTCTACGGCTCAACGGCCCAGCTGTGGGCGCTCGAGGCGCGCAACTCCCTGGTGATGCCGGTCTTCGTGATGTGGCTCGCAGCGGCGAGCCTCGCCGGCGAGTACCAAGCTCGGACCCTGCGTGAAGACCTGCTCCGTCCGGTGCCCCGCTGGGCCGTGCTGCTCGCCAAGTGGGGGGCGCTGGTGCTGTGGGTGACCGCCACGCTGCTGCTCACCTGGATGCCGTCCGCCGTCGGAGGCCTGGTGCTCTTCGGGACGGAGGGCGAGTGGGGACAGGTGGCGCTCGCGTTCGTCGCCAACGCGCTGGCCAATACCGTGAATCTTTCCGGCGCGATGGGCGCCGGCGTGCGGCTGATGGGGCTGACGTCCGGCGGCATCGAGCTGTCGCGCGCCGCGGCGCTGATCGGCATGCAGGCGCTGTCGCTGCCGCTGGGCCTCTCGTTGCTCGTCGTCGCGACGCTCGCGCTCGGCAGCCTGC
>PKDJ01000102.1 GCA_002862545.1 Pseudomonadota bacterium
CCACCGGTCGCGCTGCCGCCGCCCGTCGCTGCGCCGCCGCCCGTCGCGCTGGCAGAACCGGCACCCGAGCCATCGGTGATCACGGATGTGTCGCCATCCTTGTCGCTGTTGGCCGCATCACAGCCTGCGAACAGCAGCACGGCACCCATGGTGGCCAGTCCTCGCATTTGGTCTCCTCGCCCTGCGTGCACTCTAGCCGACGCTCGTCGTTGTCGCCGCCGAACTCGCAGTCTAGAGGCTGCAGAGGACAGCCCGGTCCGGCGGCGACGGGCGCGGAGACCCGTCTCGTCAGTTGGCGACGATGTTCACGAGGCGCTTGGGGACGAAGATCTCCCGGCGAATCGTCTTGCCGTCGAGCAGACGAGACACGCTCTCGAGGGCCTTGGCGGCCCCGATTACGGCGTCCTTTGCTGCGTCGACTGGCATGTCGATGGTCCCCCGCATCTTCCCGTTCACCTGGACGGCGTACGTGATGGCGGCCACCTTCAGCTTCTCCTCGTCCCACTCGGGCCAGGCGGCTGAGACCAGGGCTTCGTGCTGACCGAGGGTCTCCCAGAGCTCCTCGGCGACGTGGGGCGCGAACGGGGCGAGGATGCGCACGAAGGCGGACATCCACTCGCGGGAGATCGCCTTGGCCTTCGTCGCTGCGTTCACGAAGATCATCATCTCCGAGATCGCGGTGTTGAAGCGCAGGGTCTCTACGGACTTGGTGACCTTGCGAATCGCCGAGTGCAGCGCGCGCTCGACGTCGGGATTCGCGATGGGCCCGTCCACGAGCTTGGGGTTGTCGACGACCAGCCGCCAGGCCTTCTCCAAGAAGCGGCGGGTGCCAGCGACGCCGGAGTCCTCCCACATCGCGCCGTCTTCGAGCGGCCCCATGAACATCTCGTACAGACGCATGGCGTCGGCGCCGTGGTCACGGCACATGTCGTCCGGGTTGGTCACGTTGTACCTGGACTTGGACATCTTCATGACCTTGGTGAAGACCGGCTCTCCGGTCTCCTTCACCCGCCACTCACCGGAGCCCTGCGCCGTCTCTTCCACCTGGCTCGGGTAGTAGAACTTGCCGCGGCCGTCCGGACTGTCGTTGAACGACATCGCGTGGATCATGCCCTGGTTGAAGAGGCGCTGGAATGGCTCCTTGGTGTTCACCAAGCCGCAGTCGTAGAGCACCTTGTGCCAGAAGCGGGCGTAGAGCAGGTGAAGCACCGCGTGCTCGGCGCCGCCGACGTACAGATCGACGGGCATCCAGTAGCGCTCCTCGTCTGGGTCCCAGGCGAACTCGTCGCTCGTCGGAGAGATGAAGCGCAGGTAGTACCAGCAGCTTCCGGCCCACTGCGGCATCGTGTTGGTCTCGCGCACGGCGGGGCGACCATCGGGTGTCGTGGTCTGGACCCAGTCCTCCGCTCGCGCCAGCGGGGGGCGCCCGTCGGCCGTCGGCTTGTAGGCGTCGAGCTCGGGCAGGCGAACGGGGAGCTGGTCCTCGGGAACGGTGACGACCTCACCGTCCTCGGTGTGCACCAGCGGGAAGGGCTCGCCCCAGTAGCGCTGCCGGCTGAAGAGCCAGTCACGCAGGCGGTACTGCACAGTGCCTGCGCCGGCGTCGTGCTCCTCCAGCCAGGCGATGACGGCCTTCTTCGCGTCGTCGATGTGCAGGCCGTCCATGAACGACGAGTTCACGTGGGCGCCGTCGCCGGTGTACGCCGCGGCTGCGACGTCACCACCCGACACGACCTCCCGAATCGGCAGCTCGAAGGTCTTCGCGAAGGCGTAGTCCCGCTCGTCGTGTGCGGGGCAGGCGAACACGGCGCCGGTGCCGTAGCCGGCGAGCACGTAGTCAGCGATCCAGATCGGGATCTTCTCCCCGTTGACCGGGTTCACGGCCCAGGCGCCGGTGGCGACGCCCGTCTTGGGCGCATCGGCCGCCTGGGTCGTGCGGTCGCGCTCGCTCATCGCACCGACCGCTGTGCGGTACTCGGCGACCGCGGCACGCTGGGCGTCCGTGGTGATCTGGTCGACCAGCTCATGCTCGGGTGCCAGCACCACGTAGGTGCAGCCGAAGAGGGTGTCGGGACGGGTCGTGAAGACCTCGATGCGCTCGTCGTGGCCGTCGACATCGAAGCGGATGTGGGCGCCCTCGGAGCGCCCGATCCACTCGCGCTGCATCTGCTTGATGCCCTCGGGCCAGTCGAGGTCTTCGAGATCCTCGAGCAGGCGGTCACCGTAGACGGTGATCTTGAACATCCACTGCTTCATGTTGCGCCGCTCGACCGGGTCGCCGGTCTCGACGTACTTGCCGTCCTTGACCTCCTCGTTGGAGAGCACGGTGCCGAGTGCCGGGCACCAGTTGACGGGAACGTCGGCCTGGTAGGCGAGGCCCTGCTCGTAGAGCTTCAGGAAGATCCACTGAGTCCAGCGGTAGTAGCGCTCGTCGCTCGTCGCCAGCTCCCGGGACCAGTCGTAGGACAGTCCGAGGCGGGCGAGCTGGCCCTTGAAGGTGGCGATGTTGCGCTTGGTGATCTCACGGGGGTGCTTGCCCTCGCGATCGGCCTGGCGCTCGGCGGGGAGACCGAAGCTGTCCCAGCCCATCACACGCAGGACGTTGAAGCCCATCATGCGCTTGGCGCGTGCCACGACGTCGGTGGCGACGTAGCCCTTGGGGTGACCGACGTGGAGGCCCGAGCCACTGGGGTACGGGAACATGTCGAGCACGTAGTACTTCGGGCGGGTGCGGTCGGTGGGCGTGGCGAAGGCGTCGTCTGCCTCCCACCGGGCCTGCCACTTGGCCTCGACGGCCTGATGGTCGTAGCGCATGAGTGTCCTCGGGAGCTTCCGGGCACCGGGGCCTATCGAGGCCCTCCCGCTCCGTCGACAGCAGCAGTGCGGACCGTGCCGGGATAGTCCTCGACCTCGAGAGCAGGGAGAGAGGATGCGGTTCGTTGTTGTCCTGGCTGGGCTGCTGGGCTGCGGTGGCAGCGGTACGAACCCTCAGCAGGGCGTGGGTCCCGCAAGTGGGGGTTTTGTTGGCGATGATGCCGCGATGGTCGCCCCTCGGGGAGAGGTCGGCGCGGTCCTCGCCAGCGTCGGCCAAGGGGTCGTGGGCGAGCAGGAGTTTGTGAGCGCCGCGGCGCGCCAGGTCCCCAGCGACGGCAGGGTCCTGTCTATCGAGGAGCGCCGTGAGGTCCTCGACACGCTGATCACCGAGGAGGCGCTCTGGCAGGAGGCCACGCGACGGGGGCTCTACCGCGACCCGAAGGTGCGCAAGATCATGGTGAACCTGCTGCTGCGCGAGCAGATCTACAGCCAGGTCAAGGGCTCTGACTTCACCGAGGAAGACCTCCGCGCCTACTTCGACAGTCACCAAGAAGAGTTCACGGTGCCGGAGAAGATCCAGGTGAAGCGGATCTTCCTCGCGATCGACGACAGGCGGACCGAGGCCGATGCCCTCGAGCAGGCCGCTGGGCTCCACAAGCAGCTCAAGTCCCGTCCCGACAAGTTTCGCGAGCTTGCACAGGAGCACAGCGAGGACCCATACCGGCGGCGTGGAGGAGATCTCGGCTACGTCGCTCGCGAGGGCAAGCCGGGAATTCCGGCTGACGTGATCGCCAGGGCCTTCGAGCTGGGCGTCGGCCAGCTCACCGAGCCCTTCGTCGGCGGTGGCGGCGTGAACATCCTCTTGCTGGTGAATCGCCGGGACCGGATCGAGCGTCCCTTCTCCCAGATGAAGGGCTCCGTCGTCCGCAAGCTGAAGAACAAGCGCTACAAGGATCTCACCGACACCTACGTGCAGGAGATCCTGTCGACCGTCGAGGTCGAGGTGAAGGAGGAGGCGCTCTCCAAGGTCGATCTCACGGCGCGCATGGGCGCGGCGGGTGAGGTGACCGAGGAGGACGACATCGCCCTCGACGACGAGGGACTCGAGGGAGACGAGTGATGCTCTGGTTGGCCATGACTCTCGGTGCGTGGGCACAAGAAGAGGTCGTCGTGGACCGCGTCGCTGCGGTGGTCGGCGAGACACCCATCGCGCTCTCGGAGGTGTACGACCTCGGGCGTGACTTCATCGCGTCGCGCTGCCAGCCCGGCATCGCCTTCGAGCGCTGCACACGAGAGGCCGAGCTGGAGGTCCTCGACACTTTGATCAAGTTCGCGCTCGTGAAGCAGGAGCTCGATGCGCTCGACATGCGCGTGACGGGCGAAGATGTGGATCGCGCCATCGACGGGGTGATCCGAGAGAACGGCTTTGCCGATCGGCAGGAGCTGCGGGGCTACGTCGAGAGCACGGGCGCACGCTGGGAGAGCTACCGGGAGCAGCTGAAGGACAGCATCCGCACGGATCGCTTCCGGGGTGCGATCCTGGCGCCCCGCGTCGTGATCACCGACGACGAGATCCAGGATCTCTACCAGCGCACCAAGCGCAAGGCCGACCCGCAGGCCCAGCAAGCGACCCTCGACGCCATCGGGCTGGTGCTGCCAGCCGATGCAGACGAGTCCGAGCGCGCCACCAAGCTCGCCGCCATGCAGCGCGTCGTGGTCGAGCTCAATGAGGGCACGCTCGCCTGGGCCGACGCGGTCGACCAGTACGACACGGCCAACCTCATGTCGGTGGTCGCCGACCGGGTGTACACGCCAGGGCAGCTCCAAGGCGACATCGACAGCCTGCTGTTCAGCGCGCCTCTGCGAGTGGTCAACGAGCCCGTGATGACGGCTGGCGTGATCTTCGTGATCCGGGTCCTCACGCGCGAGGAGGCGCCGTCCGAGGTGCAGAGCCTCGATGACGTGAGGGAGCAGCTGCGGGGCCAGCTCTTCCAGCAGAAGCTCGTCGCCGTGGAGGAGGAGTGGTACCAGCGCGCCCGCCGGGAGTCGGCGGTGAGCGTGGTGCTGGAGGTGGAGTGAGCCCTCTGGTGCTCACCCCGGGTGATCCGGATGGCATCGGTCCCGAGGTCACGGCACAGGCGCTCGTCGGTCTCGAGCGTCCGGTAGTGGTCGTCGGCGACGCGGCGGCCTTCGAGCGCGCCGCGCGGTCGGCTGGTCTCGACTGCTCTCGTGTCGACCACTGGCCCGCTACGCCTGCGGGCGTGTCGCTGCTCGACCCGGGAGACGAGCACGAGCCTGTCGAGGTGGCCTCGATTCGTGCAGCCGTCGCCGCGTGCCTGGAGGGGAAGGCAGGGGCCTTGGTCACGGGGCCGATCCATAAGGCCAAGCTCGCGAGGCGAGGGTTTCACCACCCGGGTCACACAGACTTCCTCGGCGAGCTGTGTGGTGTGGAGCGTCCCGTGATGGCCTTCGTCGGTGGGTCCGTGCGGGTCGCCCTGGTCACGGTTCATCTCCCCCTTCGTGCCGTTCCGGATGCGCTGACCACCGAGCGTGTCGCGCACACCGTCCGCACCGCGGACCGGGCGCTGCGCTCCCAGCTCGGACTGACAGCCCCTCGGCTGGCGGTCTGTGGACTCAACCCGCACGCGGGCGACGAGGGGCTGCTGGGTCGAGAGGAGATCGACATCATCGAGCCGGCTGTGGCTGCCCTACGTGCCGACGGAATCGACGCTCGCGGGCCGGTCTCGGCAGAGACGGCCTTTCGGTGGGCGGTCGCAGGAGAGACGGACCTCGTGGTCGCGATGTACCACGACCAGGGCCTCGCGCCGCTCAAGGCTCTCGACTTCGGCCGCAGCGTCAACTGGACGCTCGGGCTCCCCATCGTTCGCACGAGCGTGGACCATGGCACGGCCTACGACGTGGCCTGGACGGGCGCGGCCGATCCGACCAGCATGCGCAGTGCGCTCGAGCTGGCAGACCGCCTCACGGGGTGAGGGCGCGATCCTCCCGGACGGCGGCGTCTTCGCAGCTACCGACGCCGAGGATCGAGAATACGCCTGGGTTGGGTCCGAGGACTCGACAGTCGGCTGGGTCTCCGTACAGGTCGTCCACCACGACCAGGATCGAGGGGTCGTCCGAGCAGCGGAAGGCGGTGGTCTTGCCTCCGACGTCGCGCCAGTCGTCGGCCACCGAGAAGGTGGCCTCGAGCATGTCTCGTGAGCCATCTTCGGCGTAGCCGACGCTGTCGATGTTCTTCTTCTCGACGTAGACGCTGTCTTCGGTGAGGTGCGCCGTCGCGCCACCGCTCCAGGCGTCGGTGGTGATGCGCACCTCCCACACACCGCGGTCGTAGTCACACCAGAGGCGGAACTCCGTGATGGTGGGGATGCCGATCTCCCCCTCCTCGACGGGCTTGCCCACGGGGGGCAAGAGGCAGCCGCCGAGCGCCAAGAGCAGGATGGTTGCCCTCACTGGGCCACCGCCCGCTGCAGGTCGGCTCGGAAGAGGGCTTGCTCAATCGTGCCGAGGAGATCGGCACAGCCCTCTCCGGTCAGCGCACTCACGGCATGACCGCCCTCGGCGGCGAGGAGCATCTGCAGCGCCTCGGGCTCGACGCGGTCCGCCTTGTTCCAGATGGTCATCACGGGTGTGTTCTCCAGCCCGAGCCGCTCGAGGACTGCGAAGACCGCGGAGGCATGGTCGGCGTGGTGCGGCGACGAGGCGTCGAGCACGTGGAGCAGCAGGTCCGCCTCTCGCAGCTCCTCCAGGGTCGACTCGAAGGCGGCCACCAAGGTCTGCGGCAGATCTTCGATGAACCCGACCGTGTCGGTGATGATGATCTCGCGCTCCTCGGGAAAGCGCAGTCGCCGCGTCGTGGGATCGAGCGTCGCGAAGAGCTTGTTCTCCGCCAGGACCTCGCTGTTCGTGAGGCGGTTGAGGAGCGTCGACTTGCCTGCGTTGGTGTAGCCGACGATGGAGACGATGGGCAGGTTGGCCTTCTGTCTTCTCTTTCGTCGCGTCGCGCGGTTCTTTCCGAGTTTTGCGAGCTGCCTCTCAAGGCGGGTGAGGCGCTCCTGCGCTCGGCGACGGTTGATCTCGAGGCGCGTCTCACCGGGACCGCGGCCGCCGATTCCACCGGTGAGCCGTGACATCGCGGTCGGCATGAGCGCGAGGCGGGGCATGCGATAGCGCAGCTGAGCGAGCTCGACCTGGAGGCGACCCTCACGGCTGGAGGCGTGCTGGGCAAAGATGTCGAGGATCAGCTGAGTGCGGTCGAGGACCTTCAGGTCGGTGAGGGTGGCGATGTTGCGGAGCTGTGAGGGCGACAGCTCCCGATCGAACACGAGCACCTCGACGCCGAGGTGCATCGAGCGCACCAGCAGCTCCTGCAGCTTGCCCTTGCCGATGCAGGTGCGGCCGTCCAGCTTGCGTCGTCGCTGAAGGGCCGCGTCGAGCACCACGAGGCCCGCCGTGTCGGCCAGCCGCTCGAGCTCGGCCAGCGAGCGCCGCGCGCGTCGCGGGTCGCCCAGCGTGATTCCCACCAAGATCGCGGCCTGCCTGCCCTCGACCTTCTGCAGGCGTGCGCTCGCGGAGAACTGACCCTCGAGGTCAGTGATGAAGGTGTTCCAGTCCTCGGTCCAGCCATGGACTGACGGTCGGCTCTCGACGCGCCACACGTCGCCGGCGTCTGGGGGCAGCAGGTGTGCCCAGTGGACCGTCTCGGGCAGTCCGTCGCTGCCGACGCGGATGGCGATGACCGCGTCGAGCCGCAGCAGGACGAGGTCGGTGAGATCGTCCTCCGAGAGCCCACCCGGAGCCAGGTTGGAGAGCACGAGCCGGAGCCCACGAAAGCGGGCAGCGCCTGCGCGGTCTCGGCCCAGATCCGGCAGGAAGACCCGGTGGGCGTCGCCGACTACCACCTTGTCGACGCGTCCGCGTCGGTCGACCAGCAGACCGAGCCGACGGCCGACGCTGCGTGACAGCTCGGTCAGGGCGCGGGCGAGAGGAGGGGAGACGAACTCGGAGCGGCTTGCGCTGCGGTTGTAGAGCGCGCGCAGCGCACGTGCCTGCGCGGGCTTCAGTCCCTCGGTGTTGCCGTACAGGGTGTCCAGCCGTCCCTCCGTGTGGGGTCAGAGTAGCGCACCGTTGGAGCCTCCGCAGAGGACGTGGCACGACGACGACGCACGCGCTCGACAGCGTGTGTGGGGCGGCGTCGCGGAGCCGGGATCAGTCTCGGAACCGGCTCACCCGCACGCGCCCATCGACCATGCGGCCCTGCCGGTCCATCAGCTCGTCCATCTTCTCCCAGAACGCCTCGTTGAGGTCGAAGTCAGCCGAGATGGCGGTGCCCACCAAGAGGATGAGGAGGTCTGCGCACTCCTCGGCGAGGGCCTCCTTGCCCTTGCCCTTGGTGACCGTCTCGGAGATCTCGCCCAGCTCCTCCGACATCAGCGCGACCCGGTAGAGCAGCGCCTCGCCGCCGCGCTCCTTGAAGCGGTGCTTGTCGTGGAAGCTCTGCACTGCGGCCCGCATCTCCACCCAGCTGTCCTTCGTCATCTCCGCCTCCACGTGCGGGGCCTAACGCTGTCGCCGGCGGCGGATCGACACGCCCAGTGCCGGGCGAGCCATCCGCCCGCGACAGTCCGTCACCCGGGAACGAGTGCCGAGGCTCTGGGAGGGCTAAGCGGCTTGGGGAGGACGGATGAAGCGAGTCTATGTCGCCATGCTGCTGGCACTGGGGTGCGCCGGCAAGCTCTTCACGATCACGGTCACTGAGTCGGCCGAGACGGTCATCGAGCAGGGAACGTTGCTCGAAGACCTGATCGGGCAGGTGGGCTTCGGTGACTTCTTGAACATGGACCTCACAGCCTCCGAGGAGCTCGCCAACCAAGGCGTGGCGCCTGGGGACATCCAGGAGGTCTTCCTCGCCGACTTCGTGCTCACGGCCACGGAGCCCCCGGATGCAGACCTGTCCTTCATCGAGAGCATCGAGGTCTATGTCGCCGCCGAGGGGCTCCCAGAGGTGTTGATCGCGAGTGCTGACGACTTCCCGGAGGGGGTCCCCGAGGTCGCCTTCACCCTCGAGGACGTGGATCTGACCGAGTACGTCGTCTCCCAGAGCATGGACATTCGGACCGACGTGACGGGGCGCCGCCCCTCGGATGACACGACGGTCACGGCCGACTTCGTGGTCGACGTGGGCGTGACGGCCCAGGGGGTCTGCAACAACCTCTGAGTCAGCCCGCGAGGAGGGCGTCGAGCGCCTCGATCAGGGCTGCGGGTGGCCGGTCACCGTAGACGGACCACCCGGGTCGCTCCGGCGACATGCCTCGCAGGAAGAGGTAGCGCACGCCGCCGATGTGGGTGTCGTAGCGGTAGTCGGGGAGCCGATGGCCGAGGTAGCGGTGCAGCGCCACCAGGTAGAGGTGGTACTGCAGCGTGTAGTGGTGGTGCTGCATCGCCTGTGTCAGGGCGGACGGGCTGTAGTCGCCGATGTGCTCGCCGAGGTGGTTCGACTTGTGATCCACGAGCCACCAGCGGTCGTCGTGAGCGAAGATCAGGTCGATTGCTCCTCGGAGAAAACCCTGCAGAGGCGGGAATCCGAGCTCGACGAGGCGCTCGGCCATCGCCTCTCCGAGGGGTCCGCCATGCTCGCGGAAGGGCGCGGCGAGCGTCTGGGGCGACAGGCTGGCGCACACGGGGAGCACGAACGCCAGCTCGTCCAGGCGGCGTGAGCGAGGGACTGCCGCGAGGGCCGGCGCCCCGCCGCCGAGCGGTGTCTGCAGCACGTCGGTGAGGGCCTGGGTCACGGGCTCGATCCACTCGTCTGCGATGCCGTGACGATCCAGGATGGAGCCCACCTCTTCAGCGGGCGGCGCCTGCTGAAAGTCGAGCTCTTCCAGCACGGCGTGCAGGGCGGTGCCGGGCTCCGGTCCGCGAGGAAACTCAGCCAGCGTGATGGGCTGCCCGTCGCCCGCCCCGGGGAGGGGGGCCGGCGCGTCGTGGTGG
>PKDJ01000261.1 GCA_002862545.1 Pseudomonadota bacterium
GGCGCAGCCCCAGTCTGGCAGGATGCTGTCCCAGGTGCCGGGTGCAGCGCGAACGGACGGCGTGAAGAGCCCCGCCAGCGTGTCGACCTCTCCAGCCGCGTCGAGGACGTTGCATGTGCTCTCCATCGTCTCCCGGGCGCTCTCGGCGACGTCGGGGAGCAGGACATCCGTGATGTCGAGGCCGTACCAGTCTCCTGTGGCGACCGAGTAGCCGACGATGCCCTCGGTGGTGTCGTTGAAGCTCGAGACCCCGTGCTCGACGAGGGCGAGGGTGTCAGACGGCGGAACGGCGGCCACCGTCGCCATGACCCCGAGCTCCGGCGCATAGGCTGCCGCGTACCGATCCGACCAGAGTGCGGCATGGCCGCCCTGGCTGGCCCCCCAGAGCACGACGCGCTCCAGATCAGGACGTGCGCTGGTGCCCTCCCGGTCGGCGAGCGCGGAGGCCGCGCGCACCGCGTCGAGGCTGGACAGCGCTGCCGGCTCGGCCACAACATAGGGATGGAGAAGGTCGGAGGGCGTGCCCAGTCCCTCCAGCCCCAGGTAGTCCGGCGCCACCACAGCGGCGCCCATGCGTCCTGCGAGCACCAGCGGGATCCCCGAGCCGAGGACACCCGTGGCACTCGGCGCACAGAAGTCCGCCGCACCCGCGGTGTAGTGATGCCACACCACCAGCGGCAGCTCACCCTCCAGGCGCGGCAGCACCACGACGCCGGTCGCGACCGCGGGCTCGCCCCGATCCTGGGTCGTGTAGCGCACGCGCCAGGTGTCTACCCCGTAGGTGATCGGACCGAGTCCAGGCTGCTCGAGCAGCTCCAGCAGACCCTCGAGCTCCTCGGGAGCGTAGGAGAGCTCGGGCGCAGGCTGTACCGCCACCAGCGCCCCCATCCCCTCGACCGGGAGATAGGCGTGCTCCAGGCAGGCGGGCGGCGGCAGTGGCGGAGGGCTTCCAGGGGCTGCAGAGTCGGAGGGCTTCCGGCCATCACCGGAAGGACTTCCCCCACAGCCGTACAGCAGGGCGAGAATCGAGAGGCTTCGCATGCCTCACGGTCACCCATGCGGTCCCTCGCGACAACCCGTCGACCACCAGGTCGTCGTTGCGGCGCCTGACGCGCAGCCGTGGTACGCGCCGACATGACGACCGCCAACCTCACCTTCGTGCGCGCCAACTGCACCGCATGCAGCAACGACGACGTGTGGCTGACCTGCAACCAGTGCAGCGAGCGCCATCACTTCCTCCGACACGACGACCACGTCGCCTGCGACTGTGGTGCGACCTACACCTCGGCCCAGTGCACCTGCGGCGCCTCGGTGGCCTTCGACTCGCTCGTCGCCGTTCCATTCGAGGACGGCCCCGTGCGACTCGATGACTTCGAGGTGGCCTGGGATCGGCTCGCGATCCTCGGCGCCGCTGTGCTGGGACTCGGCGCCGTCGGATGGTGGCTGTTCACGTGATCGCCGCGTGGCTCGTGCTCGGGTGCACCGCCGAGCCGACGGCGCACGACGTCGCGGAGCGAATCCGGGCCGACGATCTCGCGGGAGCCCGAGAGCTGGCCGGCGCACAGGGCCCGTTCGCCCAACACCTGGAGCGGCTGACTCGGCTCGAGCACCAGCAGGCTCGGCTGCGCGAGGCCTCTCTGCCTCGCGTGTTCGACGCAGCGGAGCGCGCCCTCGGAGCCGAAGACTGGGTCGGGGCGCTCCTGCCGAGCTGTGAAGCCCTCGCACTGGAACCAGCACGTGCTCGGCCCTTGGTCGAGCAGCTGGGCGTGGCGCTCCGAGAGCATCATCACGCCGACGGTCTGCGCGCCCTGCAGGCCTGCGATGCGTCAGCCTCGACACAGTGGGCAGCAGCAGCCGACTTCGCGACCCATGCGGGCCACGCCGCCTCGGCGTACGCGGGCGATGCTGCCATCGCGACGCTCGCTCGGTCCGAGGGCATCTCGCTGGACGAGGTGG
Source organism: Pseudomonadota bacterium (assembly GCA_002862545.1). Lineage (GTDB taxonomy): Bacteria > Myxococcota_A > UBA796 > UBA796. Next base: position 1,957 of record PKDJ01000261.1, read on the forward strand.
CCTGGGTGCTCGACACACTCGACACCCTCTACGTCACCGTCCCCGACTGGGCTCAGCTCGCCGAGGCGGGGGCCGCACGCTTGAGCGCGCTCGGCCGAGACCCGGGCGCACGTCGGATTCTCGGCGAAGGCGCGCCCCTCGCGCCCCCCAAGGTGAGCGAGCGGGGAGACATCGCAGCTCACCTCGGGGCGGCCCTGGATGCGTGGCCCACCGCGCCGCGGAGCCTGGTGCTCGCGGAGTGGACCTCGGGTGCCCTCACCGCCCTCGACGCCCACACACGGGTCGTCTGGCCCGCAGAGATCGCAGCCTGGGAAGCCCATCACGCCGGCGTGTCGCTCGATGCGGGAGTCGAGCTGGTGCTCGAGGATGGCGCAGTCCGCGTCGATGCGCTCGCGCTCGGAAGCCCTGCCTACACCGCAGGCATGCACGTCGGCGACGAGGTCGTCCTCATCGGAGAGCAGAACCTCGACACCCACCCACCCGACGAGCGGCTCGCGCTGGCTCGACACGGACTGGCCGGTGCCCCCGGCTCCACGCTCACGGTCACCGTCCAGCGGGATGCGCGCCCGCATGCCCTCGACCTGACCCTAGTGCCGTACCGGCCGGAGCTCGTGACAGGACGTGAGCGCGAGTCCGACAACACCTGGAGCCCCTGGCTCTCGCCTGGCATTGCCTACGTGCGCATCGACGCCTTCCGGCCCTGGGTCGACGAGGCCTTCGACGACCTCCTCGAGCCGCACCTCGGCGACGTGCGGGCCGTGATCATCGATCTGCGAGGCAACGGCGGCGGCGATGTCAGCGCGGCGGTGAATGTCGCCGATCGCTTCGTGGCAGACGGCATCCTCGCCGACATGGACGGCCGGGCGCTGCCCGACACCGACCCGGGAGTCGATCCGGAGACCGGTCAGGCCCTCGCGGCCTGGAACGACGCGGTTTCGGGTCACGCGCTCGAGGGCGTGGCCGTCGCGGTGCTCGTCGATCGCTCCACCGCCTCCGCCTCCGAGATCCTCGCAGGGTCGCTGCGCCAGCGCGCCGGAGCTCGCCTGTTCGGTGAGAGCACGGTCGGCAAGGGCCGCTCGCAGCGCCTCGTCAGTGGTCCGCGGGCTGCGCTCCAGGTGACCAACCTGCGCTGGACGCTCCCCGACGGCTCCCAGGTCGATGGGGTCGGCCTGGAGCCAGACGTGCCGATGGCTCTCGGTCCGGGCGCTCGACTGCTGCTCGAGGAGCGCCACCGCCGGCGCCGGCGCATCGCCACGCATGCGGATGGGTCTTCACCTCCCACGGCCCCCCCTGCGAGCGAGGACCTGCCTCCGCTGGCCGCGGACCCCGTCATCACCCGGGCTCAGCTGTGGCTTAGAGCATCACTGACGCCCCCGGAGTGACGCCGCCGGGGCTGAGCTGTACAGCGCCGCGTCATGTCACGGCGACCCTAACGCCCCTCACTTCGGCTAGGATTCAGGTCCTAGACCCCAGGAGAGGTGCATGCGCGCACTCGCCCTCCCCATCGTAGTGGCCGTCATGGCCGGTTGTGGCAACGACATCAGCGTCGGGATCTCCAACTGTCCCGACTACTGGTACCAGGACGTCGACCAGGACGGGTACGGCGACCCAGAGTCCGCAACCCAGGCTGAACCCTCGAAAGAGTGCCGCATGCCGTCGGACTGGATCGAGGTCGGCGAAGACTGCGACGACGACAACCCGCTCATCAATCCCGACACCACCTGGTACGAAGACGCCGACGGCGATGGCGACGGGAACCCCGACGTCACGGTCACGCTCTGCAACCCTGGCGATGGCTGGGTGCTCAACGACGACGACTGCGACGACACCAACCCCGATGTCAACAGCCTGACGACCTGGTTCGCAGACAACGACCTCGACGGCTACGGCATTGCCGACGAGTCGATCCAGCAGTGCGAGCAGCCCGCCGGCTTCGCGAGCGAGCCCGGCGACTGCGACGACACCAACCCCGACATCAACCCCGGCGCCGAGGAGATCTGCAACGAGGGCGTGGACGATGACTGCGACGGTCTGGTCGATCTGGAAGACGACAGCCTCGCCCTGTGGTCCGCCACCGTGCAGTACTACGACGGTGACGGCGACGGCTTCGGCGACGACGACACCGAGGTGATCTCCTGCGACGACGAGATCCTGCGCGACCACGTGCTGCTCGGCGGTGACTGCGAAGACGACGAGTTCCTGATCAACCCGGGTGCCGCCGAGATCTGCAACGACATCGACGACGACTGCGACACCTACATCGACGACGACGACGACAACCTCGAGGCCGACGAGATCGTCTTCCGCGACGCCGACGGCGACGGCTTCGGCGACCCCGACACTGTGCGTCCAGCCTGTACCGTGACTCCTGGCTTCGTCACGAACTCCGAGGACTGCGACGACTCCGACGCCGACACCTACCCAGAGGCGGCCCCCTACGACAGCCCGCTCGGCTGCCTGAAGGACGCCGACGACGACGACTGGGGCGACCAGGACGTGGGACCGGGTGTGCAGGAGGGCACCGACTGCGACGATGATGACGAGGCCGCCTGGCCTGGAGCGGCGATCTACGACTCGGCCGTCGCCTGCATGCGAGATGAAGACGGCGACGGCTTCGGCGACGCCGAGCCCGCCAACCCCTCCGTGACGGCCGGTACCGACTGCAACGACTACGAGCCCTTCGCCAATCCGTCGATGGAGGAGGTCTGCACCACGGCCTTCGACGACGACTGCGACGGCGAGGTCAACGAGGCCGACGCCATCGACGCCGAGCTGTGGTACCCCGACGGCGACGGCGACGGCTACGGACGGGGCGACGGTGTGCGCACCTGCACCGCTCCGGCGCTGCATGCCCGCAACACCGACGACTGCAACGACATGGACGACACCATCCACCCGGGCGCCGAGGAGTTCTGCAACGGACTCGACGACGACTGCAACATGGTGATCGACGACTCCTACGCCCTCGACGCGTCCGAGTGGTACCCCGACAACGACCTCGATGGCTTCGGCGACGAGGAGGGAGAGCCCCGAATGGCCTGCGATCGGCCCGACCGCTTCGCAGCCAACAACCTCGACTGCAACGACGACCACAACGGCGTGTTCCCTGCCGCACCCGAGCTCTGCGACGGGCTCAACAACGACTGTGACCTGGGCGTGTGGGACCCCTCCGCCGAGGACGGCCTGGCCTCCTACGAGGATGTCGACGGCTTCTGGAGCGACCTGACACTCGACTATGACTGGACCGACGACACCGTCAGCGATGTCTGGCGGGCCTCGGTCTCGGGCACGCTCCACCTGTGCACGGGTCTGTACTACGGCCGCGTGACCCTCGACCGCGACATCGCGCTCACCATCGAGGGCATGGGAGCCGACCTCACCACCCTCGTGGGCAACGACGGCAGCGGCACGGTCTCTGCGACGGAGCCCGACACCGCGCTGACCCTCCGCGGCGTGAGCTTCGAGGACGCCAACCAAGGCACGGGCGGCGCGATCTACGCGCGGAACGGCACGCTGCTCGTCGAAGACTGCGTCTTCTTGAACAACTCCGCGAACCTCACCGGGGGAGCCATCGCCGCTCAGACCCTCGACGACGTGACGATTCGCCGCACGACCTTCGAGTCCAACACCGTGACGACCTTCTCGGGAGGCGCGGCGTCGATCACCGGAAACGTCGGGGTGACCATCGAGGACTGTACCTTCCTCACCAACCGCTCCAACGGCTTCAACCGCCTCGGCGGCGCCCTCGAGCTGGGCAACAATGACTCGGTGCTCATCGAGCGCTCCGAGTTCATCGACAACTTCGCCGACTACGGCGGTGCCATCGGCTCCTACGGCGACGCGGGAGCCGAGGTTCACACGATCGACTGCACCTTCACCGACAACACGACCGACAACGCCGGGGGCGGCATCCGGGTCGAGGACGCGACCTACATCGACGAGGGGTCCACCTTCTCGGGCAACGTCGCCAACTTTGGCGGTGCGATTGCCCTGGTGAACGGTGACGACCACCAGCTGACAGGCACCCACATGTTCGACAACGACGCCGACTCCGACGGCGGTGGGCTGCGCACCTGGGCAGACGGCGGCCGCAACGGGGCCACGCTCATCGATGTCTCGATCACCGACAACCGAGCCCTGAACGGTGGCGGAGTCGGCATCGAGGGCATGGACATCGAGATCGAGGGCGGCGAGATCCTCCGCAACGAGGTGATCGCGGGCGAAGGTGCCGGCATCTACCTGAAGCTCGGGACGGTCGAGGGCACCTCGGTGAACCTCGGCACGGGTGGTGACGACAACGAAGACGCAGAGGATGTCTGGGTCGACCCGCTCGGCATGGCCTGGGAGTATGGCGCAGGCGCCAGCTTCTCCTGCGATGTCGGCGGCTGCTGATGCTGGCGTACACCGTCCACTGCGCCATCGCCGATCGGGCGGTGGCTGACCGGTGGGTCGCCTGGCTGCACGAGGAGCACCTCGCGGACGTGTGCGCGGCCGGTGCGCTTGAGGGCGTGCTCGTCGAGCTAGACACCCCGGAGCCGACCTTCGAGGTCCGCTACCTGTTTGCGGATCGCGCTGCCTTCGACCGGTACGAAGAGGACCACGCACCGCGGCTGCGCGAGGAGGGACTGGCCCACTTCCCGCTCTCCCTTGGGTTGGTGTACAGGCGGACCCTGGGAATCGTCCGCTCCCGCGCGAGTGTGTAAAGACTTCGCACCGGCGTCGCTCGAGCGGGCCGCCCCGCGTATGATGTACGGAACCGGGAGGTTGCGATGCGTCTGATGAAGATCGCGCTCGTCTTCGGCGCGGCCACGCTGGTCGCCTGTGGGGGCGGCGAAGAGTACGACGAGACCCAGTCCGAGAGTGACTGGGTCGCCAACGGCGGCGACAAGCTCGACAACGGCGAGCCCACCTGCGTCACGGACGTCTGCGCCGTGCTCGACATGTACAAGGACTGCGTCGCCGACCACCCCGTCACCAGCATCGACGCGGCCACAGCGGCCTACGTCGAGCGCCAGTGTGAGGGCGATGACGGCGAGTGCTGCGACATGGGCCTGTACATCAGCTCCGAGGCCGCTGCCTGCATCACGGGCAACCCCGGCCTCGCGTCGCTCAAGTACCACCGCGGCCACAAGAGCCCCATCTGGGAGATCGCGGACGCGATGATCAGCGAGGTCCACGCGGCCAACGGCTCGATCTTGTCCGAGCGAGAGCAGCCACCTGCTAGTTGAGGCTAGGGGAGAGGCCAGGTTGGTCTCAACTTACCCCCGAACCAAGCATTGAGAGCAGAGACAGCGCCGGCCATCGAGCCGGCGCACTTGTTTTTACCCGGGCTCACTGCGTCCGGGTGACCAGACCTCGATCGGTGCCTCGCGGCCGCGCACCTGCAGGCGCCCCCGGGCCTCCCAGGTGAAGCCGTCCGCCACCTGACCCCGCACGTCGCTGGTGGCGAGAATCGGGCCCCCCAGCTCCTTGGTGAGGCCCTCCACTCGCGAGGCCACGTTCACCGAGTCCCCGATCGCCGTGTACTCCTTGCGGCGCTCGTGTCCGATGTCCCCGACGATCGCCGGGCCCGTGTGGAGCCCGATGCCGACCTCGATGGACGGCTGCCCACCGAGCCGGCGGCGCTCGTTCAGCCGCTCCAGCGCGTCGACCATGTCGAGGGCGCAGGCGACGGCGCGCTGCGCGTGGTCCTCTTGGTCGAGCGGGGCCCCGAACCAAGCCATGAGACCATCCCCGATGAACTTGTCGAGGGTGCCGCCATGGCGGAAGAGCACGTCGACCATGGTGGAGTGGTAGGCGTTGAGCAGGTCGACGACCTCGGCGCTCGTGAGCGCCTCGGCGAGCTTGGTGAAGCCGCGGATGTCGGCGAAGAGCACTGTCAGCTCGCGCTCCTCGCCAGAGCGCGGAATCCCACCCGAGGCCAGCAGGTGCTCGGCCAACGACGGCGCGAAGTAGCGCTGCAGGATGCGCAGCGACCCTCCGTACTCGACTAGGCGGGCGAGCATCCCCCGCTGCCGCCCCCCGATGAAGCTAAGGGCGCCGATGAAGAGGAGGTGCAGCCCCACCGTCGTCCAGAATCCGGGCCCCGTGGTGCCCGCGCTCACCGACAGACCGACCACGACGGCGAGCGAGCTGAGGCCCGCGAGGGTCAGCATGTAGGTGCGCAGCGTCATCTGGGCGAACAGGAGCAGCAGCAGGAACACGCTCTGCGACTGCGCCACGACCATCTGCTGCTCGTCCGACCCGTCGAGGTTCAGCACGAGCAGCATGGCGAGCAGGGGAGTATCGAGGACCAATGGCCCGAGGCCCGACCACCTCGCAACGCGTGAGGAGTACTCGGACCCGAGCGAGACGCCGAAGCCGGCGACGAACCAGAGCAGCAGCCAGGGCCGCGCCCCCTGCCAGAAGCGCGACGAGGACGCCTCTTCACCACCGAAGACGAGTGCCAACGTCAGGAACAGCGCGACGCCAAACAAGCGGAGCCCGTTCAGGTACCGGACGTTGCGGTCTGCCTCGTCTTCGAGAGCCCGCGTGAGGGCTTCCTCGTCGTGCATTTCGTTGGCTAACGCCTCGCTCTGTGCATGAACATAGACCGAGGCGTGCAATTGCGCCTGCGGGTCACCTCGTCTGGATGTTAGAACCTGGCACCATGCCACTCGAGGTCTGCATGCGCTCTCTGCCTCTGCTCATCGCCCTAGCTGCCTGTGGTGGCCAAGATGCCCAGGACCGCAAGGCTGGCGACCTCCTCGACCCGATGTGCGACGAGGCCGGGCCAGATCAGATCCTCCTCACCCGCGCACTGTCCTTCTCGCGGGCGACCGACGACGTCAGCATCGGCTTCGATCTCGACGGATACGACACGGTCCAGGGTCAGCCCGAGGGCTGCGGCGTCGCCGACTTCGCGGGTCCCGATGGCGCGACGGGCATCGACAACGCCATGGCGAACCTCCTGCCCGTGCTCGACACCACCGAGGCGGTGGTCCTCGAAGACCTGATGCAGGCGAGCATCAACGACGGGTCGATGATCCTGATGTTCGAGCTGCTCGACCTCGACGACACCACCAACGACGAGTGCGTCGACCTCGCCGTCTTCCAGGGTGCGGGCAACCCGATGGTCGGTGCCGACGGCTGGATCCTGCCCAACCAGACCCTCGACATGGCCCCCGAGACCGCCATCACGACGGCCAGCGGTGGCAGCATCGTCGACGGCGTGCTCGAGCTCGGCCCCGTCGAGGCCGTTCCCCTGCGCGTCACCGTGCTCGACCTCGACGCCACCTTCGACATCTACAACGTCCGCCTGCGGCTCGAGCAGGACGATGATGGTGTCTGGCGCGGCGTCCTCGGCGGCGGAATGGCAACGGCCGATCTGATGTACGTCGCCACGCTAGCGAACGTCGACCCGGTCGTCGCGGAACTCATCGAGCCCGTGCTCGCCGTGATCGCCGATCTGGCGCCCGACGAGACGGGCCAGTGCACTCAGATGAGCGTCGCCATGGCCATCGAGGCCGTCCCCGCCTTCCTCTACGAGTGAGCGGGCCGCTCAGCGCGGAACGAGGCCCTGGCGCTTCAGCTCGGCCAGCAGCCCCTCCGCCGGCTCCGGGTCCATCGGACACAGCGGGAGACGGAAGACGTTCTCGCACCAGCCCATGGCGGCCATGGCCGTCTTGATGGGCAGCGGGTTTGTCTGGGAGAACAGGGCGCGCCACAGCGGGTAGAGCGCGAGGTGGGCGTCACGGGCCCGCCCCGTGCGGCCGGCCTGCGCGTCGGCCACCATCATGATCATGCGCTCGGGCACGATGTTGCTCGCGACGGAGATGCAGCCCTGGCCTCCGACCG
>PKDJ01000001.1 GCA_002862545.1 Pseudomonadota bacterium
TCCTCCTGCCTGTGAGGCGCCGACACCGTCGTGACGCCACTGCACGCCGACAGAGGCCCGTCACGTGGGCTCGCCTCACCAGCGGAGGGAACGCCTCCGAGGCCCAGGCAGACGGGGTGCCTCAAGCGAACGTGTCCCTCACTAGACTGAGCACGACGGGCTCGAGCATCGCCAGCAATCGCGGTCAGGCCCTCGACCCGTAGCCCTGGCGCTGCGGCCCAGCGCTGCGCAGCACGTTCTCGAGGTCTCTCCGCGTCGCTGTAGCGTCCTGGAGAGCAGCTGCGTGTGCACGTGCACCGTGCGTCGACCGCCGAGCCTGCTCCAGGAGAGCTGTGAGCGCATCGGCGTCGCGCGGCAGCGGCATCTCGATCGTCTCGCCATCCATCAAGCAGAGGCGAACCACCTCCTCGACCTGGATGGACTCGACCGCAGTGAGCGGCACCCGCTGCGCTGCGCGGATGCTGCCACGCTGCAGCCAGAGTGCATCGGGGGTGCAGCTGATGGCGAACGGCCGCTCTCGGCCTCCCAACAGAACTCCAAGGGGGGCCAGAGTGCCCAGAGAGCCCAGCACACCCGCAAGCACCATCGACATCACGAACACGCCGTCGTGGGCCGCGAACACGAGCAACCCGAGCATCAGGCAGGCCAGACTCGCTCCGAGCAGAGCGAGGCAGAGCCCTCCCCACAGGCAGACCCACATCGCCGCAGGCACCACATGGGGACACAGAGCCGCCCAGTACCGCAGCACGACGCTGTCGGATGCCCAGTCCAGGTCCGTGGTTTCCCGCTCGCGAACCGGCAGCGACAGCGCCATGGACAGGTAGATCAGGGGGACTGGAACCGCGGTGAACAGGAAGCCGAAGACAGCAGCCGCCCGCACCACGCCGACATCAAGGCCTGTGTGTTCGGCGATGCCACGGCAGACCCCCCAGAGGACCCCGTCCCGAGAGCGGACGAGGACCGAAGCGTTGGGACCGTCGCGCTTCGCGACTCGCCGGGCCCTGCTGCGGGCTGTCGTGCGCCTCGGGCGTCGGACAACGGTGCTGGAACGACTCATCGACATGCTCCACGCCGACGGTACGCACGGTCCACATAAATGTTTCACAGGAATCCGAGCAGGCCATAGTGCCACATAGAGCCTCTGGGCGAGGGACCTCGACCGGAGCGCAGCAGCGCCGCGACGCGGCCAGGAGCTCGTACGAGGATAGGGCCGTGGCGGGACGCCGACACCAGCGTGTATTCCTAGACGAGGAGGTCTCATGCGACGCCGAGCCACACTCTGTCTCCTGCTGGTTGCTGCAGCATGCCAGGCCCCACCCACCGAGTCCTCCCCGGCGGCCGACTCGACGGAGACCTCGGCGACGACCGGGACGACCGGGACGACCGGGACGACCGAGACGACCGAGACGACCGAGACGACAGAGACGACCGAGACGACCGAGACGACCGAGACGACCGAGACGACCGAGACGACCGAGACGACCGAGACGACCGAGACGACCGAGACGACCGAGACGACAGAGACGACAGAGACGACAGAGACGACAGAGACGACCGAGGAGGACGACTGGGCGGAGGTCCGCGAGGCGATCGAGGAGGCCCTAGAGTCGTCCGAGGTCGCCGGCCTGGCTGTGGCGGTCACACACCCGGGCGAGGTGCTCTGGACGGCTGGCTTTGGGCTCGCCAACGTCGACTCCGGCCTCCCAGTTCAGCCAGACACACCCTTCATGCTCGCGTCGGTGAGCAAGACCGTCACAGGCGTCGCGGTCATGCATGCCGTCGAGTCCGATCTGCTGGCGCTCGACGACGACCTCGCGGGCGTGCTCCCATTTCCGGTCGACAATCCGCAGGTGGAGGACGAGGTCATCACGCTCAGCCACCTGGTGACGCACACCTCGGGCATCCGAGACAACTGGGCCTACATGCCCTACGCCGATGGCGATTCGCCCTACGCGCTCGGCGAGTACCTCGAGGGCTACCTCGTGCCGGGAGGCGACTGGTACAGCCCCGCGGACAACTTCTACGGCTATGCACCCGGCCGAGCGTGGAACTACGGCAACATCGCCACGGCACTCGCTGGCTACGTGGTCGAGGTCGGCGCCGCCACACCCTTCGACGACTACTGCGACACCCACATCTTCGACGTGCTCGGCATGAGCGACACCGGGTGGCACCTGGCGGACTTCGACCCTGAGACCCTCGCGATGCCGACGGCGTACGTCGATGGCGTCTTCGTCTCCTACGGCCACTACGGCTACGCCGACTACCCCGACGGACAGCTTCGCAGCAGCGCAGCCGACATGGGGCGCTTCCTGGCTGCCATGTCCAACGACGGCGTGCTCGATGACGCGACGGTGCTGCAGCCCTCGACCATGGACGCCCTCTTCACGCCTCACGAGCCCGGCGGAGGCGAAGATCAGTATGTGTTCTGGTACCGGAGCGACAGCGACGGACGCTCGGTGATCGGGCACGGCGGCAACGACCGCGGTGTCACCACGAGCATCGCGTTCGAACCGGACACGGGAATCGGCGTCGTCCTCCTGACGAATGCCGACGGCGGGAACGTCGGCGACCTCTCCTCCGATGTGACCCAGCTGCTGTTCGAGGCTGTGGAGGCTCTCTGAGCGACGGGGAGACACAGCCCGAGCGGTCCGGTCGACGCGGAGCCTACTCGACGAGGGCCGCGGTGCCCGGCTCGTCGCACTCGATCTCGGCGGGCGCGCAAGACAGAGGGGAGCAGCTGCCGTCTTCGAGCTCCTCGAAGCGGGGGCTGAGGCTGCAGTCGACAGCACTCATCAGCGTGTTCATCGTGGCAACCGTGCCGACCTCGAGATCCTGCTTGCTGCAGATGTCGACCAGAAAGGTCTCAGTCACATCCTCGCCGGCCTCGGTGCCGATGAGCTCGTACTCGCAGGTATAGGTCTCGGCGCTCACACAAGCGGCCAAGGTCGAGAGCAAGACCAGGACGATAATTCGAACGTTCATGCGGAGCCTCGGGTGTGGGAGGCCCCCGTAGCGTCTCTTCATTCGTCGAGCGAGCCGACTGCATCGACCGCTCGAGGGGCCACCTCGGAGCCCCTCACGACTCACCGTCCGCGGGGAGGCTTCGACCTCTCGATGCCCTTGCGGACCCGGCTGCGGAGTCCCGGAAGGGAGTCGAGGTGCTCGTAGAAGGCCGGCAGCGGCGCGCTGTCTGGCGCGGCCCACACCATCTTCACGATCGTGCGCGTCCCCCGCTGTAGACGCGTCACGCGGTGCGCGGCTCCCGCCGCTCCGCCGCGCACGAGCAGCGCCATGTTGGGAGGGGTCCACTCGGCAGAGACCTCTCCCCGAGCGTCGGTCCACTCCGTCCGAGCATCCGAGTCGTTGTCGAGACAGAGCACCAGCTCGCACTGCGCGGGCTCGAAGAGCTGATCATCCTGGTGCCAGGCCATCTCCGCACCGACACGGTAGCGCCGCAGCTCGATGGGGTAGGCGGACAGCTCCAGCGATTCGCCAACAAGCGCTGCCACCCGAGCACGGACCGCCGGCGACGTGAGCACCGCGTGGGTCTCCGAGCGGCGATCGACGAAGCAGCCGAGCCGACCTCGCGCCAGGCTGTTCTTCTCGGCCTTCATCTTGGGCTGGAGCCGACGACAGTCCGCCAAGACCCGCTCGAAGTCCTCCGCCGACAGGAACGACCGCACGGCGCAGAAGCCATCGCGGGCGTACGGCAGCACGCGAGCAGACATCCTGGAGCGAGCGGCACGGCCCATGGCCAAGGTCCCCCTTGAGGCATGCGCCGGAGGCACATGCGGTCACGGGTAGCCCGACACCTGGGCGTCCGCCCAGCGCTTGTCGTGAGGTCCAGCCGCGGAGTACACCGGCGCATGGGGTCGGCATGACGAGTCGAGCGTCGGACCAGAGCCCTCCCTCGGGGGGCCCGAAGCGTAGGGCGGGTCCGAGGACGCCCGCTGTCGTCTTCGACACCGAGACCACCGGGTTCCCCAACAATGGGGCAGGCTTCCGCGCGCGAATCGTGGAGGTGGGTGCCGTGGTGATGACGGCGGATGGCCGCGTCGTCTCCCCGATCTCGTTCCTGGTTCGCCAGCCGGAGCCCCACCTCCGAAGCTGGCAAGCGCAGCGGGCCATGCGCACGCACGGCATCGCGGTCGAGCAGATCTTGCGCGAGGGGCTCGATCCTCGACGGGCCGCACCGCGCCTCGCCCTGTGGATCCAGAGAGTCCAAGAGCGCTTTGGTGTGCGCGAGGCCCGGGCCTACAACCAAGGCTTCGACTTCTGGTTCCTCGAGCAGGACCCCTGGCGGCTCTTCGAGCGGACCGGCCTGACCAAGGGGGAGGACATCCAGGTGACCGCACGCCGCGGCATGAGTGTGGCTCGGGGCCCACGCTTGTCAGCCGCCGTGGCGTTCGCCCAGGCGGCCGGCGGGGAGCTGGGGTGGTCTGCGCGAGCCCACCGCGCTGCTGAAGACGCACGCATGGCGGCCTGCGTGGCGCTGCACTTCGAGTGATCGGGACCCGGCAACAAGACACGCTCTCTCACCTCTCGTGCGCGAGTCCCCTCACGCCTGCAAAGTCGCACTCAGGGGGTGCCGAGCGAGCACGGCCACTCTTCCCAGGTAAGGGCTCTCCCTCGCATTCTTTCGCGACCAAGTGGTAGGGTCGCGAGGCGCACAAACTGGAGAGCCCATGCATCACATATCCACAGTATTTTTCACCCTTTTCATCGCCCTACCGGCCAGTGCCCAGACACTCACCACTGCGGGCGTCTGTCCCGGCAGCCTCGACATCCGTGCGCGAGGCCTGACGCCAGGCGGAGACTACGTCGTCCTCAAGGGAGACAGCCTGGGTGAAGCAGAGCTCCGTGGACCGTGCGCCGGCGTTGCCTCTGGGTTGTCCTCCTACCGACGGTTCGGTCCGTTCACCGCCGAGGCCGACGGGACCGACCTGCTGACGCCTGAGCTGGGGTCCTCGGACACCGACTGGATTCAGGTTGTCGACCTCGCAACCTGTGGCACGAGCCTCGCCGTGCCGCTCTGCTGGAGTGGCCTCGGTCTCGCAGGCTCGTTCGCCATCTCCGATGGCCCCTCCTGGACCGAAGATCCACCAACCTACAGCTGCATCGAGGCCTGTGCCGAGGTCTTCGGAGGAACAGCGCGCGAGTGGCAGTGCTCCACCCGCTCGGATGCGGCTGACCGACAGGCCTTTGTGGATGGCTGGGGCGATGACAGCTTCTGCACGGAGCCCGTGGCCGAGAACTACAAGCTGGGCGACACCTATGACTGCGGCGCGGTCGGCTGCAGCTACAGTGCCTACATCCGCGACCACCTCTGTGCCGAACGCAACCACTGCTGGAGCACCAACGCCTCTCTGGCATGCATCCCGGATGTCTATGAGTCCGACGACACCATCGAGGACGCCGCGGGCTTCGATGTCTCACCCTGGGAACTGTGTCGCTCGTTCGGCATCGAGGGCTGTGAGATCACACACCTCGACGCCCGCTCGTGTGCGACCGACGACGACCACCATCGCTTCCTCACGACCCGTGGCTACTTCTATGAGGTCGTCGTCTCATACGACCCGGCCGACGGCGAGGTCACAGCGGATCTCGTGAGTGACGACGGGAGTGTCCGCGACTGGCCGTGGGATGTCTCGCCCGGGGAGTTCCGGCTCTCGTACGGCGTCCACAGCGAGTACTACTGCGACGCCTACTGGGATGTGTACGACTGCCCCTCGGCACTCACGGTTCGGGTGAGCCAAGTCTCCGACTCGGGAGCAGCAAAGGGTGTGGACTACGACATCCGGATCATCGAGACCGAGTACTTCTGAGCGCAGCTGCTCTGGCGGCGAGGCCTCGACTCGGGCCCTCCCAATCGCCGCCAGATCGCTGGAACGGGCCGCTGTGCAGGCTGACTCGGTGTGCCCTGACGCTCCCTCACGTTGGACGGGCCTGTCGTCGCCGCTGCTCGATGGATGCCCCGCCCCCCGAAGCCCGGTGTCGCCAGGCTCTCCATCCCAATCACCACACTGCCTGTGACGCCCCCCCGACCCACGACACCAACGGTGCGGAGCCAGTGAGCGCTCCGTTGGAGGTCTGATGAGTGTCCCGTTGTTGTTCCTGATCACGCAAGCGCTGGCCGCACCAGGCAGCTTGACACCTGCCGATGCGGTGGCCGACAGCGTCCCTGCATTCGCGACATCGCCAGCCACGCCGGACGAGATGTACATGCCCCACCCCTTCTGCAGCTGGACGGACGGCACGTGGGCATCCACCTGGGTCGAGCGTCGGACGGTCTGGAGCTGCATCCACGACGATGCGGGTCGTGTCGTCCAGTTCGTGACGACCTCAATCGTCAACGTGACGGAGTTCTGCACCGATCGTGGCCAGCTGGAGCGCACCGAGGTCGTGGAGTCCTTCCAGCCCCATGAAGCCGCACCGGAGGGAGTCCCACCGATCTGCGAGCCGGGAGTGACGGTGACGCACACCGAGGTCGTGAAGGGTGCACGGTTCTTCGAGTCGAAGACCGCCGGCTCGCCGCATGAGGTGATGCCGGACCTCCTGCCCTGGTGACGTGAAGCCCTCCATCGTCGGGGGTGGGCTCGCCCACTCCCGGCGACCGCACACCAGTGGGAGTTCAGCATCCCCGGTGCCCGCCGTCAGCCCTCCAGGAGCAGCACCAAACACGTGGTCCGCCCACAACAACCTGGACCACAGGCCAATCTCAGCGCAGCCCGCACCACGCCGGACAGGGCCCGAGCCTCCCGTGGGCGATGCCACCGCCCGGCCCAGAGGAGCGCGCCCACAGAATCACCGACGTGCGGGCTCCTGCGAGGATGGGCCGGACCCCGTGCCGATGGGCTCCGAGATGAACGAGTGCCGCCCCCGGTGTCGGTGTGTACTGAAAGCACTCCTCGGAGCGTGCGGGCGTCTGCAGGTGCGCCCCACAGCGGAGGCCCTCGAAGTACACCGCGCTGCCCTCGAACACGTCGCCGAGACAGAGTGTGAGCGTGAGGTCGCTCTCGTCGACGTGGAAGTCGAGCGCGCGATCTCCCTCGGGGCCGTAGTGGGCGACGAAGCCGTGCACCGCGACGACCTCCCCGAGGTCTCGCTGAGGGTAGAGCCGACGTCCCAGCGGGCCGAGGAGCGCCTCTCCGAGCTGGTCCAGGAGCACGCCCAGGCCACGCTCTGCCAGCACGAAGCCCGCGCGGTGCATCGAGTTCGGGGGCCCCAGCGCAGCCTCGGACCCCCGGCTCTCGGCCAGGCCCTGCTGAACCTCGGCCGTGAGACGTGCCAGGAAGGACTCGGAGAACAGCTCCGGAAGCTCGTAGACACTCGGGCCGACACAGCGCACCCCTGGAGGTAGTGGCCCAGGATCCTCCAGCCACGCCCGCCACGGTGGGGTCAGGTCGTCTGGATCCCAGCGGCGCAGCCCGACAGGGGCTGTCTGGAGGCGTGGCCTGTCCATGCGCTCTCTCTGCGTGTGCTGGCCCTCGATGGGCTCGCCGAATCGACGTATCGCGGCCCCAAGCGGGTGCAGTGCATGCGGCCCATGGGCTGGAGCCTCTGGAGCGAGGCGACGACCACGTCGCACTCGGCGAACCGCACAGATGCTGCACCCACCGACACACCGTCGGAGGTAGTGTGCAACTCCACCCTGGAGATCCTCATGCAGCGGATCGAGCTGCTTCGACGTACCGGACTGTTTGCCGCGCTCACCTCGGGCGAGCTCGAGCAGACGGCCTCCAGCTCGGTCGAGCGCCACTTCACGAAGGGTGAGGTCGTGATCCGAGAGGGTGACCACGCGAGCTCGATGTTCATGGTCATCTAGGGGCACCTCGAGGTCTACACCTCCTGCACACAGCGACACTCCGTGGTCCTCGCGCGGCTCGAGGCCGACGACTGCTTCGGTGAGCAGGCCCTGCTCGGCTGCGAGCGCCGAAGACGGAACGCCAGCGTCCGCTCGATCGGCGCCTCGCGGGTCCTCGAGGTCTCGTTCTCAGCCCTCGAGAGAGCCTTGCCAGTCGGAAGCCCCCTCCGGGAGCTGCTGCAGGAGTTCGGCCACGAGCAGCTCTGGGAGCGCCTGTCCGCAAGGTCGAGCATCTTCCGGACCCTGGACCTCGCCATGCCGCAAGGCGAGGAACGGGCCCTGCGCAGCGGCGAGATCCTGTTCCAGCAAGGAGCAGAGCCAGACCAGGTCTACTTCGTGATCCACGGACGCCTGGAGGTTCGCCAGACAACCGTCGACGGAGACTCCGAGGACCCCCTCGGCAAGCTGATCGCATGGGTGGGTGCCGGCCAGTGCGTAGGCGAGGTCGGCATCTTGGATCGCCGGCCCCGCACTGCGTCCGCGCGTGCGGATCGACCAACCCGGGTGTACGCCATCCCGGGTGAGACGTTCCAAGCCGAGGTCGCGTCGAACCCCGAGCTCGCCGACCATCTCCGCACACTAGCCGGTGTCTACAGGCTTCCACGTCGGGGGGTCGTCACCCAGCACAGCGGCCACGTCCTCGGCCGACCCAAGTGGACCACGATCTACCACCTGCCCGATGGGCGCCGGAGCGTCGCCTCGCTGATCGCGGGACAGGCCGCACACGTCTTCGACACCCACGCGACGGTCACGGAGTCCTTCACCTACGAGGCCGAGGTCGACGGTGTGCCCATCGTCCGACGCATCGGCCTCGATGACCGTCGACACGTGGTCGAGACCTACGCGAGTGGCGACTGGGAGGAGTTCACAGATCTGCACCTGCAGATGCTCGATGGCGTACCGCTTGCCCGATGGCAGACCTCCGCCTTTCGACGAAGCGGCACCATCCGGCTCGAGAGCCCAGCTCGCTTCTGCATCGTGACCGAGGTGGTCTGCTCGTGCGTGAACGTCACCCGGGGCCAGATCGACGAACAGATCCAGCTGGGCTGCACCACGCTCACAGAGCTGACCAACCGCCTGCGCTGCGGCAGCGTGTGCGGCGGCTGTCGCCCGCGCCTCCAGAGCCTGCTCGGCAACGAGGCCTGGTCGGCCGCACCGCTGCTCCAGAGTACGGAGCGCGCCAGGGAGATCCGCTCGTTCAAGCTCACTCCCCAGTCTGGGGTGAGACTCCCCTACCTTCCTGGCCAGCATCTCGTGATCCAGGTGCAGGTCGACGGCGAGTGGGTCGACCGCTCCTACACCCTCTGTGGCAGCGGCGCAGCATCCGATCACTACGAGATCACGGTGAAGCACGTGTCACGCGGGCAGCTCACCGACTGGCTGTTCCGAAACCATGAGCGCCTCGGCGGGCTCCTTCGGATCTCCGCCTCCCAGGGGGACTTCACGTGGACTCGCGATGACGATCCGGCGGTTGCTCTGGTCGCGGGTATCGGCATGACGCCAGCGCTGGCCATGGCACGTGCCGCTGCAGCGGGGCTCGTCCCGCACGCGCTTCACGTTCACAACTCCGCCCACCAAGCATGTGACTTTGCCCACCGCGAGGAGCTGGAGCGACTCGCGACCGACTCGGACCGGGTCACGCTCACACTGCGCGAGACCGCCACCGAGGGCCGCCTCTCCGTCAACGACATCGAGCAGCTGGTCGCTGCTCATCCAGATCGCGCGTACTACCTCTGTGGTCCCGACGACTACGTCCTCACGCTGCGGCGCTGGCTCGAGGCCGCCGGCGTGGCACCGAGTCGAATCGCCTAAGAG
>PKDJ01000059.1 GCA_002862545.1 Pseudomonadota bacterium
CGGTGAGGGCCCGGAAGACCTTCGGCAGGTGGTCCTCGCTCTCACCGAGCACCCCGCAGCTGCGAGTGTGCTGGCATCGGGAGCAGCGTGGCCACGCTTCGTGAAGATGGTCGAGGCGCAAGGAGGGGACGTCGGAGCGTTCGAGTCTCGCTCGCGCGGCACGGCGACGCACGTCGTGTGTTCGGAGCGCACGGGCGTCGTCGCGGAGATGGAGGCCAGGGCTTGCGGTGAGGCCGCGTTCGCGCTCGGCGCTGGGCGTCGCGCCGCCAGTGAGCGCATCGATCCGGAGGTGGGCCTCGAGGTGCACGTTCGTCTGGGGCAGAAGGTCGAGGTCGGGCAGGCTCTCGTCACCGTCCACCACCGCGCTGGTCGCGGACTCGAGAGAGCCGTCGAGGCGCTGCGGCGAGCACTCCGAATTGGTGATGAGCATCACGAAGCACTGCCACTGGTCGGACGTCGCTGGTAAGGTCGCGCGCCTGGAGGAACGATGCTCTGGCTCCTGATGTCCGCCTCGGCCCTGGCCACCGAGGGCAACTTCCTGCCGGCGGAGACCTCGGTCTTGGACCGAGTCCTGTCCCTAGTGGGTCTGGCTGCCATGGTGGGTATTGCCTGGCTGCTCTCCGAGCGCAGGAAAGACATCGACTGGCGACCCGTGCTCTGGGGCGTCGGTCTGCAGCTGCTGTTCGGCGCGGTGATTCTGTCGCCGACGGTCTCGAGCATCTTCTACACCGTCGTCGACGGCGCGGTGAATCAGCTGCTGACGTTCGCCAACGATGGGGCGACGTTCGTCTTCGCCAGCATCGTGCCCCATCAGGTCCTCGGTCCAGATGGTGACCCGATGATGGTCCGTGGTGTCTCGCCGCCCGTGAAGACCTTCGCCTTCTGGGTCCTGCCGACCATCGTGTTCTTCTCGTCGCTGATGAGCGTGCTCTACCACCTCGGGGTGATGCAGCTGGTGGTCAAGGGCATTGCCTGGCTGATGGTTCGCACGCTCGGGACCTCCGGAGCGGAGAGTCTCTCGGCAGCCGGCAACATCTTCGTGGGTCAGACCGAGGCGCCGCTGCTCGTGAAGCCGTTCGTGAAGGACATGACCCGCTCCGAGCTCATGGCGGTCATGACGGGTGGGTTCGCGACCGTCGCGGGTGGCGTCATGGGCGCCTATGTCTCCTTTCTCCAGAACATCCCCAACATTGCGGGACACCTCGTCATGGCCAGCATCCTCTCGGCCCCTGCCGCGCTGGCTTGCGCGAAGCTGATGGTTCCGGAAGTGGACGAGCCCAAGACGCGAGGTGTGGTCGAGGTCAGTGACGAGAAGCCCGCCACGAATGTGCTCGAGGCCGCGGCACTGGGGGCGAAGGAAGGCATGGAGCTGGCGGTGAACGTCGCTGCCATGCTGATCGCCATCGTCGGCCTCGTCTCGATGTTCGACTGGATCGTGGGTCTCGTCCCTCTGGCGTTCTGCGATGGTGTTCCCGCGCTGTCGGGGACCTGCGCTGTCGGTACTCCCGAGCCCCTGAGTCTGTCTGTGATGCTCGGGTGGGTGTTCGCACCCATTGCCGTTCTCATGGGCGTACCCTTCGGAGAGGCTCTGGTGGTCGGGCGACTTCTGGGTGAGAAGATCGTGCTCACCGAGTTCGTGGCCTACATCAACCTGGGCACCTTGATCAACGCTGCCGAGCCGGTGATCTCCGAGCGGAGTGCCATCATCGCGAGCTACGCACTCTGCGGCTTCGCGAACTTCGCCTCGATCGGAATCCAGCTGGGTGGCATCGGCGGACTTGCGCCGAACAAGATGGGCGAGCTCGCGAGCCTCGGCCTGAGGGCCATGACGGCCGGCGTCCTGGCTGCGTGCATGACGGGCTGCATTGCGGGGCTCATGCTGTGAGATCGCTCACCAGACCGGTCGCCCGCCGTTGTGATCCGCAATCATTCTCGGAATGAAGACGAGGTCGACCAGCTGACCGATGCCGCACAGTCCACCGGTGAGGAACCACAACACACCACTGACCCACCGACCTGCGTAGAGTCGATGCAAGCCGCAGAACCCGAAGAAGCACGACAGCCAGAGCATGTAGGCCAGCGCGGGGTGGCGCTGGTCGTGAGGAGCGAGGTCGGTGCGCATGACGTCTCCGATGTTCGTTGACGATACGAGTCCAGCGGCTCGCTATTTCACGCAGTCGTGCGCTTCTTCGACACGGTCGACAGAGCGTTCCTCGATCCGCCGAGGCGCCCAGGCGGATGGCACTGCGTTAACGATCGGCCTCGGAGGCCCCCGTGATTGAAGCATTCTCCGGTGTGGTTCCGCAGCTCCACCCTTCGTCATGGGTGCATGCTTCGGCCGTTATCATCGGGGAGGTGAGCCTCGCGGAGCAGGTGAGTGTGTGGCCGACGGCGGTCCTTCGCGGTGACGTCGGACCGATTGTGATCGGCGCCTGCTCGAACATCCAGGACGGCGTGATCTGCCACGATACCACTGGCGAGTCTGCGACGGTCGTCGGCGAGCGCTGCACCGTGGGGCACCGCGCAATCCTGCACGGGTGCACTCTGGAAGACGAGGTCCTGGTAGGGATGGGCGCCATCGTGATGGACCATGCGCGGGTTGGCGCGCAGGCCGTGATCGGCGCGGGCACCGTCGTCACACCTGGTACCGTGATCCCACCGCGGTCGTTGGTGCTCGGTGTACCAGGAAGAGTGGTTCGCACTGTCACGGACGATGAGCTGGCGCGCATCGGAGAGGCATGGCGGACCTATGTCGCCAAGGCTGCCGTGTGGCGTGGGACGAGGGGCTGAGCCCAGCATGCGGATCGGTCGACTCGAGCTACACGGCTTCAAGTCCTTCCCGGATCGGACCCAGTTTCTGTTCGGCAGCGGGATCTCGTGTGTGGTCGGCCCAAACGGCTCCGGAAAGAGTAATGTCGTGGATGCGCTCAAGTGGTGTGTCGGCGAGCAGAGCGCGAAGAGCCTCCGAGGCAGCGAGATGCAAGATGTCATCTTCGCCGGCTCGTCGGACCGCAAGCCTGTGGGCTTCGCGGAGGTGAAGCTCACCCTCTCGGCTGACAAGGGTGAGCCATTTCCGGGTGAGTACGCCCAGCTCGAGGAGCTGGAGGTCGGGCGGCGGCTCCACCGCAGTGGCACGAGCGAGTACCTGATCAACCAGAACAGGGTGCGCCGCCGTGACGTGATCGAGCTGTTCATGGACACCGGCATCGGTGCCAACCTGTACAGCTTCATCGAGCAGGGCCAGGTCGACAAGATGGTTCGAGCGTCGCCTGGGGAGCGACGACAGATCGTCGATGAGGCCGCAGGGATCGCCCGCTACAAGGTGCGTCGCGACCAGGCGCGGTCCAGGCTGGAGGCGACGGCTAATCAGCTCGACCGCGTCTCGGATGTCGAAGACGAGATGGCGAGGCGGCTTCGCTCTCTCG
The DNA here is from genome assembly GCA_002862545.1 of Pseudomonadota bacterium. GTDB lineage: Bacteria > Myxococcota_A > UBA796 > UBA796. Next base: position 3,426 of record PKDJ01000059.1, read on the forward strand.
AGCGTCAGGTCCTCAAGGCAGCGCGGTTCAGGCGGCTGCGGGCACTGGTTCGACAGGACGAGCTCGACCTCTCGATGGTGCGGTACGACGAGCTGTCCGGTGATCGGAGAGCGCTGCGGGGAGCACATCGTGGCTTGGTGGGTCAGCTCTCCAGTACGCGACGAGAGCTGGCTCGCCGCGAGTCGGATCTCGAGCTCCGGCGCTCTGAGCTGGAGGTCATCGAGGCGGAGGTCGGGCGGCTCCGTGACGCTCTTGCCGACGTCGATGGCCGGCGGCGGGAGGTCGAGGCGACCCGGTCGCTCCAGATGGAGCGCGCTGCCGAGCTCGCTCGCTCGGCAGAAGAGGCAGCCGCAGAGGCGAGCCGGGCGTCCGAGCGGGCAGCAAAGGCCGCGCAGGAGGCGACGGACGCCGAGGGGCTCCTGAAGGTCGCCGAGGCAGAGGTCGCCTCGGCAACCGATGAACGAGAGCGTGCGGGGCTCGAAGCGGTCGCTGCGACCGAGCTCGCAGCGACCAAGCGCGCAGCTCTCGACGAGGCTGACAGGACGCTCAGCGAGGGAAGAGAGCGCTCGGATGCTCTGACTCGTCGGCTCGCGGCGCTGCATGCGAAGGAGGAGGCCCTGCCACTGGAGGTCACGAGGTCACAGCAGGAGGTCGCGAGCTGGGAGGCACGGCAGACGGAGCTCGCTGACGTACTGGTGGTCGAGCGAGCAGACCTAGAGCAAGCACAGGCCACAGCCTCGCACTCGCAGCGTGAGGTGACCACGGCGGAGGCGCGGGTCACCGAGATGAGGGAGCGTGTCCTCGCGGCTGAGCAAGGCCGGTCGGAGGTCGAGGCGGAGCTCGCCGCCTTGGAGGGAACAGAGGTCGATGCTCACCCGGCCGTCCGAGAGGCGGCAGCAAACCTGCTGATGAAGGAGCGTGCGCTCGAGGCGGCCAAGGCGGAGCGGGACTCGCGGCTCGAGGAGCATCAGCGGGCACGCCGCAGAGAGGTGGAGCTGGCGTGGCAGAGGGTCTCTCGCACGGAAGCCGAAGCGAGCGCCCGGGTCGCAGCCTGGCGTGCCGCACTGGTCTCGGCGCATGAGGCCGGCCTAGCGGAGCTGGAACGTCGCTTCGAGCTGCAGCGAGCCGACGACGAGGCAGCTCACCGAACGTCGGTGGAGGCCGCCGAGGCAGAGCGGCGACAGGCTCTGGTGGAGGCGGAGACTCGGGCAAGCGAGGTCGCAAGGCAGCGCGTCGCCGAGCTGTCAGGCGAGCTCGACAAGTGCTCGGCGGCGGCTTCCGAGGCAGCTCGTGAGCTGCGCAGCGCGCGTCGGGCGGTCGCCGAGTGTGAGGCTGCCCTCGATGGGGCGCGGGCAAGGGCCGAGGCGGTCGCGAGAGAGGAGGCCGAGGCGCTGGCGTCGCTCGAGGGACCACTGGCGCGTCAGCCGTCGGTCCTTGCCAGTCTCGGGCTGACAGCGACCGAGGCAGGAGAGCTGGGCGCCGTGGTTGGGGCACGGCTGGCGCTGCCAGTCGTCGATCTGGCAGCACTGCAAGAGGCGGTGTCCAGCGGGCAGTCGCTTGTCGCGATGACCCGGATCGGGTCGTCCCTGCGCGACCAGGTCGAGGTTCGTGTCGAGCGGGTGGAGGGGTTGGCTGCGGCGGTCGAGGCCGTGACGGCGGGAGCAGCTGCCGCACTCGATGTACACACGGGAGTTCGAATCGAGGCGGATGGTCTGACTACGGTGCCTCGAAGTGAGCAGGCTGGTCGCCATGCGGCGGAGCGAGCGGCGCGTGCGGCGGCCGCCCAGAAGGCGAGCGCAGAGGCGGAACAGCGGCTGAAGAAGCTGCGAGTGGTCGAGGCGAGTGCCACGGCGCAGGCAGAGGAGGCCGACGCTAGGCTGACGGCGGCGCGCGAGGCGCTGGGCGAGGCCGAGAGCGGTGTCCTCGAGGCTGTTGCGGACGCGAGACGTCTCGTGCAGGCAGAGATGCCCGATCCTGCTGCTGCGATGGAGCTCGCAAGGGTGAAGAGTAGAGAGAGGTGGCACGAGGCGCGGGATGCTGCGCTGCGCGCCTTGAGTCAGTCCCAGCGCGAGATGCTCGAGACCGTCTCGCAGGACGGGGCGTCGGCCGTTGCAGCGGTCCGTGAGCTTGCGGATGCCGCGGCTCGCGGTGTCGAGGATGCCGAGCGGGAGCACGCCGCAGCACTTGTCGAGCAGCTCGACACCCTGGTGCAGGCAGCAGAGGAGGAGCTGACTGACGCCCGGGAAGCGCTGCGTTCTGCGCGCATGTCGGCCAGTGAAGAGCGCCAGCGTCGGCGAGATGTCCTGCACGCGAGGCGCAAGGCGGTCTCGGTCGTCGTGTCCGACGTACGCGCTGAGGCAGCAGCAGCAGCAGCAGCACTTGGCGAGGCGCGAGGCCGGGCAGTGGAGACCAAGGCGTCGGTCGATGCGGCAGCGGCAGCGGCAGCACGTACCGAGCAGGAGCTGGCGCGTTGCGGTGACCGGCTCGCTCGAGCCTCGGAGCAGCTCGAGGGCTTGAAGGCCGATGTCCTGGCTCTGGGCGGTGAGCTCGCCGAGGTCGAGCTGGCGGTGTCTGCGGCGACAGAACGGGTTGCCTCACTCGACGAAGCACGCGCTGAAGCGAGGAGCGAGGTGGACCAAGCCGTCGTCGCTGCGGAGGAGGCGCGCGCGCTGTCATCGGCAGCCGAGGTGCGCTATGCGACGGCGGTGGAGCGCAATCGCAGCGCGTCGATGGCTCGCAGTGCTGCGGAGACCCGGCGTGATGATGCCCTCTCGGTCGTCACGGATGCCGAGGCGCGTAGAGTGGCACTCGAGTCCACAGAGGCCGAGGCTCGCGTCGCTGCGGCGTCAGCCAGTGACGAGGCCACCGAGCTAGAGTCGGCGCGTGCTGAAGCGTGGGAGAAGGTGCAGGACGCCAAGGAGCGACTCCAGCGGAACCGCAAGGGGCTGTCATCCGCCGAGAGCAATGCGACGGAGCTACGGGCGTCGGAGCGCGACCTGGCCGAGCGCGCTGACGTCTTGAAGTCCGACCTCGACCGGGTTCAGCAAGAGATCGAGCTGCTCCGCCACCGGGCAGACGAGAGGTACCAGACTTCGCTGCCAGCACTGTTGGACCGGCTTCACGCGCGAGGAGCTATCGATCTCACGGTGTCGGAAGAGGCGGCGGCGGGTCTGACGGTCGCAGGCCGTGTGATCGATGGCGTGCCCCCGAGGTCTGTGGCCGTGAGTGACCTGCTGGACCGCGAACGCGTCGAGGAAGTCGCAGCACGACTCGAAGAAAACCGAGGCGCGCTGAATCGGTTGGGTGAGGTGAACCTGGGGGCGGTGGAGGAGTTCGTCGAGCTGTCTTCTCGGCATGAGGAGCTGGTCACGCAGCGCGAGGACCTAGAGTCGTCGATGCAGAGCATCCGGGCTGCGATCGCGAAGATGAACCGGACCTGTCGGCAGCGCTTCCGGGACGCGTTCGATCGCATCAACGAAAACTTCCAAGAGGCCTATCCTCGTCTTGTGGGAGGAGGAGCAGCCAGGTTGTCGTTGACGGACGAAGACGATCTACTCGAGACGGGGGTCGACATCTTCGTGCAGCCACCGGGCAAGCGGCTCCAGAACCTGTCGCTGCTCTCGGGCGGCGAGAAGGCGATGACAGCGATTGCACTGCTGATCGCCGTCTTTCAGGTGAAGCCATCGCCGTTCTGCGTCTTGGACGAAGTCGACGCCCCCCTCGACGAGGCGAATGGCGCACGCTTCAACGAGATGCTCAAGGACCTTTCTCGCCTGACGCAGTTCGTAGTCGTCACGCACAATCGTAAGACCATGGAGTGCGCCGATGCGCTCTACGGCGTCACGATGGCTGATCCTGGGGTGTCGCGTCTGGTCTCGGTAGACCTCTGACTGGCTTGGGCAGGCAGTGGTCGCGTGGTAGGTGAGGGCAGCAGGGAGCGACCGATGGAGGACGAGCAGACCGTCCAGACATCCATGGAGGTGGAGAGCCCGGCGGCAGACCAGGAGCTGCCAGTCGCATGGCTAGGCGGTGGGCTTGGAGTCCTCGTGCTCGCCGTCGTGCTCGTGGTCGCGGCGCGTGGTCGCGGGCGAGCCCAGAGTGCGGCCCCCCTGCTGGAGCAGACTGAGGCGCCGTCAGGAGTGGATGTCGAGGCCCCTGGGCCCCCGACAGCAGGGCTCGCAGGTCGACTGCGCGAGGCACTCGGCAGGAGCCGGGGAGCACTGCAGGCTCGGTTCGACGAGCTCTTCGGGCGTGCCATCGACGACTCGATGTTCGAGGAACTCGAGGAGACGCTGCTGGCTGCCGATGCCGGTCTGCCGACGACGGAGCGGATCCTGGCGCCGCTGAGAGAGCAGGCCCGACAGGGAGAGGCAGATCCGTCGGTGCTGCGAGGAGAGCTTCGGCGAACGATTCTTCAGCTGCTCGAGTCCAGCCATCGACCGCTGGAGCCGCGTCCTGACCTCTGGGTGGTGCTCGTCGTGGGGGTCAATGGGAGTGGAAAGACCACGACGATCGGCAAGCTGGCGGCGAGGCTCGTGAGCGAGGGACGGCGGGTTCTGCTGGCCGCGGGCGACACCTACAGGGCAGCCGCTGCCGAGCAGCTGGAGGTATGGGCCGAGCGCTCGGGGGCCGACATCGTTCGGCACAACGAAGGCGCCGACCCTGGGGCCGTGGTGTACGACGCGCTGGAGGCGGCGGCAGCTCGAGGTCATGACGTGGTGATCATCGACACCGCAGGGCGCCTTCAGACGCGGAAGCCGCTGATGGACCAGCTCTCCAAGGTCCGACGCGTCATCTCCAAGAAGGTCCCCGATGGTCCCCACGAGACGCTCTTGGTCGTGGACGGCACCATGGGCCAGAATGCAATGTCTCAAGCGAGGCAGTTCAATGAGGCGACCCCCTTGACGGGCGTCGTGGTAACGAAGCTCGACGGCACAGCGAAGGGCGGCATGGTCCTCGGCTTGGCTGCGGAGCTCGCGCTTCCGGTGAAGCTGATTGGCATTGGCGAGCAGGTCGACGATCTGCGCGACTTCGAGCCGGCAGCCTTCGTCGAAGCACTCTGCTGAGGGGGAGCGATGAGTACGAGGATCACCATTCGCGGGCGCACCTACACGGTGCGAAGTGACGGCGAAGAAGATCTTCAGGCAATTGCGGCCTACGTGGATCGCCACATGGCTGACTTGGCGGAGCGTTCGCCAAGGTTGGACGCGTACACAGTGGCGTTGTTGGCATCACTGAACATCGCCCAGGAGTTCGACCGGTTTCGGAGGTCAGTGGACACCGAGCTAGGCAAGCTCGACCGTGATCTGGCGACGCTGGGTGTCCTGGTCGAGTCCAACCTTCCTGCAGAGGCCGCCGAATGAGGGAGCGCCTTGAGGCATGGCTCGCTCGCTTGAGCTCGACTCGGGTGAGCCAGCTGGTCTCTTTGGCGCTCGCGCTGGCGACGGGCACGGTTCTGGCCATTGCCATGTGGCTGGAGCCCAGTGCAGAGGGGCACGGGACGCATCTGCAGCTCGGCCTGAATCCCTGCTCGTTTCTCTCGGCGACGGGATGGCCGTGCCCGATGTGCGGGGCGACGACCACGTTCACCCTGTTGGCTCACCTGCGCGTCGTGGAGGGCTTGGTGAATCAGCCATTCGCATCTCTGCTTTTTGGGGCGACCGTCACGGTGTTTTCCATCTCAGTTGCAGAGGTGGTGACGCCTCGGGACCGCTGGCGCAAGCTTCTAGACCGCGTCGAGCCTGTCGAGGGCTACCTCGCGGTCTTGTTCCTCACTCTCATGGGCTTCGGCTGGGTCTACAAGGCCTGGCTGATGGGCGTCCTGACGTTTGGTGCCGGCCATTCGTAGCCGCTGGGCCTGGCTTTCGGGGGGGCGCTAAAAAAGTCACCCCGCATGCTTGACGGGATGGGGGGGGAGCCATACTTACAGGGCGTCTGCGGCACTCGTGGTGCGGACAAATCGCGCTCGCTCCGGAAACCACGCGTTGGTCCGGCGCGCGCCGCTATGCTCTCTGAAAAACAGGCAGGAAGGGTGACTGGTCTGCTCGCTTTAGGGCGTGTGGGCTGGGTGCGACTGTCGATTCCAGCGTAATGAACGCAGAATAGAGTAAAGATCGAACTGGAGAGT
>PKDJ01000335.1 GCA_002862545.1 Pseudomonadota bacterium
CGTCGCACCTCAATCCTTCACGATCGCCGCGTCACTCGCGAGTACGGCATTGGCGAGCATCGTCCAGGCGGCGAGCTCGGAAGCTGGAATGTCATCGGGCGTCACCGACTCGCCCACGGAGACCAGGGCCGCCGCGTCGTCGGGCGCCGCCGCATAGCGCTCACGAAACGCGGCAAGGGCCTCGAGCAGCATGGTCTCGTTCGATTCGTCGAGCGTCGAGCCATGGGCACGAAGCACCATCGCGCGGAGTCGCAGCGCGTCATCGTCACCGGTCCGGATCGTCCGTTCCGCGAGCTTGCGGGAGGCCTCGACGAACTGCTCGTCGTTCCACAGCACCAGTGCCTGAAGCGGGGTGTTCGTGACCGTTCGACTGGTCACGCAGTACTCGCGCGTCGGTGCATCGAAGGAGAGCATCGAGGGAGGCGGCGCCGCTCGCTTCCAGTAGGTGTAGAGGCTGCGTCGCCAGAGGCCGTCACCTTCGGAACGCTCGAAGTAACGCGTGTTCGACTGAAGCATCGCGACCTCCTGCCATTGGGTCAGAGGCAGCATCCGCATCAATTCGCCTGGAGCACAGGCAAGCGTCGACAGCAAGTAGCGACTCAGAAGAGACAGGGCAAGAGATCATATTGCGCGACATGAAGGCTTAATTAACATCAAAACAAAAGCTCTACTGTCAAGAGTACCTTGCGAAACTAAGCTCGAACCGAGAAGAGCGTGTCTGGAGGCTTGCCAGAAGAGCTTGGAATCCTACCTTGAGGGGAAGCGTAACAAGTTCCCGCGCTTCTTCTTCACCTTGTCGAACTTCTGCGATGCTTCCTCGGCCTCCTGCAGTGCGATGCCGCCCCGAGTCAGGCCATCATCCGCCATCGAGTGCTCTGGGTAGAGATCAGCCAGCGACTGGTTGATTCGAGCTGCCGTTCGATACTCGCCACGACGAAATGACGCCGTCGCCTGCAAGTACAGAGAGCGAGGCCCGTATGCGCCCTCGACGCCGACGCAGCGCTTCCCTGCATCACCGAAAGCCTTCACGGCGTTGGAGAGCTGGTTCAGCTTGTAGTAGCTGCGCCCTCTGGTGAACAAAATGCGGCAAGTGTCTTCATTGTCGCCGGACATCTCACTTAGGCGCGCACCCGTCTCCGCCAGCGCGGCGCCGTACTCTCCACGCCGCATCAGGTGCTCCGCACGCGTCCCGACCTCCTGCCAGGTCGCCAGGTACGGCTCGCGTGCCGGATACGCGGCGAGTCGTCGGGCTGCTTCGACAGCATGGTCCGTGCGTGGGTAGTGCACCCAGACTCGACGCAGGTGAGCGTAGGCCCCAGGGGACCCCTCACCCTCGCGCTGCGCCAGTGCCAGCAGGGCCTCAGGATTCCCCGCCGCCGGATCTTCCCGCGTGATCAAGTGCTCGTAGAGCGCAAAGCCTTCATTGGTGCGTCCCAGCTCACGGAGCACCTCTGCACGCTGGACCATTGCACGAGGCCACACGACGGCGTGCTCACCCACCGTCTCCAGCTCGGCTAGTGCCGTCAGGCCGTCATCGGCAGCGCGGGCGACCTCTCCGCGGAGCAATGCGAGGTAGCTCTCGGGTACATCGGGCGCTCCGGAGGCAAGCACCAGGTACGGGGCCGCTTCTTCCGCTCGACCGTCGTGGACGAGCGCCCAAGCAAGGACAAAGGCATGCGCCCCACGCTGTGGACCCGCCAGCTCACCAGGGTCCACCGCCTCAAGCGCTCGGGCGGCATCAGCCCACCGTCGCTCCCGCACCGCGGCGAGGGCCTCTTCGCCCACTGGCATCGCCAGATCTCGAAGGGTGGGTCCAACCAGGACATGGGGTTGAAGGGCGGGCGCGGCACTGGACGTGTCAGTGCCGCCGGCGGCGAGCAGGCCAGCAAACAACAACGGCAACATGAGGGTTCCGGGGTGGACTGCGCGGATGGTGGGAGGGTTCCACCCTAACAGCGCTCTACCGGGTGCAGCGAGTCCGCCTGACGCGTCACATTCCCTTGCTCACGGGGAGAATGCGGGCCCAAGCCCGTCGATGAACCCAAGGTCCTCGACGGGGATCAGGAAGGACTGTCCGCCCGCGGCATCTCTGGCCACGTGCCAGCTCCCTTCGAGGAGAGGCCCGACCTCTACCCGCACTGTGCGATCGCCCGTCCAAGTCTCGACACTCACCCAGGGCTCCTCAAAGGTCGGCACCGGCTCACGTCGGTAATGAATGCGCGCCGCATCGAGGCTTCCCAAGATCCCATGAGCGTCGGCGGAGGGCACCCCCTCCCGGAGCCACTCGTCGCCATTCCTGGCGACCTCCCAGCTGTGCTCCGAGCTAGAGATCCGAAGACGCTCGGTTCGCTCCGGCTCCACGACGAATGCATGGGCATCCCCGAGATCGGTTGGACCCTGCACCAGAAGAGTCAGCGTCTGTGGAATAGCTACCGCCGCAAGACCAGCCGGCAGGTCGATGCGGATCCCACCTGCCTCCTGGGTCCCGACCTCCGATCGCTCGACGGTGCCATCCTCGAGGTGAACCGAGACGAGGAAGGTGCGCTCCTCGATTGGCTCTGCGTCGACCAAAAAGTCCGCCACGCGGATGTCCAAGAGCCCGTATACCAGCGCGTCAACCGCCGCAGGGTCGGCTCGCGTGAAGCCCTTCAGCCACCACTCTGTCCCCTTCCCGCTGACATCGAGCACGCCCTCTGGGCCATCGATGACTACCCGTCGTACCAACGCAGGGTCGAAGCGAAACACGCGATGGTCTCGCCACGCGCGGGCCGGCTGGCTGAAGACAGCGGCATGAGTGCCCCTGACCGTGACGATGGTGCCGCTCGGAGCGCGCGCGTACATCTGGTAGCCAACTCGTGCATCGTCGCCCGCCTCTAGCCGATACACGCCGCCTCCCCGCGTGCGGACCTCCAGGCTGGCTCGAGGTGGCGCGAGACCAAACTCTGTGGCGTCTCCTGCCCCCTCCACCGGAGTGCCCCAGTCGATCTCACGCAGACTGTCGAGCAACTCCCGCATTCGCTGTTCGTCGGCGCTCGCCTCGTAGGGCGCCATCACGCGCCACTCTTCGCCTACCCGCTCGAGAGAGACCGTCTCGTCCCCCCGCAGCGTCACCGCCGTCACGTCGTCCGCTTCGAGCGACCAGATGGGCTCCGTGGCATCGGAGGGGCGCTCGTCAGGCCTCCATTGGGTGACCAGCACGGTCAGCACCAGCAGGAGGGCGGCCAGAACGGCCATCAGCTTCGACTGGGACGCGTCCACATCGTCTCCTGACGGGGTCTGCCCCTACTACGCCTCGCCAGCGGATTCCTGGAGCTTCCCAACCACGACCTGGGCGGCTTGGACGACCTTACCGTTCACCATGAACCCGTGGGAGTGAACGTGCAGCACCTTGCCGTCCTGCTCCGCGTCGAACACCGGCGTGAGGCCCAGCGCCTCGTGGACATTCGGATCGAAGGGCGCGCCGACACCTGGCACGCTCTCGAGGCCGAGGCCCTTCAAGGCCTCCATAAACTGGTGATGAACCATGCCGAGCCCGTGCACAAGGGACTCAACGTCGGCACCGGGCGTCTCGAGCGACCGGGCAAGATTCTGCACGGGCTCGAGGAAGGCCCGAACAACCTCGAAGCTCTGGCGCTCAGCCTTGAACTTCGCCTGAAGCTCCTGGCGCTTTCGGAAGGCATCCATCTCGCCTTGAAGGTCCCTGAAGGCCTTAGAGACGGCCCGCAGCCTCGCCGATGCAGCATCTAGATCCGCCACAGCCTTGTCGCGAGCAGCCAGAGCGCCCGCTAGCTCGTCCCGGAGCCGCGCCGTCTCATCATCGCCGGCTGTTTCGAGCGCCTCTGGAGGCTCCTCGGTGACGCCTTGGGGACCTGCCTCTGGGCCGGCAGACGGAGTGTCGCCGCTCTGTTCTGGGTGGCTCTGTGCGTCCGAAGACACGGCCGCCTCTACGGGTTCCGGCTCTGCCGACGCATCATCCGCCTCGGACTCGGAGGCAGCGGGCTCCGGGCTCGGAGCCTCCTCATCCTGGGACGAAGCGCCTGCTTCAGACTCGGTAGCGGTCTGGGCCTCGTCTTCTCCAGTCGAAGACGCGGGGTCGTGCTCGCTCATCAGCGCACTCCTGCCGGGATGCCGAGGGTGTGTTCACCCTGTTGGAGGGCGACAGTAACCACCGTTCCGACCCCGGCAAGGTCAGGTGATGAGCGCCTCGGCGGACTTCCGAGAGATGCGCCGCAGCCCGACGCTGACCTCATCATGTCGGAGTCGCGCAACCATGCGATCGACTTGGTGGCGCTCTGCGAAGCGAAGCACCAGCAGGACCAGTCCACCGGCGCTCCCCACGGCGATGGCACCGGCGCCCGTGTAGGCGATGCCTAGAGCGCCACCGAGGCCGAGTGCCCACCCCAGCCAGCGAATTCGCCGCTGACGCCTCCACCATCGAGCGAAACGCTCGACCTGCTCGGCGCCACGCCGATCATCAGGCGGGACACGCCCGAGGGTGCGCAGGACGACATCGAGCTCTGCATACCGACCGAGCCGCTGGAGTGCAGCGATGAGAGCTACACCCGCCGAGACGTCGTCAGGTGCCTCCTCGAACGCTCGCCTAAGGTCACTGACCGCCTCGGCCACACGGCCGTCTCGCAAGCGCGCGACAGCCAGATTCCGTAAGAGCTCGCGGTCGTCGGCGAAGTAGCACAGGCCCAGGAGCGCCAGTTCCTCCGCGGCATGCACGTCTCCTAGGCACGCCGCGGTCAGGGAGCCGGCGACATACGCACGGCGGTCCCAAGGCTGCTCGGCCACGATCTGCTTGCAGCGCTGGAGTCCCTGCTCGAGCTCACCCTGACGTAGTGCCTCGACCGCTTCGTCCCAGGGCGTCGGAGGCAGCTCTACCGTGCCTTCCCGGGCAACGAACGCCTCCGTAGCTGGGCCGCCATGACCGGTCAGCACGATCCCGCAGTCAACCATGTGGTGGAACGCCAGCAGGCGCTCCCCCGCATCATCACTGCGACCCGTTCGCTCCAAATTCTTGAGCAGACTGAAGAACCGTCCTCGCGACTCGTCCGATCCGGGCTTGAACTCAAACACATACAGGACCAGTCCGTCTCGGAGTTGTGAACGGATTCGCCACTTCGAGTCGACCGATGGCGGACTTGCTCTCTCGAAGCCCAGCTCCAGGCGCCGCGGGCAGGCGAGGACACGCCTGAGGAACGCCGTAATCTCCCCCGCAAGCATGCCGAAGAGCTCCTCACCTGGCGGCTTCCCCTCCCCCGTCCCCCAGCCGTAGTGAACGAAGTAGCTGTGCCGGAGTTGCTCGATTCTCGAGCGGCAGTGGACCACCTCGGCACCGACAAGATCCGGATCCCGATAGCGAATGGGCGCGAAGGTGATTCGCCTCTGGTAAAGCCGAATCGAGTCCTCGAAGGTGTAGCGGCGAACCACGCCGTCACGACCGACGATCTCAACGGGAAAGTCGACCAGCTCTGCGTAGTCTTTGCGCTCGTACCGCTGGAGCTTCCCGTTCTTGTCCATCAGGGCAGTGCCTCGTACCCATACACTAGCAGATGTCCTGGGGATTTTTCCTACACTACTGTGGCAGGCAGGCCCGCACGTCGGGCGCAAGCCGTACCCGCCCGGGCGATAAGGTTGTCGATTAGACGCAATACTCTCCCAACGCCCTCCGTACGCGTGTCGAACGTCGACGGAGGAAGGAACTGCTGGCCCTGAGACTTCACGACGGCCGAGACGACGAGCATGCGCGAATCCTAGCCTGCCAAGGTGGGGAGCGGGCTGCCCGTGAGTGGCTGGTAGAGAGGTGGACCCCGCCCCTCTACCGCTTCTGTAGGCGAATGCTCGGCAACGACGAGGATGCTCGCGACGCAGCGCAGGACACCATGGTGAAGGTCCTCCGAAATCTTCACCGATACGATCCGAAGCGCCCGTTTGCTTCATGGGCCTTTGGGATTGCCAGGAACACCTGTATCGACGAGCACCGCAAGCGTCGCCGCCGCTCCTGGGACGAGCCGGGTGATGTCCTCGATGTCTCCCCGTCTCCTCTGCAGAACGTCGCCCGGCAACAGCGGGCCTCGCAGCTCCTTTCCTCTCTCGACGACCTGCCGCCCATGTATCGAGAGGTTCTGATCATGTACCACTTCGAACATCTCAAGTATGTCGAGATCGCCGAGGCACTCGACCTCCCGCTGGGAACCGTGATGAATCGGATCTTCCGTGCCCGAAAGAAGCTGCGCGCAGTCTACGAGACCCGCGGGGGGGCCACGCCATGACTCAACACGTGCCAGAGGATCTGCTTGCAGCCTTTGTCGATGGAGACACGACTGAGCAGTTGGCCGTCCACATTGCCCAGCATCTCGATGATTGCCCCTCCTGTGGGGCGCGCGCTGCATCTCTCGAGCCTCTCGCAGCGGCCTTTGCGGCTGTCGAGGACCCCTCTGTTCCGAACGACCTCGTCGCTCGCATTCTCGCCGTGGCGGACGCCCCGAGGCCCTCACCTGTGCTGGAGCTGAGTCTGGGTGGTCTCATCCTCGCGATGGCCGCAGCCATGATGGCCGTCTTCGGCAGCCCGGTGGCGCCTGGAGCGGACCCGGCCCTGCTCATGCACGCACTGAACGGGCTGGGTCGTGGGGTCATCATCGGGATGGGTTCCCCCTCCGCCGCTCTGTCGGCGACCCTGTTGTTCGGCGCTGCGGGAGCAGGAATCGCTTGGCGCCTCGCGCGGGTGTCGCTGCCGGCTCCAGCCGGGAGCAACCTGTGAGATACGGCTTCTGCGCTCTGTGGCTGGTCCTGCCTGCTGCGTTGCTCGTCGGCCCGACCGCGCTCGCTGATCCAGCGCGCAATGAAGGGCAAGAGCTGCTGGACGAGATCCGCGCCGAGAGAGCCGCGCTGGATGTCGAGCGTCGCGCACTGCAGGCCGAGCTCGAGCACGCCCGGCGCGAGCTCTCCGACACTCGGAGCGTCGCCGCCGATCGGGCAGGCTTTGGCGAGCTCGTCAGCGTGTCGGCCGACGAAACAGCGAGCTCGGTAGTGTCATTTGGCTCCAACATTGTCGTTGCCGGAACCGTGCTCGGTGACGCGACGGCCTTCGGTGGGGACATACTCGTCCGTTCGAGCGGACAAGTGGAGGGAGATGCTGTCGCCTTCGGTGGACGTGTCATCGTGCAAGATGGAGGTCGTCTCGTCGGAGAGCAAGTCTCCGCATGGGGCCCCTCGCAGAGCACCGAGCGGGCGCCCTCCGCGCTCGGATCCTTGACCCACTACACCGATGCGTCCTCCCTGCTCTCGATCCTTTACCGCCGTGTAGTTCTCATGCTGGCCCTCGGCGGGGCGGGGATTTTGGCGCTGTCTTTGTTCCCGGAACGCGTCGCCCGAACAATGGCTGTCGTCGAGACTCGTCCTCTCCGGAGTCTTGCCGTCGGTGGCTTCATGCTCTCCTTTGTGCTCTCGTTCAGCGCCCTGCTCGCGGTTGTGACTCTCGGCATCGGCCTGCCCGCGAGCGGGGTCCTGCTCGCACTGCTCGGTGTCGCCTGGCTTCTAGGTGTCGTCGGCCTCTGCCAAGTGCTCGGCGAGCGCCTACCCGTTGGCGATCGGCTGGTGGGGCGGTGGGCACCCTTCGCCGCCGGGTTGGTTCTGTTGACCTGCGTGAGCGGGCTGCCGCTCGTCGGCTTCATTGTCGTCGCCACCGCCAGTAGTCTAGCGGTGGGTTCAGCGACTCTCTCCCACCTCGGGCGCCGCTGATGTCGTCAGCGGGGTAGCTGCGACCGAACGACGCCTGCCAGGTCTTCGACGGCTGAATCGGCCGAGATCACCTCTCCGAGCCCCGGCTCGGTACCGAGGGCCTGCTCGAGCAGCCTCTGCGCATCGGCCTCCCCTCCGGAACTCCTCCTGCCTGCCGCCACCGCGACCAAGAGCAATCCGCGAATCGGGGCCACCTTCGCTTCTTCGAGCCGGAGACCGTTCTCGGCCAGGCGCGCGCTTCCGCTGAAGTCGTCCTGGCGCATCGCCAGCTCTGCAAGGCGCAGGTAGGCACGTGGCTGGTTTGCGTCAAAGTCGAGACTTCGCTGGTAGTGCTGGGCGGCCTTGTCTGGGCGGGCCATGTGCTCGTCGAGGATCCGGCCCTTCGTCATGTAGGCATCGATCACGTCATCCGGCCGGGTCGCATGGTAGATGATCGTGTTGTAGATATTGAGCAGGCTGCTCCAGTCCTTTCGGTCCTCAAGCAGCATGGCCATGCCCTTCAGGGCGCCCACGTGGTTGGGATGCATCTCCAGCGCCTTGTTGAAGCGCTTGTACGCCTTGTCACCATTCCCAAGCTGGCGCTCGACCAGACCAAGCTGCGTGTACGTGTTTGCGACCCGTGAGCGATCGCCGTGCCCGCCTGTGAGCTGGAGCAACTGACGATAGGTCTGTTCCGCCTCCCTCCAGCGCTCCGCATCGACGTAGAGAGGGCCGACGGCCTCCAAGCTCGGCAGGTGTGTGCTGTTGTACTTCAGTGCCTCGGCGAACTGAGCGAGCGACTGCTCGCGCTCACCCGCTGACCGGAGCAGCTCACCGTAGGAGAAGTGGAAGTCGCACAGCTCCACTCTCACATCGAAGTCGTCCACGTCTTGACCGTCTGCGATCCGTGGGGCCAGGCGAGCACACACCGCCAGCGCCTCTTCAGCCCGACCTGCGTCGTACAGATGCGTCGACATAAACCGCAGGGCCGCATCATGGTCAGGCTCGAGCTCGAGGACCTTCGCGTAGTAGACCGATGCCATGTCCCGATCATGGCGGGTATCCGCCTCGAGTCGGGCAGCGCGCACGAGCGCTGCCACACGCTGTTCGGGCTCCGCCGACGCATCAGCCTGAACGGCGAGTGCACGCACGACGGCGTTCCAGTCGGCCCTTTCGGTGTAGATCTCCTCGAGCTTCTGCGCTGCCAAGACGGCGGGCGGTGCATTTGACATGCCTTGCTCGAAGAATCGGACGGCTGCCTCAATGTCGTGAAGGTCGAGACTCCGCTGCCCGAGAGACGTGAGCAGAGCGCCTCGCTCCTCCCCTTCGAGCACGCCGGAGAGGGTCTGGCCAAACTCGATGTAGCTCGGCCATTCCTCGCGACGCTCGGCGAGCACGAGCAAATGCTTGAGGGCGGAGGCATCGCCTGGGGCCTCATCGATGACGCCACGCCATGCATCCATCGCAATGCCGTCGTCATCACCCCGCTGCTCAGCGACCACCGCCGCCTCCCGGAGGAGCGCCAGGCGCGGCTCTCCCTCCAGCAAGCCTGCCTCTCGCTGGAGCACCCCTCGCAGCGCGGTCCAGTCCTCTTCAGCCTCCGCCAGGCGGCGCAGGCCACCGAGCGCTTCTCGATCTTCTGGCATGTGGTCGAGGGCATCAAGGTATGCCTGCCGTGCGGATGCTGGGTCCCCTGCCCGCTCCCAAGCTTCGCCGATTCGGCGCCTGTACCTAGCCGAGTCAGCTGCATCGGAGACGTCCGCCGCGAGCTCTTCGAGGTACTGAATGGCGAGCGCTGTCTCACCGCGTGCGCCG
>PKDJ01000112.1 GCA_002862545.1 Pseudomonadota bacterium
CCAGGGGCCGTGGCGCAGGCGACGAGCAGCGGTAGCAGCAACCGTCAGTCGAAGAGGTAGCGGACGCCGATGTACCCGGTGAAGCCATGGGACACGCCCTTGCGGAAGCGACCCTGGTAGAGCGCGTCGGCGTGCAGCTGCACGGAGCGCGCGACCTTGTACATGGCCGTTGGCCCGATGTCCCACGTGAGGAACTCGGTGTGGTCCGTGGTGAGGAAGCCCGACCCGACGTGGGCCGTGGCGCCGGCCATGAAGTTGCTCGGGTTACCGAGGAAACCCCAGTTGATTCCCACCATGCCGATGCCGGTGTGCCGAGGCGTGTCGCGATGGTTCGCCACGACGTGGACGGACCTGATCTCCTCGGTGACGTCGGCAGGGTTCAGCTGGGCAGCATCCTGCTGGTAGAAGAACCGGAACGTTCCTACAACGCGATCGTCACGATCGCCGAGGATGAGCTCGAGGCCCGTACCCATGTTGGGGAGGGTCTGGACGACCTCGTACTGCTCGTAGTCGTTGGGCGACTCGAACGGCACGGGCTCACCCTCGCCGTATTGATGGGACGAGTAGTAGAAGACACGCTCGGTGTGCACACCACCGTTGAACAGCAGGCCGAAGCCTCCTGCATAGGCGTTGGTCGCGAGCATCAGCCCGAGAGCAGAGACGAGGGTGCGCATCAGGTGGACTCCTACAGATTCGACGAGCGGAGCGCCCGAACTTCTACCCCAGTTGGGATGGGAACACAAGCGGACTCACTCCCCAACGGTGGGCCTAGCGTCGAGAGTGTAAACCAGGCGGCGTGTATCGCTCACGAGCCGGTGCCCGTGGGGGTGGTGCTGGTGTCCGCTGTCGCCGTATCGCCCGTGTGCACCGCGCTCGTGTCGCGGCTGGACGGAGCGGCGGTGTCGCCGGTGTGAAGCGCAGCGGTGTCGCCTGTGTGGTGCGTAGCGGTGTCGCCGGTGTGCAGACGGCCGGTCTCGCTCGTGTCGGGCCCGGCCGTGTCGCCCGTGTGGCGCGCACCGGTGTCGACAGGGGCGGTGTCGTTCGTGTCGAGTGGGCCGGTGTCTCCGGAGTCGGCACCGAGCACGGTGAATGGCACGGCCGCCGAACCACCGAAGCGATTCAGCAGTCGCACCGAGCTCGCGCCCGGCTCGGCGGCGGGCACCGTGAACGTGGTGGTCTCGCGGCACGAGGAGCAGTCCTCGGTGCACTCGGTGCAGGCGCCGCAGGCGAGGCAGTTGGCCTCGTCACGGCAGCTGTCGCACGCATCACAGTCCGTGCGCTCTACGGCTTCGACCCCCGCCTGGACTCCAGCGACGGTCACGACAGTGTCGTAGGCCTTCGAGAAGGGGCCGCCGGTCGCCACCACCGTCGCGCCCGGAAGTCCCTCTGTGGGCGCGAGCACGACCTCTACGTCACACTGCTCGTAGACGTCCAGCACGCCGGTTCCGCAGGCAGAGAGTCCGAGAACTAGCAGGAAGCGCGTCATCACAGCTCGGTGGTCAGCTCGTCGAGCGACACCTGCCCGGCCTCGATCCCGGTCCCCTCTGGGGCGGTGCCCTTGATGAAGGGGTAGCTCAGTCCGCCGGAGGTCACTCGTCGGCCTGTCGATTCCTCGATCTGCGCCCACTCGATGTCCCCCCGCATGGGCAGCGGCCGATCGCGTTCCTTCGGCGCAGCCGCCCGCATGTAATCGATCCAGATGGGGAGTGCGGTGCGGCCTCCTGTCGAGGACACGCCGAGGGAGCGAGGCTGGTCGTATCCGACCCAGGCCGACGTGATCACATCGTTGGTGAAGCCAACGAACCAGGTGTCTTTCTCGTCGTTGGTCGTCCCCGTCTTTCCACCCAGTCCGTCGAGCCCCAGCTCGGCCCTTGCGCGGTAGCCGGTGCCACCCTGGACGACCCCCTGGAGCAGCCACGCGGTGATCGACGCGACCTCTGGGTCCATCACGCGGACCGGCGCGACCTGCTCGTGGCTCTCGAGAACCTCGCCGTGGCGGTCTCTGACGCTCTCGATGTAGTAGGGCTCGATGAGCTCACCGCCACTGGGGAAGGCCGAGTAGGCGCGAACCAACTCCTCCATCGTGAGCGACGCCGAGCCGAGACCCATCGACATGTCGCAGGCTCGGCACATGTACACGTCATCCGGGCCCAGGAGCTGCCGGTGGCGTGTGTTCGAGATGTCTGGGTCCTTCGGCGGCAGCCGATCCATACAGATCGTCGAGTCGCGAGTCTCGCGCACCCAGGGGCAGAGCAAGTCGGTGTCGGGTGTTGGAATCCAGTCATCGCCCAGCGCATGCATCGGTGGTCCGCCGATGCCGAGGCGGCGCGCGAAGTTGTAGACAACGTCCTCGTTCATGCCGGGGTCGATCGTCTCGAGTACACGCACGGTGCAGGTGTTCTTGGAGGCGGCGAGCGCACGACGCAGCGTGAGGTTGCCCTCGTACTCGTGTGAGTAGTTGGAGGGCTTCCAGACGAACTCTTCGCTGGTCGCGAAAGCGAGTGGGGCGTCCGGCACGATGGAGGCAGTGGTGATCTTGCCGGTCTCGATGGCTGCGCCGTACACGATGGGCTTGAAGGTGGAACCAACCTGTCGGCGCGACTGAATGGCCCGGTTGAACTGTGACTTCCGGAAGTCGGCGCCACCGACCATCGCGCGAACTGCACCCGTCTCCGTCTCCATGGAGAGCAGCGCGGCCTCGATCTCGGGCTTCTGCCAGAGGTGGAGAGCGAGGACATCGGCGCTGGTACCCGGGACTCCCTTGAAGGCCTTCTTCACCGAAGGGTCGGTCGAGGAGAGTGCCATGACCTTGGTGAGGACGACATCACCCCTCTGCAGGATGGCGGTGTCCGGCTTGCGGTCTCCGTCGGTGTCGACCTTTGCCGTCAGATCGGAGGCGGTTCGGTAGCGCCACGAGCGCGCAGGATTCGGCTCGTAGACCCACTTGGACCACTCGAGGGGGATGAGCCCCTCGTGGGCACCCACAGCCACCCGCGCCCACTTCTGACTGACCTCGAGAACCACCCCCTCATAGATCTCGTCGGTCGCAATGATGGACCGCTCGGGGAGGGGAATACGCCCAGCGGCATCCTGCTCGTAGGCCCAGGCCTTGCGGAGGGCCTCCTCGTGCGCCTCCCGCTTTGTGCTGATGGCCGCGGCATCCGGCAGATGCTCGATCACGTCTCGCCGGAACCCCATGCGCTGGTCGACGTCGTGGACGCCCCGAGCGACGGCATCCTGTGCGACGGACTGCAGCGAGAGGTCACAGGTCGTGGTGACGTCGAGTCCGCCGTTCAGGACCGCTTCTTCGCCGTAGCGCTCGACGAGCACGCGCCGGACAAACTCGGTGAAGTGGGGTGCCTTCTCGAGGAAGGTGTTCGTCCGCGGAACGATCTTCACCTGCTCGTCCAGGGCCTGCTCGCGCTGCTCGGTCGTGATGTACCCCTTGTCGACCATCTGACGCAGCACGTACTGCTGGCGGGCCTGCGCCTTGTCC
The DNA here is from genome assembly GCA_002862545.1 of Pseudomonadota bacterium. Taxonomy (GTDB): domain Bacteria; phylum Myxococcota_A; class UBA796; order UBA796. The sequence goes on from PKDJ01000112.1 coordinate 3,497, forward strand.
CAGTTGCGATGCGGGCTGTAGTCGGATGGGCGCTGCGGGAGGCCGGCGAGGATGGCGGCCTCGGCGATGCTCACGTCACGCACGGACTTGCCGAAGTAGGCCCGGGAGGCGGCCTCGACGCCGTAGGCGTGGGAACCTAGGAAGATTTCGTTCAGGTAGAGGTAGAGGATGTGCTCCTTGGTGTAGGTGTCCTCCACCCGCCACGAGAGGATGATCTCCTTGATCTTGCGCTCGAGCTTCTTGTCCTTCGTGAGGAGGAAGTTTCGAGCCACCTGCTGCGTGATGGTCGATGCGCCCTGAGCCATGCGGCCCTGCTGCAGGTTGGAGATCATGGCACGCGTGATGCCGAGGTAGTCGACGCCGCCGTGGTTCCAGAAGTTGGCGTCTTCCGCGGCGAGGAACGCCTGCTGAACGTGGTCTGGGATCTCCTCCAGCGGAACGACGTAGCGGCGCTGGTCATAGATCTCGCCGAGCAGCTCGCCGTGTCGGTCGCGAACGACCGTGACGGTGGGCGGCTCGTAGCCTCGCAGGGCATCGATCGTGGGCAAGTCTTGGGAGTAGTACCAGTAGCCGCCTCCGGCCGTACCAAGCCCCACCACTGCGACGGCTGCGACCCCTCCCGCCAGAGCCATCATCATCGAGCTGCCGAGGCAGCCGACCACACCGCCGAGTCCTCGCCGCTTGGCCTTCTTCGGCTCGGCCCTCGGCGCCCCTGAGGGCCCTGGCGAGGGGGGCGGTGCCGGAGCTGCGCGTCGTGGGGCCTCGGGACGCGGAGCCGCGCTGGCTGATGCGGCGGCCGCTGCGCCGTCGGTGGCTGCCACCTCGGTCGGGGCTGAAGTGGAGGTCACCGGGTCATGCCCGATGGCCTCCGTCGGCGCCTGCGTGTGGCTGGGCGCGCTGGGTGCCGGCGGTGGTGGTGCCACGGGGACCGCGCGGGGGCTCGGCGGAGTGGGCTCTTCGTCAGTGCCCGCGAAGCGCTTGCCGCGGGCACGCAGCTTTGCGACGACGCCGGGTGGGTACGTCACAGCGATGCTTGCGCCGCACGACCCGCAGTGGACTTCGTCGCCGGGCTGTGGAAGAGGCTCGCGGAGAGGCAGCGGATGACTGCACCGCGGACAGGTCAGCTTGATGGGCATGAGGGCGCCAGGAGGGGAGTGGGGCGGGAGGGCAGAGCGTAGCTCCTTGCTGTGCGCTGGTCCATTCCGTGTCCGCCGTGGCCACGTTTGCGGGACGGTTCTCGGTCGTCTAGCGGGCTGGAGGAGTCGCCGTCGCCGCGCTGAAAAGTCGTGTTTCGGCCGTCAACAACTGTCACGCGAAGACTCCGGCTGTCTCGTGCGTCACGTCCCGTCTGCGCTCGGTTGACGGTCGTGGGCGGGGCCCGTACCCTAGTCAGTAGGCGAGTGCCTACGGGAGTGTTCATGCGAAGAGCCTTGCGGCCTCTGGCCGTGTTCGGCATCGCCACCGGAGTCAGCGTCGCGGCAGCGCTGCAGCTCGTGGTCGGGAGCGGTGCTCGCGGCTCGAGTGCCATGCCGACCGCGCAGGACGATGGGTTTCACTCCGGGTACGACCTCGCGAAGCTCTCCATCCTGAGCAGCACGCTGTTCTACGTCGAGGAGCAGTACGTCGAGCCAGGGCGCATCGACTGGGAGCGCATGTTCGTCGCCTCGCTGGAGGGAGTCGAGGCACTGGTTCCAGCGTGCATGTTCACGCGCGAGCCCGGCGGCAACGTCCTCGCCGTCGAGATCCGAGACTACCGGACTGTCCTGGAGGTCGAGCCGGTCCAGAGCATGGGCCGTCTGGAGACCGAGCTGTCGCGGATCGCAGACCTCCTCACTCGCCACCTCGAGCCCGAGGACATCGGCACGGAGCTGGACGACGAGCCGTTCGCAGCCGTCGAGTACGCGATGATCAACGGGCTGCTCAGCACACTCGACCCACACTCGGTGCTGATGCCTCCTGAAGACAGTCGAGAGATGGATCTCGAGAACCGGGGCAACTTCGGCGGCCTGGGGATCACGATCGTCGCTGGGGAAGGGGGGCTGGTCATCGAGTACCCCATGGAGGGGACGCCCGCGGAGAAGGCGGGCTTGCTCCCAGACGACCTGATCGTTCGGATCGATGGGGAGAGCACGGTCAACATGTCCCTGGACGACGCCGTCGATCGTCTGCGCGGTGAGGTAGGTGAGCCGGTCACTCTCCAGGTCGACCGTGACTCGTTCGACATCCCTCGGGACTTCGAGATCGTTCGCGATCTGATCCCGATCAACGCCGTTAAGTCTGCCTTGCTCGATGGAGGCATCGGCTACGTCACCATTCAGTCCTTCCATCAGGCCGTCGAGGCGGACATGAGCGCCAAGCTAGCGCTGCTCGCCCGCGATGGCGGAGGGGCGCTGCGGGGCTTGATCCTCGATCTGCGAGGTAATCCAGGCGGGTACCTGAACCAGGCTGTCGCGGTTGCCGACCGGTTCCTGGAGCGGGGCACAATCGTGTCCACCGTAGATGGGTCGGGTCGGCGCCTCGACCTCGAAGAGGCGTCGCCGCACAACGCTGAGCCCGAGTACCCGATCGCTGTGCTGGTCGACGCAAGCTCGGCCTCGGCCTCCGAGATCGTCGCTGGGGCACTGCGCAACAACGACCGGGCGATCATCGTCGGCGAGCGCACGTTCGGGAAGGGTTCCGTGCAGAACCTCCACCCCTTCTACGATCACTCCAAGCTCAAGCTCACGGTCTCCAAGTACCTGACGCCCGGCGACAAGAGCATTCAGTCTGTCGGGATCCCTGCCGACATTGCCCTGGCACCAGCCATCGTCGAAGGACGAGACGAGGCCGACGGTGGAGATGTCGCCGTCATCTTCTCCCGCGAGCGGGCTCGCCGTGAGGCTGACCTCGACAAGCACCTCGACCGCATCGACTTTCGGACCGAGGAGCCCGCGTACTCACTGCAGTACTGGCGGTCTGCCGCCCGTCCACGCCGAAGCGCGGACCTCGAGCTGGCCGACGACTACTCGGTGCAGTTTGCTCGAGATGTGCTGCTCGCTGCCCCGAGCGCGCGACGGGCAGACGTGCTGCTCGCAGCCAACCAAGTGGTGGCCCGTCATCGAGGCGTCGAGGAGCGCAAGGTCGTCAAGGCGTTCGGCGACCTCGACATCGACTGGAGGAGCGGGCCTCCCAGTGAGCCCTCCGACGCGCTGCCGATCTCTGCCGAGGTCACCCTCGGGCCACGAGGTCACCTCGTCGCGGGTGAGACGGGCGAGGTGACGGTCACCGTCACCAACATCTCTGATCGGCCCCTGTACCGCGTCGCACTGGTTGCGGAGGACGGCCTGATCGATGGTCGTGAGTTCCTGTACGGCTACCTCGAGCCCGGACAGCAGCGCAGCTGGACGCACGAGGTCTCACCCATCAGTGGGACGGCCGCCGAGCGTGCACCCCTTCGCTTGGTCTTGCGTGACTCGGGGGCAGAGCCCGTCGGCAGTCTCGACCGCTGGGTAGAGGTCGCTCCACAGGCCCTGCCGAACCTTGCGTGGCGGTGGTCACTCTCCGACGATGTGGTGGGAGATGGTGATGGCATCGCCGAGGTCGGCGAGCAGCTCCGAATCGTCCTGACCGTCCAGAATCAGGGCGAGGGACCGACGGTCGAGCCCTTCGCCAGGCTGAAGAACAAGGCAGGCCGAGCCTTGGACATCGTCGAAGGGAACATCGCGCTCGGCACGATGCTGGCCGAGGACGGCGCGCCGTGCGAGGTCGAGCTGCCTGGGCTCGAGGCGGGACATGTCATCGGTGACGCCTCCATCGATGCCGCCCGCGTCGAGAGGGGAGACCCGCCTCGGTACGCGTCCGGGTGTACACGGGTACTCGCGCCTGGTGAGGAGTGGACAGGGAGCTTCACTGTCGCACTGAGGGAGCCCCCAGACGACGGCCTGTGGAGCCTCGACTTGTTCATGGGTGACGATGATGCCTACGACAAGGCCGCCGTCGTCGAGGCGGGCTTCTACGGGTACTTCGACCAGCAGGACCTCGTCGAGGTGCCGTCCGGCAAGCTCGTCGAGGAGGTCGCGTGGCGCCGTCCACCGACCATTCGAATCTCTCGCTCCCCCGACGCTGTCAGCGAGACGGGGCGCGTCACTCTCAGTGGTGTCGTGAACGACGACCGCGGGGTCTCCCACGTCATGGTCTTTGCCGGCGACGACAAGGTGTTCTACCAGGGGGGCGGGCCCTCGAGCGCACTGGAGGCGGTCCCGTTCACAGCGGATGTCGCTCTCTCGGCGGGTCGCAACATCTTGACTGTGCTGGCCGAGGACGCGGACGGGCTCACGCGCACCGCCTCCGTGGTCACGTGGTACGGCCGCGAGGAGGCTGTTGCTGCGGCAGGTGCGCACTGACCAGATAGCGACGTAGCTCCTCAACCTCTTGTCGGTACGCCGCTGGTGCCGCCTGGCCCATCTGTCGAATCTGTCGCTTCCGCATGGCGAGCGTGGTGCACGCGAGGACGTAGGCCTTGCGATCGATCCCTTGGGCGAGCCAACGGCGCCCGAGCCGACGGAACCAGCTCGCGACGATGCGAGGATGGTGTTCTGGAATGTGCCCTGACGCCGCTTCGTCCTCCAGCTCGCGGCGGATGGTGCGTGACTCATCGAGGACACAGATCTCGAACACGATGGCGACGAGCAGCACCTCGAGGGGGAAGAGCACGAGGTCGAGCCAGAACAAGTTGGTGGTCAAGCCCACCTCGCCCAAGCTGATCAGGCCGTTCCACAGGCCATGGACCATCAGCGCGAGCATCATCCCTATGCTTCCCGCCAAGATCAGGGTCTTCGTTCCTCGGAAGCGACCGAGGCCCAGTGCTGCACCGACGATGCTGGTGGCGAGCGCATGCATCACCGCGCTGTAGAAGGTGCGGATGAAGACGGTGGCGCTCCACGCGATCACGTCGTCGGTTGTTCCCGCAAAGTAGAGGAAGTTCTCCGTCATGCCGAAGCCAAGGCCCGTAGCGGCGCCATAGACGAAGCCGTCGGTCATGTTGTCGAAGTGCCGATTGAAGATCACCGCGAGGAGGATGGCGGCCTTGGCTGGCTCCTCGATGCTCGGCGCGACGATCGTGGGCGAGATGGCCGCTGCCCACGGCGAGAGGTCGACCGGTGTCGCTCTGTCGGCTGCGCTCAGCGTGAGCTGAACCAGCGCATCGAGCACGCTGCCACCGACGATCGCGATGCCTACTGCACCGACGGCTCCCCAGAGGAACGTGACGGCAAGGAGCCAGAGCGGCTCTCGGTCGTACCGGTCGTGCCACCAGACGAGTGAGAGGAACAGGAGCATCGGCAGGCCGGCACAGACCCCCGACAGCAGCAGCAGTGTGAGCTGAAGCATCAGGGCGAGACGTACAGGTCGACGAAGCTCGAGATCAGCCCGTTGGCCGCCGTCGACGGCCGCATCCCGTCGAGGATTTTCTGTGCTCGTTCCTGGCCGTAGACCGTGCAGTAGAGGTCGAAGTACCGCGTGAAGCGCAGGCGCTGGTCTTCGACGGTGAGCTCTGGGTGGAACTGCGTCGCGTAGACGGGGCCCCCTCCAACGCGGATGGCCTGAACGGGACACCGGGCTGAGCGCGCGAGCAGCACGGCGCCTCGCGGGAGCGTGTCGGCGCTGTCTTTGTGCCCCTGCTGGCCGGTGAACTGCTCGGGTAAGAGGCGAAACAGCGGATCCTCGCTGCCCTCGGACGTCAGGGCGAGGTCGAAGGTGCCGACCTCGGATCTCTCGGGGTCGGACGAGACCTGGGTGCCCAAGGCAACACAGAGGCCTTGAAAGCCGAAGCACGAGGCAAAGGTCGGGAAGCCATGGTCTGCCAGCTGGCCAAGCAGATCGATGAAGCTCGGAATCCAGGGGGCGTCGTCGTTGATGCCGAAGCGACCGCTCCCGCCCACGAAGACCGCACTCACGCCCTCGGTGACTGCGTCGAAGTGGTTCTCGCCCCCTAGGAGGTCGTGGGG
>PKDJ01000013.1 GCA_002862545.1 Pseudomonadota bacterium
GAGGGAGACGCATCGAAGGCGAGCACCCGGCTGCCATCCTCGAGGACCCGCTCGCCGTTGCTGAACGTCACACCGTGCGGAGCGAGGTAGGTCGGCACCATCGTGAGCATGGACTGCGAGAGCGCGGACGTGCTGCGATCGAGACGCTTCGTGCTCCACGCCTCCTCCACCCGCTCACCCGCGCTGTCACGGAAGGAGACCACTGCAGCGAGGCGGTCACGGTTCTCGCGGAACACCAGGTAGACCGTGGAGCCCGCGCCAGTCGCCTCGGTGAGGGCGTCGCCATCGGCCACGTCCGCCCAGGCCCGAACAACCGTCAGCGGCTTCATCCCCCGCCGCGTCTCGGAGTAGGCGTACAGGGGGTCGTCCGCGGTCGGGATCAGGCCGGTCTCGACCACCTGGTACGTCCAGGTGACCGTGTCGGACCAGTGCGCTCCGACCTGCGGCCGGCGCGTGCCGTCGAGATCGACCGCCGGCAGCTCGGTGTGGAGCCCGTCGGCGCGGTAGCGAGCCTCGACCTGCCAGGTGTCGCCAGTGCGCCAGTCGAAGTCATGGGGGAGCTCGGGCTCCGGGCCGCGACCGCAGGCTGCGAGCAGGGAGAGGGTCAGCAGAGAGAGGGATCGTGAGATAGACATATGCAAGCCCTGGGCCAGCGTGAAGATCGGGCGCACCCTGTTTCTGACTCCCCAAAAGGGAAGTCACGAAATGTCATCGGCGTCATGAACATGTCAGGCGACCGGCGCATTGCGCACATCCGCCGCACCAGCTGCGTCCGTAAGCGCTGGGCTTCGCCAAACGACGATCTGAGCCCTCGATTCCCCCAGCCCATGGCCTGCCGCCTGCCGTGGTGTACGATTCCTGTACGACTCGAGATGCCCTCATGCTGCTTGCCCTGCTCACCCTCTGTGCGGCCGAGGCTGCCGACCTCATCGTCGATGGAGCGACCATCGTTCTCGGCGGAACGCACGAGTACGACACGGTCCAGGTGATCCGCGGTGGTCGCATCAACGTGCCCGCCTACACCGGCTCTTCCGAGACCGGCACGCTGCACCTGATCGCCGAGAGCATCACCGTCGACGGCACCTCGAGCATCGTGGCCACGGGGGCCGGCTACCGCGGCCGACACAACACCAGCGGCGAGGGGCCTGGCGGTGGAGCCGGCGGGTCCTGCTGCGCCGATGCCGGCGGTGGCGGCTCCTACGGCGGGGCTGGTGGCCGCGGGACGGGCGATGGTGGCTGCGGCGTGCTCGATGGCGGGCCCGGACCGACCTACGGCGATCCAGACGACCCCTTCTTCATCGACATGGGCTCCGCAGGCGGGGCTGCCGGGTCTGGCGACGGCGACGATGGCGGCTACGGCGGCAACGGCGGCGGTGCGATCTGGCTCGAGGCCGCGTCGATCGTCATGGACGGCGATCTCATCACCAACGGCAACAACGGGGGCGTGTACGGCAGTGATGCAGCCGGGGGAGGCTCGGGTGGCGGGATCCTGCTGCGTGCGAACGTCCTGACCTGCACCGGCACCCTGCACGCCAACGGCGGCTCCGGCGGTCGCACGGACGACCAGGGGGGCGGAGGAGGCGGTGGCCTCGTCAAGCAGTTCTGGGACGAGAGCGGCGTCACCTGCGGCGTGAGCGTGGCGCCGGGTGGTGCAGGTTGCCCCTCCAACACCGGCTCCTCGGGTGACGACTTCGACGACGAGGCCGACTGGGACGGCGACGGCATCCTGTTCTCTGAGGGGGACTGCGATCCACTCGATCCCGAGGTGGTGGAGGGCGGGCGCTTCTTCCTCGATGAGGATGGAGACAGCTTCGGCGACGGGCTGGCTGCAGTGGAAGACTGCGCGCCCCCCGTCGACTACGTCGAGGTCGCTGGCGACTGCGACGACACCCGCGACGATGTCTTCCCCGGCGCGCCAGAGCTCTGCGACGGCGTCGACAACGACTGCGATGGCCTGATCGACGAAGACCCGGTCAGCGATGGAACCGACGACAGCGATGGCGACGGCGTCCCCGACGCGTGTGACGCGTGCGACGATGCCGACGACCGGCTGGATGCTGACGCCGACGGAGTTCCCGACGACTGCGATGTCTGTCCCGACGGCGACGACTCCCGCGACACAGACCGCGACGGCGTCCCTGACGCCTGCGACATCTGCCCGCTCGGTCCCGACGACGGCGACAGCGACGGTGACGGCGTGCCCGATCCCTGCGACCGGTGCGACGACTTTGACGACACGCTCGACCGCGATGGTGACGGCATCCCGGACGGCTGCGACTACTGCCCAGACGACGCCGACGACACCGACTCAGACGGCGATGGCGTGCCCGACGCCTGCGATGCCTGTCCAGGCGAAGACGACCGCGACGATTCCGACCGCGACGGTGTCCCGGACGCCTGCGACATCTGCTTGGGCTTCGACGATGCAGTCGACTCCGACGGCGACCGTGTGCCCGACGGCTGCGACCGCTGCGACGACGCAGACGACGCCCTCGACGCCGACGCCGACGGTGTTCCCGATGCCTGTGATCGGTGTCCCGGAGAGGACGACGCCCTCGACGACGATGGCGACCTCACCCCCGACGCCTGCGATCGCTGCCCCGGCGAAGACGACCGGCTCGATGACGACGAAGACGGCGTCCCCGACGCCTGCGACCGCTGCCCCCTCGGCGACGATGCGCTCGACGCCGACGGTGACACGGTGCCCGATGCCTGCGATGTCTGCCCCGGCGCTGACGACACCCTCGACGACGATGGCGACACGGTGCCCGACGCCTGCGACGTCTGCCCCGGCGAAGACGACACCGTCGACGGCGACGGCGACGGCGTCCCCGACGCCTGCGACGCCTGCCTCGGCGAAGACGATGCGCTCGACGACGACGCCGACACGGTTCCCGATGCCTGCGATGTCTGCCCCGGCGGCGACGACCGAGTCGACCTCGATCTCGACACCGTCCCCGACGACTGTGACGTGTGCCCCGACGCCGACGACCTCGCTGACCTCGATCTCGACGGGGTCCCTGATGGCTGCGACCTCTGCCCCGGCTCCGACGACCTCCTCGACGCCGATCGTGACGGCGTGCCCGATGACTGCGATCGCTGCGAGGGCGCCGACGACACACTCGATGCGGACGCGGACGGGCTCCCCGACGAGTGCGACGCCTGCCCCGGCTTCGACGACGCCTTGGACGATGACCTCGACGGCGTTCCGGATGGGTGTGATCTCTGCCCCGGCCTCGACGACTCCCTCGACGCGGATCTCGACGGGATCCCCGACGGCTGTGATCTCTGCCTCGGCGAAGACGACCGCCTCGACGCCGACCTCGACGGCAGCCCCGACGCCTGCGACCTCTGCCCCGGCTTCGACGACCGCCTCGACGCCGACCTCGACGGCGTGCCTGACGACTGTGACGCCTGCCCAGAGGCCGACGATCGACTCGACGCCGACGCCGATGAGGCGCCCGATGCCTGCGATGTCTGCCCCGGCGGCGACGACCGCCTCGACGCCGACGCCGACGAGACGCCCGACGCCTGTGACCGCTGCCCAGGCGAGGACGACCGCCTCGACGCCGACCTCGACGGCGCACCGGATGCCTGCGATGCCTGCCCCGGCGAGGACGACACCCTCGACGCCGACGGTGACGGGGTGCCCGATGCCTGCGACATCTGCCCAGGGGGCGACGACACGCTCGACGCCGACGGTGACGGGGTGCCCAACGCCTGCGACGTGTGCGACGGCGTCGACGACGGCGGCGACAGCGATGGCGACGGCGTCCCAGACGGCTGCGACCTCTGCCCTGGCGGAGACGATGCGCTAGACAGCGACGGCGACGGCGTGGCCGACGGCTGTGATCGCTGCGAGGGCGCCGACGATGCCCTCGACGCCGACCTCGACGGCGTCCCCGATGCATGCGACCTCTGCGACGGCGCGGACGACGAAGCCGACGGTGACGGCGACGGCATCCCCGACGCCTGCGACCGCTGCGTCGGCTTCGACGACCGGCTCGACGCCGACGGCGACGGCACGCCTGACGACTGCGACCTCTGCGACGGCTTCGACGACGCGCTCGACACCGACGCAGACGGCGCCCCCGACGCCTGCGATGCCTGCCCGGGCGGAGACGACCGCCTCGACGGCAACGCCGACGGAGTGCCTGACGCCTGTGACGCCTGCCCCGGCAGCGACGACGGGCTCGACACCGATCGCGACGAGACCCCCGACGCCTGCGACATCTGCCCCGGCTTCGACGACGACCTCGACGCCGATGCCGACCGGGTTCCCGACGGCTGCGATGCCTGCCCCGGCTTCGACGATCGCCTCGACACGGACATCGACGGCGTGCCCAACGGCTGCGACCTCTGCCCGGGCTCCGACGACCTACGCGACACGGATGGCGACGGTGTCCCCGACGGCTGCGACCTCTGCCCCGGCGGCGACGACACGGTCGATGTCGACGCGGACGGCGTGCCAGACGCCTGTGACCCCTGCTTCGGCCCGGACGTCGACACGGACGCCGACGACACACCCGACGCCTGCGACGCCTGCCCCGGCTTCGACGACCGCCGCGACGTCGACGGGGACGGCCAGCCAGACGGCTGCGACCCGTGCCGCTTCGTCGCCTTCGAGGAAGACGCAGACGGCGACCTCGCCTGGGAGTGCGACGACTGCGACGACACCGACCCTGCGCTCAACCTGCGCGACGACGACCGCGATGGACACTCGAGCTGCGACGGCGACTGCTTCGACACCGATCCAGCGGTCTACCCTGGGGCCCCGGAGAGCGCCGACGGCGTCGACGAGAGCTGCGATGGTCGCGTCGACGAGACCACCGAGCACTACGACGACGACGGGGACGGCTTCACGGAGCTCGGCGGTGACTGCGACGACACCGACGCTGGCGTGCACCCCTCGGCCCCAGAGACCTGTGACGGCCGCGACGAGGACTGTGACGGCGTGGTCGACGAGGGCACCGAGTGCGTCGATGACGACGGTGATGGCTTCACGGAGCTCACTGGCGACTGCCACGACGGCAATCCGGACATCCACCCCGACATGCCGGAGCTGCCCGACAACGGCATCGATGACGACTGCGACGGGCTCGCCGACGACGGGACGAACGACCCCGACGGCGATGGCTTCACCGAGGACGGCGGGGACTGCGCCCCCTCGGACCCCGACGTGCACCCGGCTGCCGAGGAGCTCCCCAACGGCATCGACGACGACTGCGACGGCGAGATCGACGAAGACACCACCTGGTCTGACGACGACGGCGACGGCTACAGCGAGGCCGACGGCGACTGCGACGACACCAACCCCAACCGAGGACCGGACGCCGACGAGCGGGTGAACGGCATCGACGACGACTGCGACGGCGCCATCGACGAGGGCACCGAGGCCGGCGACGACGACGGCGACGGTGTGACACCGCTCGGCGGAGACTGCGACGACACCGACCCGCTGGTTGCGCCCGGGGCGACCGAGGTCGCGAACGGGATCGACGATGACTGCGACGGGCTCGTCGATGAGGGTCTCGCCGATCTCGACGCCGATGGCTGGACCGTCGAGGAGGGCGACTGCGATGACCTCGATGGCTGGGTGAACCCCGAGGCCGTCGAGGACTGCGACGGAGTCGACAACGACTGCGACGGGGTGCGGGACGAGGACTGCGACGTCGAAGAGACGGAGGAGAAGCCGGAGGACGTGGGAGGCTGTACCTGCACGACGGCAGGCGGTCCAGCGCCCTCACTTCCCCTGCTCGTCTTTGGTCTGCTCTGGGTGCGCCGCCGTCGAGAGTAACGAGCAGAGCCCTGTTCGCGACTACCGTCTCGGCGCCTGACACCACGGTGGCACAGCCCTGCCGTCGCTCCACTGGATGGCGACACTCTCGCGGCGTGTGTCGTCGCCGCGTACGCCCGCCCGGTCGCGGGACGCCGTACTGGCAGCCGATCCGCAGCTGGCGACTAGACCTCTAGCGGGAGGAGCACATGGTCATCGCCGCCGCCCTGCTGGCCTGTCAGCCAGCCGAGCCGACACTCGACACCGCAGAGCCCTACCAGGCCCGCCCCGGTGAGGCTCAGACCGGTACCCAGAGCACCCCGTCCGACGCCTCCACGACGACGACGGAGGCCACCCCCCCAGCGACGATGGACACCGGCACCACTGGAGTCGTCGACACGGGCACGGCCTCGAGCAGCCCGAGCGACTCCACAGGCTCGACCAGCGCCAGCGGAGACACGGGTGACACCGGCCAGAGCGGCACCTCGACGGCCCCCTCCACCTCGACGCCCGGCTGTGTCACGGGCTTCGACATCGGCGAGTGCCCTCCAGACTTCGCGCTGCCCGATCGGAACGCCGAGACCGTTCGGCTCTCCGACTACCCCGGCCTGCGCGTGGCGGTGGTCGGCACCGCCGAGTGGTGAGGCGGCTGCCTGTCCCTGGTTCAGGGACTCTCCGAGTGGCTGTACACCGAGGCCCCCTCCGACATCGTCATCCTGAACGTCCTGATCGAGGATGTGGAGTTCGAGCCGACGACGCCGGACCGCGCCGATCTGTGGATCACGGAGCTTGGACTGGGTGAAGACTGGATAGCACTCGCCGACCCCGACCGTGCGTGGGTCACGACCTGGGGCTCACCGACGGGCCAGCCACAGTGGAGCTATACGGTCATCGGGAGCGACGGCCGGATCACGTGGGAGCAGAGAGGCGTATTTGCGAGGGACGACGTGATCATCGAGGCGCTGCTCGACGCAGAGTGACAGTCCGAATGTGAGAGTTCTCGCTCCCACCCCCGTATACTGGGTGGAGTGCACCGAGGAAGCGGCTCCATTGAGTCCGAGTACACCACTGCAGCAGAGCCTACAGCTCCGCGACTGGCTGATCGACGGAGCCCCGAGCCACCCGTCTCTCGACGTTGCCTTCCTGCACGCAGGACAGCAGCTGGGACGGCTCCTGGCATCGCCACGCATCTCGCTCGCTGTCCTCCCCACCCGTGACCTCGTCGACGGCGTCCACTACCTCTGGCACGAGGAGAGCCCCGACGAGGTCCGACACATTCGTCGAGCCCATGGCTTTCTTGAGTCCGAGGAGCACCTCCAGAGTCCGATCCATCACGTCATGACTCGTCTCGAGCCCCTGCACGTCAGGGCGGCAAATCACGGACAGATCCGGAGGTTTCCCTTTCTCCAGAGTCGGTTCAGCGAGGGGGCCACCGAGTACATGGCCTACCCGCTCCGCACCCGACGCGGGCTCGTGCACATCCTCACCGCCCTGACGCACGAGCCCGAGGGCTGGCCGTTCGATGTACAGCGCGTGTTCGCCAACATCGCCCCAGCGCTCAGCGTCGTCACCGAGAGCTTCGAAGTACACAGCCTGCTGGCCGAGAAAGAGACTCTCCTCCGCGAGATCCACCACCGCGTCAAGAACAACCTCCAGATCGTCAGCAGCATGCTGTCGATGCAGAGCCATGTCGTCCCCAGCGCCGACGGACGGGATGCGCTGAAGGTCGGCCAGGCCCGTGTCCAGGCCATCGCCATGGTCCACGAGCGGCTCTACGGCATGGACAACCTCGCGGCGCTGCAGCTCCGCGACTACGCAATGGAGCTCATCCAGCAGGTCGAGCGCACCTTGGGGCAGCACCGACGCATCGACATGGACATCGCGCCCTGCATCGTGAGAACTCAGGAGGCCGTGCCCCTCGCCTTGATCTTGAACGAGCTGATCACGAACGCTCTCAAGTACGGCACGCCGGGCCTGGACTGGGACGTACAGGTCGTCGTGGAGCGCACAGGTGATCGCCTCGCACTGATGGTCCGAAACCACAGCAGCGTGCGCACCGAAGACTTCACCCGCGAGAACTCGCTCGGGCTCCAGCTGGTGCGCTCCCTCACTCGCCAGGTGCGTGGAAGCCTCGCGGCGCAGAACCTCGACGAGAGCGTCGTGGAGATGCGCGTCGACCTTCCCCTCCAGCAGTTGGTCGGCTGAGCCCTCCCGAGCGCCTCCGAGTCGGCGCATGGCATCATCGCAGCGCTCACGCCTGCAGGAGCTGTACAGATGTGGTTCGCATCCACCATGGGCTTCGTCGAGGAGAGCCCCGAGCAAGTTCGTTCGCTGCTCCGCCTCGAGGGCACGACCCTCCACTCCACAGTCAACGGCGCGCGCATCGGCTGCGGAAGGCTCTCCGTTCCCAGCCTCCACGAGCTGCGCGCACTCGACCGCCCCCACACGGGAGGCCCAAGCCGTGTGTCCGAGATCGTCGGCGACGTGGGCGCGCTTCACCGTGAGCAGAGCGCGGCGGGCGCCCTCTTCCAGGCCGCCTCACAGTTCAACCTGCTGGAGATGGTGAGCCCACGGGTGACGCCCGAGGCCGGCGTGGGCGGCTACAGCCACGACAAGACCCAGGGGCCCGCCTGCGCCATCGCCTGCGGCGGTGGCACGATCTACCGCAACTACTTCGCGGACGTCGACGGTCAGACCGGCCAGACCGCAGACCGCCAGATCGACTGCCTCGCTGACCTCGAGCGCGAGCTAGGCCCCGGTCTGTGGGACATGCAGAACGGCTACGCCCTCGCGAGCGAGGACGGGCTGCACACCCTGAACGCGCGACTGGCAGACGCCGATGAGGCGGAGCGCGACCGCCTGCGCGGCCTGCTGCGCATCGGGATCCAGCACGATGTGCAGGTCCTCGGCACCGAACACAGCGTCACCCAGGTCTACGGCTCAGCGCTGCCCGTCGCCTACGGACGCCCTCCAGCACACCTCTGGGAGCCCTTCGCACGCCTGATCCTCGAGGCATCCTACGAGGCCACCCTGCGCGCGGCCCGCATCTGGCAGGCCGAGCCCGCGTACCTCACGCTCCTCGGCGGTGGCGTCTTCGGCAACGCCTCCTCCTGGATCGAGGACGCCATCGTCAGGGCCGTCGAGCGCGTCCCGGGCGTCGACGTGCGGATCGTCAGCTACGGCAGCTCGAGCCCCACCGCGCGCGCTGTGGTCGCACGCTGTGGCGACCGACCCGCGGAGGCCGAGGGCCGCACATCGAGAAGCCACCCACTCCGGGTCGACTGGGTCGAGGCCCCCGGCGGTCCCGCCTTCGGTCTGACCTTCGCTCCGGGCAAGGTCCAGGCGACCGGCCTGTCGGGCAAGTGGCGCCGCAGCCTCGAGGTCGACCTCGACCGCCTGGCGCGGGTCCACGGCGTCGACGACCTCGTGTGCTTGGTCGAAGACCACGAGCTGCATGCCCTGCAGATTGCAGCCCTTCCGGAGCGCGCCGCCGCCCACGGCATTCAGCTCCACCGCATGCCGGTCCAGGACGGCGGTGTGCCCTCCCCCGAGGCGATGGCCCAGCTCCAGGCGAGCGTGCGCAGCTGGCGGGCGGAGGACAGGCGCGTGGTGTTCCACTGCATGGGGGGCCTCGGTCGTGCCGGCACAGCCGGCGCGTGCTGCCTCGTGACCGAGGGCGTCGAGCCGCTCGAGGC
>PKDJ01000342.1 GCA_002862545.1 Pseudomonadota bacterium
GCTGGGCCAGGTTGAGCTCACGGAGCTTGGCGCCGTTCATCAGGAGCAGGCCGATGATGCGCACGTCAAAGGAGCGGTCCGTCACGCGCAGCAGCGCCTCCTGCAGCGCCGACTGCACCAGCGGCTGCGTGCGGTGCTCCAGAAAGTCGGGCTGCGAGAGCACGCGCGACGCCACGTCGTGCCGCCCCCAGCGCGAGACCAGTGCCGCGAGTCCCTCCCCGCTCGAGCCGGGCAGCTGGTTGGCTGCCCTCATGAACTCGTTACGTGCCCCCTCGCGCTGCAATCTGTCAATCTCCAGGCGGATATGCGCCTCCTGCTCGTCATAGAGCGGCGCGTCCACGGCGTTGGCCAGCTTCTTGAGGTCGTCGATCAGGTGGTCGGCCGTCTCGACCTCGGAGCGCTTCGCGTGCCTCCCCTCGGGCTCGGCGAGGCGAGTCCGACGGGTGTGCCCGGCGAGCGAGTCCTGGTGGACGGTCACGACTCGTGGGTCCCTGCGGTTCCGATGGTGGACGACTACCTCGACAGCCTGCGGTGGGGCACCGTCACGGTCGTCCATCCGGGAGGGACGACCACTGTGGAGCGTCCCAGAGGGCTGGGGCGGCGCCTGTGGGCGAGGCTTCGTCTCACCTGGTCGTACGCTGGGTTTGACCAGCTTCGCCGCAATGCTCTGGATGGCGGTGCAGTCCCGCAGTTCTACGACACGCTGGGGCGGCTCGGGTTCGTCACCAGGCAGGACGGGCGCGTCTCTGTCTCGCTCTGGCCCCTGCTGACGTGGCTGGTGTCGACCTCCACCAACACCCTCGCTCACCTCACAGCCCTGTGTGTGCTCCTGACGAGCCTGCTGTTCGGGCAGCTGGTCTGGGTGCGCTGGCGGCTGTCTCGTGCCCGGGCCCAGATCCCGCTGGTGATCGGCGGGTGGGGCACGCGCGGCAAGAGTGGCACCGAGCGCATGAAGGCCGCGCTGTTTCAGGGACTCGGCCTGCCGGTGATGTCGAAGACGACCGGCACCGAGGCCATCCTCCTGCGAGGTCCTCCCGGGGGCCGGGCTCTCGAGATGTTCATCTTCCGCCCCTTCGACAAGGCGACCATCTGGGAGCAGGCGGACGTGGTGCGCTTGGCGCCCAAGCTCGGCGCGAGGGTCGTCCTGTGGGAGTGCATGGCTCTGAACCCCCGCTACGTGGACATCCTCCAGGGTGGCTGGATGCGTGACGACCTCGCCACGCTGACGAATGCGTACCCAGACCACGAGGACATCCAGGGGCCGACTGGCGGAGATGTCGCTGCGGTCCTCGGGCGGTTCGCACCGCCGAGCGGCCACGTGCTCACGACCGAGCGCAACATGTTGCCCGTGCTTCGCGAGCTGGCGACACGTCGGGGGGCCTCCTGTGAGGCCGTCTCGCTCGGCGAGCGGGAGCTGGTCCCGTCCGACCTGCTGGCGCGGATGCCGTATCGGGAGCATCCCTCAAACGTGTCGCTCACGGCGGCTGTGGCGGAGCGACTCGGCATCGAGCGGGTGGAGGCTATCGGGCTGATGGCCGACAACGCGGTTCCAGACCTCGGAGCGCTCATCGCGTACCCCATGGTCAGCTACCTCGGGCGACAGGTGACGTTCGTGAACGGCATGAGCGCGAACGACACGCTCTCGTTCAGGCACAACTGGGCCTATGCGGGCTTTGCCGACCGCGATGAGCAGTCCGAGCCCGACCAGTTTCAGGTGACGGTGGTCAACAACCGCCAGGACCGGGTGCCGAGGAGTCGCGTGTTTGCGAGGATCCTCGCCGAGGACGCGCCGGCGAACCGTCACGTCCTGATCGGTACGAACCTCCGCGGCTTCACCAACTTTCTCGCAGAGGCGGTTCAGGCGCGACTCGACGCCGTCGACTGGACCAGCCTGGAGGCGCGGTCCACTCTCTTCCGTCACCTGCGGCCCGTCGAGCCGGGTGCGCTGGGAGATCGGTGTGCCGCGCGCCTCGGAGCTCCGTCGTTCGTGAGGCTGGAGTGGCTCGATGCCTGCCGTGCCGTGCCCCGCAGCCCTCCGAGCTGGGCGGCGGCTCTCGGGATGGCCGAGTCGAAGCGTGGGGCAGCCGAGGCGCTGGAGCGGGCCTGTGGTCCGATGGGTGCAGGGCTCGCGGAGCACCTGGTGGCTGCATTCGCACGTCGCCTCGCCCACGAGGCAGCCCTGCGGGGGTCCGAGGACGAGGCACGTCGACTCTATGCGGACCTGGTGCAGGCGAGCCTGATCGTGGTCTCGGACTCGACGATCTCGGGCGATCGGATCATCGACGTGGCCGTTCGGGCAGCCCCGCCTGGGGCTCATGTTCGGTTGCTGGGATGCCAGAACATCAAGGGCACAGGACTGGACTTCGCCTACCAGTGGGTGCGCTGGCGCACGCTCCACGAGGAGCTCTCAGCGCTTCGAAGCGCTCGTCGCGATGCCATGCCCGTGCTCCTCGATGGCCTCACGGTGAGCTCGTTGACCTGTGTACTGCACTGCGACGCTGTGCTGGATTCACTGGAGGATCTGCGTGAACAGACGGAGATCTTCGTCGGTCTGCGGGCGCTGGAGGCCGAGGTGCGTCGTCGTCGAGACGAGCTGCTCGCCGCACGGAGCATCGTCCGAGGAGGCTGGCTGCGGCGCTCGTTGTTGGTGTTGGTCGAGCGCTTGCTCGACCCCTTCGACGCCATCCTCCGGAGGAGACGGGCGCGTCGGGTGATGCGCGACCTGACCCGGGGCAGGATCGGGCACGAGCGCGCCGCCAAGGTGCTGGCCGACCTCACCAAGCGGCAGAAGGGTGGATGGCTCGCCGGGTAGAAGAGCACGTGTGCGCTAGGTGTTGGACGGTGCTTGCGCGGCCCGCGCCTCCGGGTGAAACGAGCACGATCGACGGAGTGAATCATGGTCAACGTGCTGCTCGGTGTCCTGCTCATGGCTGTTCCATCGGCCTCCGCGGAGGATGTCGATGTCGCCCCCGCGCTGGCCGAAGCGAAGAAGCCGCGGTGGGAGCCGAAGGGCTCGGACGTGCAGTCGCTCCGTGGCCGCGCCCGCACCAAGCTCAAGGGCAAGAAGTACGACGAAGCCGTGCCCATGTACCTCGAGCTCATGGGGCTCCAGCCTGGCTGTGGCGTCTGCCTCTCGGAGCTGACGGTCGCGCTCGCGAATGCCGGGCATCACGATGGCGCCCAAGCCGTCGCACAGCACCTCACCGAGCTCTTCCCGGCCATGATGGATTCCTGGTCCCGCAAGCTCCTGGCCGCGACCGAGGCGCGTGACTTCGAGACGGCCCTCGTCACGCTCAAGGAGCTCCAGAGCCGCAGCGAGAAGAGCTGGACCCACCGCTGGAACGAGGTCGACATCCTGCTGACCCTCGGGCGCTATGACGAGGCCGGCAAGGCGATCGACGAGGCCGCCGAGCACCTCGAGGAGGGCGACGTGGCCTGCTACCGCGCGCGGGTCGCGGTCGCGAAGCCTGACGAGGAGGCCGCGAAGGAGGCCTGGGCGTCCTGCGAGACCGATGGCAGCGAGGGCATCCGCGACCGTGTCGAGGGCTGGCGGGCCGTGGCTCTCCGCGACTGGAAGACGGCGGCACTCCACGCTGCACAGCTCGACGATGCAGCTGCTGGTGATCTGGCCGTGGCCTACCTCCGCATGGAGGAAGACAAGCCCGAGAGTGCCGTGAACCTCCTCAACGCGGCCGTCGGCCATCATCCGAAGGGCCGAGATCTGCACGTCGTGCGTGCCCTGGCGGAGTACCGTGCCGGAAATGCCGAGGGTGCGAAGGCGGCGCTCGAGGCGCAGGCCGGTCTCGGCGAGTCCGGGTACTGGGTCTTGGCGGCGGCTCACAGCGACTGGGCGCAGCGCATGGGGCGTCATGTCGCGGCGGTCGAGGCGGCGCTCGCGGCCGATGGGGGTGGTGATGCGGCCGCGATCCTCGACAAAGCGGTCGCCGACCACGGTGAAGGTCCCGAGCTGGCCTGGATCCGCGAGAAGCTTGCCGAGTAGCCCTCAACACGCCTCAAGGGGGCTGTGATGGATCTCTCCCTGGACGCCTTCCTCGCGCTCCCCGAGGCCGAGCAGGTACCCCTGATCGGTGATCGGGCCGTGCTCTACGCTTCGCAGTTCGAGCGTGCGACGCTGGATCGCCTCTGTGCAGTGGCCGAGGCCGCGCGCAGCCTGCACCGCACTCAGCACGGAGCCACCTTCCTCGGTGGGCGAATCCCGAATCGGATGGCGCTGAACTTCTTCGCGCAGCCGAGCTCGCGCACCTTCATGAGCTTCAACACGGCGCAGGCGGCCCTCGGCTTCGAGCGAGTCAGCGTGCGCGATGTGGGTCGCAGCTCCATGTCCAAGGGCGAATCGCTGATCGACAGCATCCGAACCTACATCAGCTACGTCGACGTCATCGTGATGCGGCACCCTGACGAGGATGCTGCGGCGACCGCTTTCTGGGCTGCGTCGCGCGCGCACCGTCGCCTCCGTGCCGGCAAGCGTGAGGTGCCGATTCCGATCATCAGCGGAGGATCGGGCTCCAAGCACCATCCCACCCAGGCCCTTCTCGATGTCTACACGCTGCAGCGCCACCTCGGCTCGCTCGAGGGGCGCACGCTGTTGCTCGTTGGCGATCTGCGCCGGGGGCGCACCGCGCGGAGCCTGGCACAGCTGGCACGTCTCTACCCAGGGCTGAAGCTCCGCTTCGCCGCGCCAGAGGCCTACCAGATGCTGCCCGACATCACCGCGCAGCTCGACGCAGCGGGCGTGGACTGGGAGCGCGTTCCGACTCTCGCCGACGGGCTCTCGGGAGCGGATGCGGTCTACATGACCCGCATTCAGGACGAGTGGGACGGTCCGAAGACCGACGGGCATGTTGCTGCACATCCCGACTTCCGGTTCGAGCGCAGTCACCTCGACCAGCTTGCCGACCATGCGGTGCTCCTGCACCCGCTGCCGAAGCGCGACGAGATCGATCCGGCGATCGACGAGCTGAATGATCCTCGCGTCGGCTACTGGCACCAGGAGCGGAACGGCGTCTGGATGCGCGTCGCGCTCTTGGCCTGGTTGTTCGGCGTCGACGATGTGATCCTCGAGGCCGTTCCCTGAGCGTGCGCTGAGTTCTCGTGGGGTGCTGGAGCCTCGTCGGCTACCCTCCTGAGGTGGGAGGAGCGATGCCGATGCTCTGGATGCTGGGGGTCCTCGCTTGCGGGTCCGTCAGTGACCCCGAGGGGCGTGATCGTCGCGGGCCGACCTCATCGCAGGGGCTCGACAGTGGCAGCTGCTGCCCCGTCACCCTCGATTCGACGCCGAGCACCCCCTCGGGGTCGACTCCGACGACCGGGGGCCCGCCCGACACGGGGGAGATCGCCGACACGGGGGAGACCGCCGACACAGGTCAACCGGCTCCCCTGCCGAATGCTGCCGCGGTCTTCGACGTGCAGCCAGTCCCCTGTGCAGAGCCTGGCCTCCGAGTCTCCGAGGGGCCGCTGGAGGTGATTCCACTCGGTTCGCATCCGGTCTCCACGCGGCACGTCTGGGGAGGCGGGCTGGCTGGAGGCGACTTCGACGGCGATGGGGCCTTCGAGGTCGTGATCGCGACCGAGTCTGGACTGGAGTGGCGAGAGTGGGACGGCACGACCCTCGCCGTGATCGACCGCGTCCCCGAGGCCGACCTGTCCATGGCGGTGGGGGCTACCCCGGCGGACGTGGACGGTGACGGCGATCTCGACCTCCTCGTCACGCGCTGGGAGGCCCGCAACCGTCTCCTGCGCAACGACGGTGGCGTCTTCGTCGACGCCACGGAGGGCAGTGGCCTGCGCGACGAGGCCATGTGGACGGTCTCGGCAGCGCTCGCCGATGCCGACGGGGATGGGGTTCTCGATCTCGCGATCGGAAACTATGGAGAGACACCCTGGTTCGGCGTCGATCGCGGTCAGCCGTCTCGCCTCTACCTCGGGAACGGGGACGGGACGTTCACCGATGTCTCGGAGCGCATCGCCGGCTGGGGAGAGGGCTGGACCTTCCTCCTCGCGTGGCAGGACATCGACCACGACCGCCTGCCCGAGCTGCTCGTGCTGAACGACAACGCCTCGATCGCACCGTCGCTCGTGCTCCACAACCGCGGCGGAACCTTCGTGGACGCGCCGGGCGTGTCGTTCTTCCCGGGGTACGACAGTATGGGCCAAGGTGTGGGTGACATCGACCACGACGGAGCGCCCGACTTCGTCCAGACCACCTTCGCGTGGCCCGAGCTCCGCGAGTCGGAGCCCGGTCCGTCGTCGCTCGGGGTGCAGTGGATCGACGTGGCGCGCGCGCGCGGGCTCGTCCACGATTCGAACCGCGGGCAGTACTTCGGCTGGGGCACGGACTTGGTCGACCTCGACCACGACGGCGACCTCGATGTGCCCATGGTCTACGGCTACTGGGACACCTTCCCGGTGGCGAGCCAGTCGCAGCCCGAGGAGGACTGGTACTTCGATGCCCTCTTCGTGGCCGAAGACGGAGCGTATGCGGACGCTGCGGAGGCCTGGGGATTCGACAGCTATGACGCGGGCCGAGGGCTCCTGGTGGCGGATGTCGACGGCGACGGCTGGCTGGACATGGTGAAGCGTCAGCTCGATGCGCCCGATCTGCTGTACCGAGCGCGGTGTGGTGAGGCAGCAGGGCTCGGTGTGCGGCTGCGGATGTCTGGGCCGAACACCCACGCGGTGGGGGCCGAGGTGAGGGCGACCGTCGGTGGCCTCACGCGCACTCGCTGGGTCGGTGCAGGCTCTACGTCGCTGTTCACGGGGGCTCCCCCCGAGGCGTGGCTGGGGCTCGGCGAGGCGTCGGAGACCGAGCTGACCGTGGTCTGGCCAGACGGCATGGTGAGCACGCAGGTAGTACCGACGCGGAGTCTCGTGGAGGTCCGGCGTGAGTGAGCGGGCGCTGATCGAGCTGCTGGCGGGTCGACGGCTCGCCGTGCTCACCGGGGCCGGTGTGAGCACGGAGTCCGGCATTCCGGACTACCGCGGGCCTGAGACGCGGCGCCGCGCGCGAAATCCCATTCGCTTCAATGCCTTTCGGGGTGATCACGAGGCGCGTCGTCGGTACTGGGCACGCTCGCTGGTCGGCTGGCCGCGGATTCGTGAGGCACGTCCCAACGCGGCCCACAAGGCGCTCGCGGAGCTCGAGCGGGCGGGCCTGACCACGGGTCTGATCACCCAGAACGTCGACCGCCTGCACCTCGCGGCGGGCAGTCGGGCTGTCGTCGAGCTGCACGGCGCTCTGGCGGAGGTCGTGTGTCTGGGCTGTCGGGCGATCGTCGATCGGGAGTCGCTCCAGCGCCGCCTGCTGGCGCTCAACCCGGCCGGGCCTACGAGCGCCGAGCTGGCTCCGGATGGCGACGCAGAGGTGGAGCCGGCCAAGGGCTTCGTGGTTCCAGGCTGCGAGAGGTGCGGCGGGCCACTCAAGCCGCATGTGGTGTTCTTCGGTGAGGGCGTGCCGCGAGAGCGCGTGGCACAGGCTTACTCGATGGTGGAGGAGGCGGAAGCTCTGCTGGTGGTCGGCACCTCCCTGGCTGTGTTCAGTGGCTTCCGCTTCGTGAAGCGGGCCGCGGCGCTCGGGCTCCCGATCGGCATCGTCAACCTGGGCGAGTCACGCGGAGATGCGCTGGCACAGGTACGCGTCGAGGGGGTTGCTGGAGAGGTGCTGCCGCGGGTGGTCGCAGCGCTCTCGGAGCACGCCAGCGTCCGCTCCCGAGACTTGCTGGCAAGCCCTCGACACCGACCAGGGCTGTGATGCAATAGTGTCCGGACAGCTTGTGCTGGAGTCGTCTCGTGAGTCTCGCCCTCCTCCTGGTCTCCGTGCTGGCCTGCGGAGGGGTCCAGCGCGATGACAAGCCGCGCGACTCGGGGCTGACCGTGGGCGCGGACACGGACACCGATGCCGACGCCGACACGGATGTCGACACCGACACGGACACCGACACGGACGGCTTCACCGACGTTCCGCCTGCCGTCGACTGGTTCGTCACGGCCACCAGCGAGGCGGCCCTCGAGCTGAGCGGTCGGGCACCCGACGACCGCTACGGCGTCGTCGCGGCGGCCGGGGATGTCGACGGCGATGGACTGGCCGACTTCGCCTTCGCTCGGAGCGGTGATGAGCCGGGAGCCACTGGGGAGACCTGGGTAGACCTGGTCTATGGCTCGGCGCGCTTCGATGCTCCCGTCGTGGCGACCTTTGCCTTCGGGGAGGGAGATGCGCCGAGAGCCATGTCCGGCGTCGGCGACGTCACGGGAGATGGTGCGGACGACTTCGTCGTGTGTGCATCCGGAGCCAGTCTCTTCGGAGACGACGCAGGTGTCGCGTGGGTTCTCCCGGGCGGCGAGCGCTGGCGGGGTGACACCAGCGTCGAGTCGGTGGCTGCAGCGAGGGTGCACGGTACGCCGGGGCAGCAGGTCTGTGCGGCCGTGGTGCCCGCGCCCGACCTCACGGGGAACGGCGTGGACGACCTCCTCCTCGGAGGGCGGAACGCGCCAGGAGGAGACACGAGCGGGGGCGTGTGGCTGCTCGAGGGGCCCCTCTCGGGCGACCTCGATACGTCGTCTGCGGCGGTGTCGCTCGCCGGTCACGGGGACGGCGCCTACGCGGGCTCGGCCCTTGCTCTCGGCGATCTGAGCGGGGATGGCGTGCCCGATCTCGCGGTCGGTGCCCTCGGTGCTGGACCGGCCTCCAACGCCGGTGTGATCGACATCGTGCTCGGACCGCTCGGCAGCGGCTCACTGCAGGATGCGGACTACAGCATCACGGGTGTCGATGCTGCGGATGGCGTGGGGGCTCGTGACACCATCGGGATCGGTGACCTCGACGGAGACGGCCGGGTCGATCTCATCTTCAGCGCCCCGGGAGACGAGGAGAACGAGCTGCTGGTCAACCACGGCACGATCTACGTGGTCTATGGCGACGATCTCATCGATGCGCCCGCCACCTCGCTGGCACGCACGCGCTTCTTCGGTCTGCGACCCGACCAGTACGCCGGCACCTCCGTGGCGGTGGCCGATCTCGACAACGACGGCGATGTCGAGGTGCTCTTCGGAGCGCCCGACGAGGTCGGAATCACCAGCGGGGCGCTCTACCTCTTCGATGACCCGGGCGAGGGTCGGTACTCCGCCGGAGAGGCCGATGGCCTGGTGGTCGGAACGGGCTTCGCGGACCGCCTCGGCACGAGCATCGCCGTCGTCGGAGATGTCGACGGTGACCGCGACAAGGATCTGGTGGTCGGCGCTCCGGACGCCGACACGATCGGTGAGGATGTCGGCGTGGCCTACTTGCTGCTGTCGGAGGTCGCTCCCTGATAGACGAGGCCTGACCTGCTCCTGACCACGGCCTCTCGAGCGCTCCGCTACAGTTCGGGTGCCTGTTTACGGGAGTCTACAATGCGCAAGCTGCTCGTCATCCTTCCAGTGCTGACCCTGTCTCTACTGCCCTCCGAG
>PKDJ01000174.1 GCA_002862545.1 Pseudomonadota bacterium
CGGACTTCACCGGCGCGAAGGTCTCGGCCGGGACCTCGACGAAGACCGTGTTCCAGCCCGACATCGAGCCATTCCACAGCCCAGGCCACTCGAGCACGGCGGCGTCGACCCCAGCCACCTGCTTGCGGGTGACCAGCACGGCCTCCCGGTCGACGAAGTCCGCGAGGACAAAGGGCTCACCACGGTGGTTCCGAAGCCCGAGCGCCATGTCCACCGGGTTGAAGTGGGTCGCGCCAGGCACCGGACCGTCCAGCTCGACCCCCTCGACGATGCGCAGCGCACCGTCGACCCAGCAGGGCCCCCCACCGACAGCACCGCTCGCCCGGACCATGCCACACACCCGGAAGGGCCTGTCGAGTCGCGCCAGCGCGTCCTCCCCCTCCTCCGCCGACGCGAGCACCTCGCGGCAGAAGGTCTCGGCGCCCGAGCGGTCACCCGCACGCAGGAGAGCATGGGCTCGCTCCTGCAGACGCACCAGGCGACCGGCGAGCAGCCGTCGACTGCGGAGCACTGGACCCCGGTTGGCCTCGGGGAGCACGTTGTCGACGTTCTTGACCAGCAGGACCGCCGCCCCGGTGGCCTCGACGTTCGCCAGCAGGGCCCCATGGCCCCCCGGCCGCAGGACGAGGGTCCCTCCCGAGCGCACGGGCTCGCCGTCGGCTCCGAGCGCGGGAAGGTCGGTGCTCTGGGCCTGCGTCGACAAGCCGACGGCCTCCCCGACGAGGGCGCGCACGCGCTCGATGTGCGACGATGAGACGGTGAGGTGGAGTCGTCTGCACCCGAGAGCCTGCGCCTCGTCTCGGTGCTCCTCGAGGGGACGACGGACCGTGCCATCCTCCGCACGGTGGAACGGCACGAGGAGCTTGGGCTGCCCAGCCCAGCTGGACGGGTCGGGCCCGAGCGGCAGTGCGGCGACCTCGGCCGCGGTCAGCTCGTCCCGGAACATCCGAGTAGCCGCTCCCGATGCAGGCACGAGGGCCTCGAGCACACCGCGGTCGCGGGCAGTGGCCCAGTGCACGAGGTCGTCCTCGTCGAGCGCGTCGATGCCATCACCGAGCGTCGCCGCGCGCTCCACCCGGACAGGGTGTCTCCCCTGAGCAAGCCGACCGAGGGCCCACCGAACCTGCTCCTCCGAGACGCCATGACTGCGGATGGCGGCGAGATCAGCAGGGTTCAGATGGACCATTCGGGCCTCTCCAAGCTCGACCGATGGACGCTCGCTCGCGGAGGAGCACCTCGGCGCCACTCTGTAGCGTCCGACCACCCGTGATGCGCGCAGACTATCCAGACAACACACTGCCAAGGGGGACTCTTCTTCACTCTGACGACCCTCCAGTCACTTGGAACGAGACCTCCCGGCTCAGCCCCTCCAGCGGCACGCCGTCCAGCTCCGCGTAGGGATCGATGAAGTAGTTCAGCTCTGGACCTTGGTGCGACGGTCCCAGGCGCAGCCCCCGCCCGACGCTGTACAGCACGCGGTCTGCAGGATGCGAGCCGAAGAGCGATTCACGCTGCTCCGGATGCTTCGCCGCCTCGGAGGCGTCGATCGGGAACCAGCCCACACCCGGCAGCCAGAGCTGCAGCCAGCAGTGGTAGCCGCCGATGCGCCCCTCGTCGCGATCGAGAGGCACAGGCAGCCCCATCTCGAACCGCCCCGGGATGCCCTGTGTTCGCGCGAGGGCCAGGAACAGCGTGTGGAAGTCGGTGCAGTTGCCGTAGCGCTCACGGCAGGCCCAGTAGATGTCGCCATTGCCCCAGCCCGTGCCCGTCTTCTTGTACTCGACGTGGTCGACGACCCAGTCGTAGATCGCGCGCGCCCTCGCCGGCGCACCCGCCGCCTCGCCAAGCTCTGCCAGGATGGGAGCGAGGATGTCGACCTCGGCGCCGACAGGCACCCGTGCGGTCGAGGCCAGCCAGGCGGCCTGCGCCTCCCGCTCGTCCGCTGTCAGATCCCTCGCCTCGGCCGCCCCCGCAGTGGCGACATCGGTGCTGCGACGCACAGTGGAGGTGATCACCACGGTGAAGGGGTCGTGCGCGCCCTCGTGGCTGGCATGCCAGAAGCGATTGCCCCACGCATCCTCCGAGGTCACCCCCGCGAGCGGCGCCTCGACGGACACCGCCGTGACGTCCTGGGCCGCGCTGTTCCGCGGCAGCGGCACGAACAGCTCGAGCTCTCCACCCGAGATCGCAGGCACCGACACGGCGTAGGTGAGCGTGATCACTCGGTCGGCCGGCGCTGATGCCTCCGGCACGGGAGGCTCGATAGTGCTCGGCACCGGCGTCTCCTGCGGAGCGGGAGGAGCGGCAGTACAGGCGGCGAGGAGCAAGGAGATCATCGGTCTTCCAGGCTGATTCGAACGGTCGTGGACACCCAGTCGACGCCCCCGCGGTCGTCCAGCAGGACGACCCACAGGTGCACGTCGCCCGCATCGGGGGCCGTCCAGCGGGTGGAGGCGTATCCGTCTCGGAGCGGCGTGCGCCCGTCGCGCAGTGTGCCGCCGGTGACGAACCAGTGCGCCGTGAGGTCCTCGGTGCGGTCCAGGAGTCGGGAGCGCTCCGCGACGTAGACGACGTAGGGCTCCGCGCTGGAGGACTGGACGCCGAGGTCGACGGTGGTGCCAGGAGCCACGCTCATGGGCACGTCGAGCTGGTCGATGACCGGGTTGAGGTTGTCGGTGTAGCGGTCCTGCCAGGCGTCGAAGACGTCGCGCGTGGCACCTGCGAGATCACAGCGCACGCGCTGGGCCCCGAAGGCGCTCGCCTCCGCGGTGCTCGCACGCACCGGCAGGTAGTACCCGCCCGTCGCATCCGGATCGGAGGGCCGCCTCGGAGCCTCGTCACCCTCCACCGGCGGTGAGTTCGGGCCGAAGCGCGTACAGGCGTCCGCCAGGATGGCCGCGTCGGACCCGATGGGCTCGAGGTCCTCCCCGGCGAGGCAGGTCGCCGAGACCGCCGTCCGCTCCTCGGCCCGACGCGGCGTCACGCAGTAGGCCCACTCCACGGGCTCGGCCCCCTCCCCGTCCGGGGTCGCGACGAGCGCGGTGTAGCGAACCGGCGTGCCCGGGCGCGCCTCGGCCGGATCAGCGCGAATCGCCAGGACGCGAGGCGTGTCGACGAGCCCCCCGTCGTAGGGAAGCTCGGGGACACAGCCGACGAGCAGCAGCCACGGCCACCTCATCGGGCCACCTCCAGTCCGATCACGGGCAGGATGGGCAGCCCCCGCACGAGGCCCTCGCGACCGTAGTCTGCGGTGTAGAAGACGGCCTCGGGGTTGGCCTGGTTGGTGGCATTCTGGACATCCACCCAGGCACGGTACCGCCCCCAGGCGGTGTCGCGCATCCAGGCCGCCCGGACCGCAACAGCGACGTAGAGCGGCAGACGCTCGGCGTTGTAGGGTCCGAAGAGGGGGTCGAAGCGCTGGCCGCGTGCGTCGAACACGGCGTCCACCACCGGCGTGTAGGGCAGCCCACTCGCGAGCCCGAGGCGTGTGCCGAGCTCCCAGCGTCGCCGGGTCCAGCCCAGGGCGGCCTGCAGTCCGTGGGTCTGGTCGCGATCGAACAGCCGCCAGGGGTCTCGGCCCGACGCTCGCCGCTCGGCCCGCATCCAGGTGTAGGTGACAAAGGTCTCGAGCGCGCCCGCTGTCGCACGGAGGGTGCCCTGTGCACCGAGGGTCCTCCCCTCGCCGCGGGACGCGAGCAGCGCCGCGGTCGGCGGCGTCGGGCTCTCGGGGCGAACAGCGAGGTCACGCAGGGAGGTGCCGAAGCCCACGACCTCGGCGGTGAGGCCCGACAGGGGACGCGCCACGACACCCGCGAGGGCGTGCCACGCTCGCGAGGGACGGAGCACCGGGCTTCCAAAGACCGGAGACAGGTCGGCCGGATCGGGCGGCTGATGCACGCGCCCACCCGCAGCGTAGATGCGGAGTCGCTGGCTGGGCTCCGCGGAGAGCTGCAGGCGCGGGTCGGTGAAGATCGCCAGCTCGGTGTACCCCACCGGAGGCTCGGTGGGACGAACCGGCAGCACCCGGTCGCCGTCCAGCATCGTCGGCTCGAAGCGCAGTCCCGGCTCGAGGGTGAGGGACGGCACGGGCCGCAGTGCTGCACCGACGAAGCTCCCGAGCGCGGCCTGCCGGACGGTCCACGTGTCGACTCCTACCCGATCGCCGGGGCCCTGACCGAGGACCTGCCGATCGCCCTCGCGAGCCGGTAGCGACAGCGCACCCCGGCGGTCGATGCGGGTGCGCCCCACCTGACCGTCCAGGCCGAGCGACACGGTCACCGCGTCGGTCAGCGTCCGCTCCTGAGAGAGCAAGATGCCCCCTGCGGTCACCCGGGTCTGCTCGCGCACCTTCGCGTCGCCGAGCGCGAGCTGAGTGCCGGCACCATCGACCCCCACCCAGCCCGAAGACACGGTCACCACGTCTCCCTCGAAGCGCTCCACGCGGGCGCCGACCCGCCCGAAGCCACTGCGGCTGCGCTCCACGAAGCGGTCGTCCGGCAGCACCGCTGGCAGCCTCCGCTCCACCTGATCGTCGACGGCGAGCACGAGCAGTGAGAGCGTGTCGCCGTTGGGGAGCTCCACCCGGCCTCGGGCATGCGCATCCCACGACTCCGGCACCGGCAGCACAGCACTCTCCGGCACCCAGGGACCGAGGGTGTGGGGGAGCAGCCCGGTGCGCCCTCCCACCTGCAGGCCCGGAGCGCGCAGCGTCGCCGCAGCGTCGATGGGGTCGACGGCCACCGACCCGCCCCAGCTGGGCTCGGGGGCTGCGGTTCGCACCTGCACCACGCCGCCGAGCCCTCTGCCGTAGCGGGGGCCAGGGGCACCGGGCACCACGGTGAGGCGCTCCACCAGCGGCGTAGGGAGGACCGAGCGGAGTCCTCCCCGGTGAAAGAGCCGCGGCACAGGCACGTCGTCGATGTACAGGCGCGTCTCTGCGGGTGCCGCGCCCCAGATCGCCAGCCCGTCTCCTCCGGTGGGTGTGCGGGCGACACCGCCGAGCACCTGCACCGCCTTCACGGCGTCACCCTGGACACCGGGGATGCGCGCGGCGACATCCCCCTCCAGGACCTGCTCCGCCACGTCATCGCGAGGGGCGACCGCGTCGGCCTCGACCACGATCTCCTCGATGGGTGCAGGCTCTTGGGCGAGTGCCGTGGCGACCGCCCAGATCACGGGACTTTGAACGTCGCGAGCAGCAGGCCCGGTGCGCGCCCATCCCGGGGGTGCTCGCGGCTGTCGAAGGCGTACTGCGTGGCCGCCGCGCGAACGAGCAGCTCGCCATCGAGCTGTGCTGTGACCTCCATGTTCGCGAAGCTGGCGTCACAGGGCGAGAACAGGTGGGCGTAGATCCGGTACGTCCCCGACGCCGGGGGCACCGACCACAGCACGTTCTCCCGGTTCAGGTTGTCGAGGATGCAGCCCTCGTTGCTGTCGAGCTCGAGGTAGCCCCCCTGGGCCGCCTCCTCGGGCGTGAGCACCTGCCCCGGAGCCGGCTCGACGGTGTTCGGATTCTTGGCGCCGATCACGATCCCGTCCGGTGTCTCGACGTGCAGGTCCAAGTCCACCGGTGCATCCCAGGCCAGGGAGACGAGCAGCTGCGCGGGAGGAGCGTCGGGCAGCAGCTGGAACACCCTCTCGGTGATCGGCCCCACGCGGCCACGGTCGTCGGTCGCCGCGAGCCGCAGGGTGACGCTGTCGGACTGGATGGCGTGGGAGAACTCGAGCTGGGTGCCGAAGAGCAGCTCGTCCTGAACGACGAAGTCGTAGCCGTCGGCAGGCAGGACCCAGTGGTCGGGATCACCCTTCGCCTGCAGCAAGAGCGCGACCCCGCCGGGTGCGAGCCGTCCCGAGAGGCCGACACCCGCATCACCGCGGAGGACCTCGGGCTGTGGCCTGACGACCTGGCTGACCTCGGGACCCTTGCCGGGCCGAATCCCACCGCTCCGCAGCTGGGCATCCGCTACACGGACGTTCTGGTGGAGCCCGGGGCCGAAGAGCGCCACCTCGGGCGCACAGCCGAGCAGCAGCAGCAGCGTCATCGGGCCACCTGGACACGCAGCCGCAGGGTGTCGTTGTCGATCGGCGCGGGTCGACCCCGTGCGTCTCGGCCGAGCGAGTTCTTCTCGTGGGCGTACTCCACCAGGAACCGCGCCCAGGCATCCTCCGTCATCCAGTGGTTGGCCGCGACACCCGCCGTGACGGTCTGGAAGCGCCGCCGGGTGACCACCGTGATGCCGTCGTAGAGCTCCAGCGCGTCACGGTTCGGGTCGTACTGGTCATAGCGGACGCCCACGGTGGCGTGACGGGTGAGGTCCTGGGTGAGCGCGACCAGCCAGCCCAGGCTGCGCTGATCGCGTCCCAGGAGGACCGGATCGGCGGGCGCGACGGCCCGATCCAGGTTGACGCCCACCGCGACCTCTCCGTAGACCCGCAGCGTGCCGAGCGTGGGCAGCTCCCCGCTCACGTGCAGATCGCCGCCGAGACCCCAGCGGTCGAAGCTGTCGGAGGGTCGCCCCGCCGAGGCCGGGAGCGGCACCAGCTCGGAGAGCAGCACCCGACCGTCCTCGTTGAGGTCCTGCCACTCGAAGCTGTCCTTCGTCGGACCCGTGCCTGCACTGAAGCCGCGTCCCGTGATCACCGACGTGCCGGCCGCGGCCTCGAGGCCACCAGCGAGGGCCCCGGAGAGCGTCACCCGCGCCGCTACGTCCTTGCCCTTGTTGGGGTCGACATAGGCATAGGGCCCACTGTCCAGCGGCTCGCCGTTCTGCACGGCCACGATCCAGTCGATGGCCCACAGGTGACCCGACAGCGCGGCGCCGAGATCGAAGCGACCCGGGACGAAGGCATAGGTGAAGTGGGCGCGCTCGCCGAAGAAGCGGTCGTCCGAGGTCTCGCCGTAGCTCTCGAAGCCGAACGGGACGGGGAACAGGCCGACCGTGCCCCGAAGTGGCGACGGCGCGCCGTCCCGCCCCGGCACCTGGGCGTGGATGTCGAGGCCGATGGGGCGCACCACGTGGTCCCGGCCGGAGAACTCAGTCACTGAGAAGAACCCGACGGTGTCCCAGTCGCGACCGACCCGGAGGCGCGCGTGGCGGATGCCGAAGCCGTCTTCGTTGAGCGGCTCGCGCGTTCCGTCCGAGAGCTCATCTTGGGAGATCTGCCGCTGCAGGTACTCGACCTGCGCAAAGCCACCGATCTCGACCCCTGCGAGAGGCTCCCCCGCTGTCGCGACGACCCAGCTGGCCGCCGCGAGCAGGATCATCGGCGCCAC
The DNA here is from genome assembly GCA_002862545.1 of Pseudomonadota bacterium. Lineage (GTDB taxonomy): Bacteria > Myxococcota_A > UBA796 > UBA796. Next base: position 7,274 of record PKDJ01000174.1, read on the forward strand.
CAAGGGCTCATGGGAGCCCCTCGGGGCCAGGCACGCCCGGATGCTGTGGCGTCTTCACGATCACCTCGACATCATCGGCGAGGGGCGCGTTCAGCAGCCCCCCCATGACCGGGTCGGCGCCGACCGGGTCGCAGACCCAGACGACGCCATCGACGCTCGAGTCCGAGGTGTCGGTGGACTTGGTGCCGCCACAGGCGACGAGGAACAGGGCCATCATCCAGCGCATCACCGCTCCTCGCAGTAGCCGTAGCGGCAGGTACCGCCGCCGCAGTCGTCATCGGTCGTGCAGGTCGCGCAGCCACTCGCAGCGCCGTTCTGCTCCAGGAAGAAGCACTCGCAGGGCGCGGGGTGCTCGAAGGGCGAGATGGGTCCGCCGTCGATCTCACGCTGCACCTGCATGGCGCAGGGCGGGATGTTGCCGGTCTCGATCACGGACTGCGGGATGTTGAGGGCCGGAATCTCGGCCTCACCCGTGAACAGATCGACCAGGCGGCGCGCCCTCGCGGCCGCGTCGGGGCCGTTGTCGGTGAGCACGTTGCCGGCGCCGTCCTCGCGGAGGATAAAGCGCAGGTTCGTCCAGATCGGGTAGTGCCCGTCCCGCACGTTGCGCTTGTCCCGCGACGTGGAGGTCGAGTCGGGGAAGACCGCGCCCTGGCAGCCGTTGAAGGGCTCGAAGGCGAGCACCCGCATGTCGTCGACCGCGGCCTCCCACTTGCTGCTGTTGAGGATGCCCACCACCTGCTCGGCATTCCCCGTCGTGTTCTCGGCGATCACCGCGTCGCGCACGTCGCTCGAGCCATCGTGGCCGCGAAGACTGCCGCTCCACATCGTGCCCGAGATGCCGATGTTGTTGCCCACGGTGAGCTGGGTGCTCGAGCCCGGGTTGCGCACCAGCACGAAGTCGGGGTTGGTCCAGGGAGCGACCTCACGCCCCTCCTCACCGCCGAACTTCATCATGTAGTAGGCCTCGGTGGCCGTGATGGCGGTCTGCGATGAGTTCCGCGGCACCACGAAGCCGAGGGTCTCGACGTGCGCCGGGTACTCGACGAGCTCGGCCGCCGGCTCCTCCCCACCGAGGCAGGTGACGCCGCCCACGTCCATCGCGGACAGATCGGACCGAATCTCCTTGCCCGCCGGCATGTCGCAGGTCTCCTGCGTGCCGTCGGGGAGGTAGTACTCGGCCGTGCCCGTCATCGGCTCCTGCCCCCGATGCAGGTCGTACGTGATGCACGACGACAGCGGGAAGTGGACGATGGTCATCTGGTCGTCGCCGACCAGCGAGGCATCCGCGAGGACGGGCGACACCTTGGCGAGCAGGGACTCGAGCAAGGTGGTCGCCGGGAAGTAGACCGGGTTGGGCAGGGTGTCGCAGTCGACCGCGTGGGCCGGTGCGAGAGCCGCCAGGAGAAGGAATGTGTACATGCCCGCATCTCTACGCGAGCCCGCACCCGACCACTACCCACTCTCACCGATTATCTCGATGAACTCCATCGGATTATCCGATGTCAGCGCCTGCCAGAGCGCCCGTGCTGCCGCTGTGAGGGTGACATCCCGCAGCCGCGCCACATTCAGCGTCCGGCGGACTGGCGCACCCGGAAGAGCAACGAGCTGAACTCGTCCCTCGGCGAGGTCCTCAGCCACCGCGATGCGCGACACGAAGGCGTAGCCGATGCCCTCGCGCACGCAGCGGCGCGCAGCCTCGGTGCTCCCGACCTCCAGCACGGCCCGTGACGGCAGCAGGTGGGCGACCGCGCGATGGGTGCCCGAGCCGGGCTCGCGGAAGACCACGTCCTCCCCCTCCAAGGACTCCAGACCCTCCGGGCTCCCTGGCGGCCCGACGAGCACCACCTCGTCCACGGCGACCGGTCGCCCCTCGATGCGTGGGTCGCTGGGTGCATCGCCGAGCACGGCGAGCTCACAGTCGCTATCGAGGAGGGCCTGTCGCGCCGCCTGGGAGCCCGAGGTGCGCACCCGCAGCGTGACCGACGGATGCGCCCGGCGAAAGTGTGCCAGGACCCGCGGCAGGACGTAGGCCGCAGGAATCGTGGACGCCGCCAGGGTGACCGAGCCGCTGACCACCTGGCGCTCGGCGCGGGTCGCTGCGGCCGCCTCGTCGACCAGCTCGAGGATGCTCCGGGCGTAGCGCTGCAGGACGCGACCGGCTGGCGTCGC
>PKDJ01000173.1 GCA_002862545.1 Pseudomonadota bacterium
TGGGATCCGCCGGCCTGCTCTGGCCCAGAAGGCACCACCGCCCCCTCGTAAGGATCCGTCGAAGCGTCCGCTCCGAGCTCCGTCTGCTCTGTAGCTTCTGTGTCGGTGTCGTGCTGGCTTGGCTCCTCGTCCATGCGGTGCATCTCGGTCAAGGTCTTGAGCAACGGCACGAGCTTGTCGTCGATGTCAATCGCGAGGCCCGAGGTGTGGAGAAGGCTGCCGCCTTTCGCCGAGTCGAAGAGGCCAGCCCAGAACGACACCCACTTCGATGCAGGCACGCCAGAGTCGAAGACGGCGATCTTAGCTATCACCTGGGGCTCTGACAACCGACTGTGGACATCGCTGAGGTCGTCGGTCACCGACTGCGGCCCAGTCGCAACGTCTCGTATGATATTCAGCAAGTACGTGACCTTCAACTTCATGAAGTCCTTGAGGTGGTCGACCTTCTCGACGAGAGCCCACTGGGGTTGTCGTATCGAGTCAAGCACCTCAAGTCGGGGCGCTACATTCGGCTCCTGCTCCTGCGACCGGCCATCGCGGGCCGTGGGCAGAAGGATGCCATCCTCGCGGCCTACAAGACCGCGAAGGCACACCAACACCCAAATCTCGTCCAGCTTGGCGAGCTTGGCGAGCACAATGGCATCGCCTACCTCACCTACGAGGACTTCGAGGGTCAGACCCTTCGCGAGCTGATGCAGGAGTACAAGATCTCCGGGCGCCAGTTCGGGGTCAAGGAGGCCGCACAGATCACCAAGCAGATCCTCGAGGCGGCCTCTGCGGTCAACTCGGCGGGTCATGTTCTTCGCGCTCTCCGGCCCGAGTACGTGCTGGTCAAGGTTCGCTACACCGGTCCGCGGCGCCAGACGTTCGTGGCGACGAGCAAGGTCTTCGGTGCATGCTTCTGGGATCTCGTCCCGTCTGCCACACTCGCGGAGGATGAGTTCACGCGTGGCGAGGCCCAGTACCTCGCGCCCGAGCTGAAGAGCTTCGAGCCGGTTCCGACCGAGCGCTCCGACATCTTCTCGGCGGGCGTGATCTTCTACGAGATGCTCGTGGGAAGCGCTCCCGTCGGTACATTCCAGCTGCCGAGGACCCGCCGTCCCGACCTGCCGAAGCACGTCAACACCGTGGTCGAGCTGGCTATCGCGCAGGCACCTGAAGACCGGTACCAGACGGCACTCGACTTCGCGACAGACCTGCAGCGAACCTTCCAGAGCTCGGAGATCAGTCAAGCGTCAGAAGACAAGCCTCTGATCTCGCCCCTCGGCTGGGGGCTCATCATCGCCATCGTCGCCTTGATGGGCATAATCGCCTACAACCTGCGCTCCGACCCAGCAAAGCTGGCACTGGCGAAGGACAGCCAGCTCCGTCAGCAGATGCTCGACGAGCACGACCGTCCAAGTGCTGTGGAGCTCAAGACCATCGAGGCCAGCCACCCGCCCAACATGGTCTACATTCCCGCTGGCAAGTACATCTCGGGTCGACTCCACCAGGAGCCACGCGAGAACACGTCCGCGCAGGAGCCGATTGCCCAGGTCGTCGAGGTTGGTGCCTTCCTGATCGACATCTTCGAGTACCCGAACGCCCCGGGTGAGAAGCCGCGCGCGAATGTCACCTGGCAAGACGCACAGCAGGCTTGCGAGGAGGCTGGCAAGCGCCTGTGCACTACCGAAGAGTGGGAGAAGGCCTGCAAGGGGCCACGCAACCACATCTACAGCTACGGCGACGTCTTCGACCCCGAGTTCTGCGGCGAGGGTGTCGAAGACCTGTACGCCTCGGGCAGCAGGACGGAGTGCACCACGGGTTGGCGAGCCCTCGACATGAGCGGCAACTACCGTGAGTGGACGGGAACGCCCCACCGCGGAAAGGGCTCCCGACGCATCGTGAAGGGCGGCATCCGCTCGAACCCCCTCAAGGGAACACGCTGCGCCCTGTCGACTGACGAGTCGGCGGGCTTCGAGAGCAACCAGCTCTCGTTCCGATGCTGTCGCGACGCGGATGCACCGCCCGTCAAGTAGATCAGGGTCGGCGTCGCTAGCCTCGATGCCGCGACGCCTCGTCGGTCGCATTCGTGATCAACTCGGCAGTGTGCGAAGGGTTTACCTCGGTCGCGATCTTGTGAATCGACGAGATGACTTCGCGGACTACCCAGAAGTCGTCTTGCTGCTCCATGGCTTCTTTCAGACCCGCAACATCTGGGACGTCATGGAGGACCGCCTCCGCTTCGACGGGTACGGCGTGATGTCGTTCAATCTCGCGGGTCCCCTCTGGCGCTTCAACACCGAGCCTGTCGATCGCACTGCGCGACTCATTGGTCAGAAGGTCGAAGCTCTCGCTGCCGAGCATGGCTTCGAGCGAGTGCACGTGATCGGCCACAGCAAGGGAGGCCTGATCGCTCGACGCTACATTCAGCGCTATGGCGGGGCACGTCGCGTGAAGTCGCTGACCACGCTCGGCACACCTCATCACGGAACCCCTACGGCGGCCTTGGCGCTGCCCGTGTTCGCCGTAGGCACATCGCTTCGTGACCTGCTTCCCCGCTCCGCCCTCATCAGAGAGCTGCACGACGAACGGGTTCCCCGACACATCCCACTGACCTCTATCTACAGCCGCACCGACATAATCTGCCCCTGGTGGTGCTCGGTACTCCGACCCGCGCCGGACGAGGAACATCTGTCGAACATCGAGGTGCCTGGCGTGGGTCACTCCGAGCTCGCCTGGCACCCTGGAGTGTATCGTGAGGTCCGCCGATGCCTCGACCTCGCGTCAGATGCCACCCCCGAGGGAACAGCGGGTTAGCGGGCCGTCCGGACAGAGAGGCTAGCCATGGGCGATCGGCAAGACGCATACGCCGCTGCTGGCGTAGACATCGAAGCTGCGGACAGCCTGGTCGAGCGGATCAAGCCACACGCTGCCAGCACCCGCAGACCTGGAGTCCTCGGTGGTATCGGCGGTTTCGGTGGACTGTTCTCCGTTGCTGGGTACGACGACCCTGTCTTGGTCTCGGGAACCGATGGCGTTGGCACGAAGCTGCTCGTCGCGCAGCGCCTCGGTCGACACGAGACCATCGGAATCGACCTCGTCGCGATGTGTGTCAACGACATCGTCGTCACGGGTGCCGAGCCGCTCTTCTTTCTCGACTACTTTGCGACGGGCAAGCTCGCAGTAGATGAGGCAGAAGCCGTGGTTGCGGGCATCGCTGAGGGTTGTCGTCAGGCCGGCTGCGCGCTGCTGGGCGGAGAGACGGCCGAGATGCCGGGGATGTACTCCCCAGGTCACTACGACCTCGCAGGCTTCGCGGTTGGCGCCGTTGAGCGAGCCGACATTCTCGACGGCTCGAGAGTTGCCCCCGGTCACCGACTCATCGGCCTTCCATCGAACGGGCTTCACAGCAATGGCTACAGCCTCGTCCGCAAGCTCCTCGTCGATGTCGAGGGCGCCGATCTCGACGCGGACCCCGGCGGCCTAGGACGCTCCCTCGGCGACGAGCTGATGCGACCGACTCGAATCTACGCCAAGGAGCTGCTGGCGCTTCGCCGGGAGATCGGCTTCGACGCAGCTGCCCACATCACGGGCGGTGGCCTGCCCGGCAACATCCCAAGGGTCCTGCCGGCAGGTGTCGGCGCCGTGATCGAGCATGGTTCATGGCCCATTCCACCCATCTTCAAGCTGCTCGAGCGTGCTGGCGAGCTGGCGTGGGACGACCTGGCGCGGACCTTCAACATGGGACTCGGCATGGTGTTGGCTGTCGCTCCAGAGCAGGCCGATGACATCGTCGCAGCCACGCATGGCTTCCCCATCGGCGTCGTCGTCGAGGGCACTGGTGTGGTGTTCCGTGAGTGAGCGCGTGGCCGTGGGAGTCCTGGCAAGTGGCTCGGGGACAAACCTTCAGGCCCTGCTCGACGCCTGTGAGGCTCCCGACTTTCCTGCGCGCATCGCGGTCGTCCTCTCCAATCGTCCAAAGGCCTTCGCCCTCGAGCGCGCGCGACGTGCAGGCATTCCCACAGAGGTCGTGCTGCGGCGGGACCACCCCTCACGAGCGGACTGGGATGCAGCCGCCGTCAGCCGGCTTCGGGCCTACGGCGTACAGTGGGTCTGTCTCGCAGGATTCATGAAGATCGTCACCCCCACGTTCTTGGAAGGCTTTCCGGACCACGTCCTCAACATCCACCCCTCTCTCCTACCAGCCTTCCGAGGCCTTCATGCGCAGGCCCAGGCACTTGCTGCCGGGGTCCGTGTTGCCGGATGTACGGTCCACCTCGTCGATGCGGGGACTGACACGGGGCCCATCATCATTCAGGGGGCCGTGCCCGTACTGCAGGGGGACGACGAGGATGCCCTCAAGGCTCGGATCCTCTCGGCCGAACACCGGATCTTTCCGCTCGCACTGCGCTGGGCCGCGGAAGGCAGGCTCTCGATCGTCGATGGCCAGCTCGTCGTCGACCTCCCGCCGACCGAGGCACGCTGGATCTGGAAGGGCTGACCTCAGCCGTACGTGCGGTGTACTGCCTCGACACCCTTGAGTCCGCGGAGCGACCGAATCAAGGTCGAGAGCTCATTCACGTCTCGGACCGCGACCTGAAGGGTGCACACAGCACGCTGATGGTCCAGGTTTTCAGCAGATATACGCTGAATATTCACGGCTGATCTCTCACAGAGAGCCGTGATGTTGGCCAGCATGCCCGTACGGTCGTCGCACAAGATCTGGATCTCTCCGCTGTGCCGAGAGTCTGAGGCCCGGTCCCATGCGACACTGATCCGCCTCTGCGGGTCGAGGCTCTCGAGCTGGCTGCAGTCGTCCCGATGCACCGTGATGCCACGCCCGCGGGTGATGAAGCCCACGATGGGCTCCCCCGGCAGGGGGGAGCAGCACTTCGCGAATGACACCAGCACACCGTCCTCACCCGTGATGAGCACGGGGCTCTCGGACCGGGGACGCATCCGATTGAACAGAGACGACAGTGCATTCTGCTGCTGTAGGTCGGCCGGCGACTGGTAGGCGCCGTCCGGCATCAGGTCGCGGATGACGGCATGCAGCGACAGCTGACCCCGCGCGACATCGACGAAGAGTGGTGCCAGGTCCTTGAAGCCCCGCTTGCGCAGAGCCTCATCGTGCCGCCCCTCCGACTTCACCCTCTGAAGCGACCACCCCTGACGACGGAGCTCATTCTCCACCATCTCCCGCCCGAGACGAAGTCCCTGCTCGCGCTCCTCCTGACGCAGGAACCGCCGGATCTTCGAGACTGCGCGACCCGTGCGCGCGAAGTCGAGCCAGTCGCGACTCGGAGTCTGGCTAGGGGACGTGAGAATCTCGACGGCGTCTCCCGACTGGAGTCGGTAGCGGATCGGCACCATTCGGCCGTTCACGCGCGCTCCCACACAGGTCTGTCCGACATCTGTGTGCACGGCATAGGCAAAGTCGAGCGCCGTGGCACCGACCGGAAACGACTTCACATCGCCTCTGGGCGTAAACACGAAGACCTCGTCGGAGTAGAACTCGACCTTCAGAGTCTCCATGAACTCCGTGGCATCCTCTGCCTCTCGAGCGCTCTCGAAGAGCTCCCGAATGCGGCTGATCGCCACGACATCCTCAGGCTCGAGGGCGAGGTGCCCCTCCTTGTAGCGCCAGTGGGCCGCAATCCCCTCCTCCGCGACCCGATTCATCTCGTGGGTGCGAATCTGGACCTCGACGGCCCTCCGGTCGGGCCCCACCACAGTGGTGTGCAGAGACTGGTAGCCATTTGGCTTTGGCCGAGCGATGTAGTCCTTGATCCGATCTGCCACGGGCTTGAAGGAGGCATGCACCAGTCCGAGCGCGGCGTAGCAGTCCCCGACGTTCTCGACCAAGACCCGGAAGGCCAGAAGGTCTTGAATGTCCTTGAGATCGAGGCCCTTCTCGAGTGTCTTCCGGTAGATGCTCCAGGGCTTCTTGGCCCGCCCCTTCACCTCGGCGCGGATACCGCTTGCGTCGAGCTCGGCCTGCAGACCTGCCACCACCTTCGCGATGTAGGCCTCTCGGTCGCTGGCGGTCTCATCGAGCCAGGCATGGATTCTCGCGTGGCTCTCCGGATCGATGGCTCGGAAGCAGTATTCCTGCAGCGTCGACTTGATGCGCTCCAGCCCCAGCCGCCCTGCAATGGGTACGAAGATGTCGAGCGTCTCGCGAGCAATCGTCCGACGCTTCTCCGGCTTGTGAAACTCCAGCGTGCTCATGTTGTGCGTGCGGTCGGCGAGCTTGACGAGAATCACCCGCAGGTCCTTGCTCATCGCCAGCATCATCTTGCGGAAATTTTCGGCCGCGAGTTCTTCACGAGAGCGGAACCTCAGCTTCCCGATCTTGGTGACCCCGTCGACAAGCCCCGTGATGACGGGGCCAATCTCCCGCTCCATCTCCCGCTTCGTGATGGGATTGTCTTCCAGGGCATCATGCAACAGCGCCGTCGCGATGGTGTCGACGTCCATGCGCATGTCAGCGAGGATCCCTGCCACAGCGAGGGGATGCGTCAGGTAGGGCTCACCGGACTTGCGTGTCTGGCCTGCGTGTGCGCGCGCCGCCAGCAGGTAGGCGGTCATGACGGGCTTCACGTCCGCATCCGGGGAGTAGGTCCGGATGCGCTCAAGAATGTCGGCGACGCTGGACAAAGGCACGGCCTCCAGCTCACTCGTATCCACGTCGACTGCGTGAGCTACCCGCCAGGTACACTACGCGTCGAAGGCGACGACCTCAAGTCGCATGCGCCACGAGCTTGTCCAGAGCGCTCCGCCGGCACTCGACACTGTGCAGAGCAGCAACGAAAATAGACTGAAGAACTGCAGTTGCAGCCTTCAGATCATCATTCACGGTGACATAGTCGTAGTGCCGCGCGTGCGCGAGCTGACCATCGGCCAGCTCCATTCGTCGAGCGATGGTCGCTGCGTCATCTGTTCCCCTCCCCCTCAGGCGCTCGAGGAGGGTCTCCCGACTAGGCGGCAAGATGAAGACGTGCACGGCATCGGGAAACGTCTCTCTCACCTGCCGAGCCCCTTGCACATCGATGTCCAGGATCACGGATCGCCCACCGGCCAGGGCCTGCTCGACTGGAGCCCTCAGGGTGCCGTAGGCACGGTCGTAGACCCGCGCATGCTCGAGAAAGGCCCCAGAGGCGACCAGCTCCGAGAACCGTGTGGCATCGAGGAAGTGGTAATCCCGACCATCGACTTCGCCAGCCCGTGGTGACCGCGTGGTCGCGGACACACTGAAGCCCAGGTCGGGTATCGACGCCATGACGCGCCTCAGCAACGTGCTCTTCCCAACACCGCTGGGCCCCGACACAACAAACAGCACGCCAACGTCAGGGGGCTCGATTGCGACGGACACAGGAGCCCTCACTGTACGTTCGCGCTCTGCTCACGCATGCGCTCCAGTACGGACTTCATGTCGACCACGCGCTGGCTGATCGGATGCTCTGTCGCCTTGGAGCCGATGGTGTTCACCTCTCGGTTCATCTCCTGGAGGAGGAAGTCGAGGCGTCGTCCTACAGGCTCGTCTCCCCCCAGCGCCTTCTCGAACTGGTCGCAGTGGGAGCGGAGCCTCGTGATCTCCTCCGTGACGTCAGCCTTGTCGGCTAGAATCGCTGCCTCCTGCGCGACTCTATACGGGTCGAGCCGGTCGCCCAGCATCCGCCGCACCCTCGACTCTAGGCGCGCCCGCAGACGCTCATTGATGCCGACGGCGACGGCCTCCACCTCACCAAGTGTCGTTCGGAGCTCGCTGAGCTGGTGCGCCAGATCACTTCGCAAGGCCTCGCCCTCGCTGCGCCGCATCCCCAGGAGGTCCTCGATCGCCGACTGAAGCGCTGTCTCGACGATGTCCCACTCGCTCATCACGTCGACCTCCACCTCCACCACCGAGAGCACACCCGGCTGGGACAAGATGAAGGTCGCGGGAACATCACGCTGAACGAAGCCGACGACGTTCTTCTCCGCGACTTCATTGATCACACGCGTGTACTCGGTGGCGAGGTTGACATCGGCCACCACCCGGGAAGAACCTGAAGCGACCTTCCGACGCACATAGGCGTCGATACGTCCACGATTGAAGGGGCCCTTGAGGAGTCGATTGATGCGTGGCTCGAGGGCCATGTACTCCCGAGGACACCGCAGCTGGAGGTCCCGGAAGCGGTTGTTCACGCTTCGGAGCTCTACGACCACTGTGACGTCAGAGCCCGAAGCCTCCCCGCGCCCGTACCCGGTCATCGACTGGAGCATGCTCCTCCCCTCGTTGCAGGGCGCATAACCCAGCCGAGGCGCCGACAGGCAGGTCAGCGGGGCTCGAGAAGCGGGATCGTACAGGGTCCATTGAAGTCACGCCCGCAGCCCTTCTTCTCGCACGCGAACGCCACGATCTCCAGATTGCAGACGGTGCCGTCGAGATCGACGGTTCCGGTTCCGGTTCCGGCGAGATCGAGCGTAAACAACCACTTGTCAACGCGGTCGAGCCGATCGTTGACCCGGTAGTCATACAGCGTCTCACCCGACGGCTGACGCGTCCACGAGCCGCGGACAGACACCTCGTCATAGATGTCGACCAGGTCTCGAACGACCGCGCCAGAGGCGTCACCGACCTCGTCAAAGGAGAACTCGTAGTCCTGATCAGCGTAGTCAACAGACTCTGTGTACGCGTACGTGGGCTCCAACAGACCGTCGGCAACCAGGACCCGGTCCCCGACGGCAAACTCACGAGAGTAGGTCATCCCCTCGGCCACGTACGTGCCGAACACGAGCTCGACTCCGGCGGTGCTCTCACGTCGCTCAGAGACATCACAGCCGAAGCGCTTCTCTCTGACGCTCTCGCTCGACTGGCTCCCATCTGCCCAGGTCGTGGCTACCTCGTAGCCAACGTCCATGTCCCCATCCGGCCAGAGCGTTCCCGAGCCCGTCACCACATCGCGCACTCGGGCATGCCCAGCGTCGTACTCGACCTGGTAGTCGATACCACCCGTCTTCAGATCGTATGCGCCAGCGACCCTCGCCACCCCAGGGTCTGCAGGATCCCAGTCAAACTCACCATTGCCGTTCCCCTGGAGGACATGTCGGGTGAGCCCACCCGTCCAGTCGAGGAACGGAACAGCGCAGGTGCGCGCGTCGTCATCGAGCTTGAACACAGGACCGCAAGCGGTCAGCAGCGGCAGAAGGAGGAGCGTTGTGGTTCGCATGCCCACGACCTACACGATGACGGCCGAGGTCGCTAGCCCTTGACCGTCAGCTTTCAAGTCGTCGGTGCAGTCGCTCGACCTCGGCATCGCTCAGTCCCCAGCCGGCTGCGAGCCCCCGCTCGTCGCCTCGCCACCAACGCACCGGCACGGGCATCGACGCGACATCACGGGGATAGAGATCGAGGCGCTGACCTCGCTCGAGCCGAAGCACTGCGTCCATCAGCGGGTGAACGATCAGTGCGACCAGC
>PKDJ01000069.1 GCA_002862545.1 Pseudomonadota bacterium
GGGTCGTTCGGCCACGGCGCTGGTCGGTTCACTCAGCACCGGCCTCATGCTCATGGGCTCGTACATGAGCGGCAGGTTGCAAGCACAGACGGATCAACGGACGGTGGTGATGGTTGGCGGTGCCCTCGCAGCAGTCGGGCTCTTGCTGTGTTCCTTTGCCACGCAGCTCTGGCACCTCTACCTCACATTTGGTGTCATCGTGGGCTTGGCGCATGCCCTGTGCTTCCCGGCGTGCCCGGTGATCGTCAACCTGTGGTTTCAAAAGCGCCGAGGCCTCGCCTCTGGCCGACCGTGTAGCGGAAGTAGCCATCATGGTGGCCCAGCACGGCGCCGTCCTCGTCGACGATCTCTCCAGCGCCCTCCGCCTCGGGGCGGTGCTCTCGCACGAAGCGAGCGTGGTCGTCATCCGGAACGAAGCAGATCTCCTGACTCTCGGGCTTGTCAGCCGTCAGCAGACCGAAGCGCCTGGCATGCCCACGCACCTCCTCCTTCGTCATGTCTCCCAGCGGAAACAGGCTGCGCTCGAGTGCAGCCTGAGCGATCGGAAACAAGAAGTACGACTGATCCTTGGCGCGATCGACTGCGCGTGCGAGGCGAGCGGGCCCGCCCTCCGCCCGCGTGATGCGGGCGTAGTGACCGGTGGCGAGATGGGTGGCGCCGAGTGCGAGAGACCGCTTGAGCAGGATGCGGAACTTGAGGACGCCGTTGCACTGCACGCAGGGGTTGGGCGTCGCACCACGGAGGTAGGTGTCGGCGAGGTTGTCCATCACGGCCGCCTTGAAGGCGTCGCGGAGGTTCATCACGTAGAACGGAATCCCGAGCGTGTCGGCCACCCGGCGAGCATCGAGGGCATCGTCGAGTCCGCAGCACGCTCCGGGGTTGGAGCCGGGTGCGGCGTCGTGCAGCTTCATGTGCACGCCGATCACGTCGTGGCCCTGCTCGACGAGCAGGGCTGCCGTCACGGAGGAGTCCACCCCTCCGCTCATGGCGACGACCACCTTCACTCGATCCTCCAGGGCAACCGGACACGGCAGAGGCTATCCCGGCTGCCCCAGACCGTCTGGGGCGTTACCGCGCTGCGTCGGAGGCATCATGCCGCTGCCAGTCGTGGCCATCGTGGGCAGGCCGAATGTAGGCAAGTCCACACTGTTCAACCGTCTCGTCGGCGAGAAAAAGGCCGTCGTGCACGACCGTCCCGGAGTCACCCGGGATCGCCTGTACGAGCAGACCGTCTTGGTCGAACGGGAGGTTTTGCTCATCGATACCGGTGGAATCGAGCCAGCTCCCGAGACCCCGCTGCTCGAGTCCATGCGCCGGCAGGCCATGGTGGCGGTCGAGGAAGCGGACGTGATCATCTTCGTGGTCGATGGCCGAACAGGCCTCACGCCTGCGGACGACGAGGTCGCGGATCTGCTTCGTCGCTCCGGAACGGGCCTCGTCCTGGCGGTGAACAAGGTGGACGGCCACACCATGGACGACCTCGCCAACGAGTTCTGGTCGCTCGGCATCATGCCGATGCAGACCATCAGTGCTGCACACGGGCGTGGGGTCTACGAGCTCCTGGCCGACGTCGAGGAGAAGCTCCCGGCGGCCTCCTCCGCCGGGTCGGCGGACGACGATGTGGACCTCGATGACGGAACGGTGCGAATCGCCGTCGTCGGACGGCCCAACATCGGCAAGTCGACGCTGGTGAACCGACTTGTGGGCACCGACAGGCACCTCGTCCACGACATGCCGGGTACCACCATGGATCCGGTCGACTCTGCCCTCGTGGTCGGCGACCGTCGCTATGTCTTGGTCGACACGGCTGGCGTGCGGAAGAAGGCGAAGATCAATGACTACCTCGAGCGCTTCGTCAGCCTCCGTGCGATCCGGAGCATCGAGCGCTGTCACGCGATCCTCCTGATGATCGATGGGACGGAGGGGCCCACGGAGCAGGATGCTCGGCTGGCTCAGCTGGCTGCGGCGCGAGGGCGTGCAGTCGTGCTGCTCGTCAACAAGTGGGACCTCGTCAAGGACCTCGAGGAGGTAGACAGCAAGAGCACGGAGTGGGCCCTCGAGGACCGCCTGCCGCACGCGCTGTGGGCCCCGCACCTCTTCATCAGCGCCAAGACCGGCAAGGGCTGCCATCGGATCCTTCCCACGGTCGACCGGGTCTACGAGCAGTTCGACAAGCGCATCTCAACGGCCAAGCTGAACAAGTGGCTGGAGATCGCTCTCGAATCCCACACGCCGCCGCAGCGTCATCATCGGCCCGTCCGCATCTACTACTGCACCCAGAATCGCGTGCGCCCACCCACCTTCACGTTCTTCAGCAACACGCCGGAGGGCATCGGCGCGCCCTACCGGCGGTACCTCGCGAATCAGCTGCGAGCCGCCTTCGGCTTCGAGGGGACACCGCTGAGGCTCCACTTCCGCAAGCGGCGAAAGCCAGGTGAGGAGCAGTCAGGATGAGCATCCGGATCCTCGAGGAACAGGTCGTCAACCAGATCGCCGCGGGCGAGGTGGTCGAACGGCCGGCCTCGGCGGTCAAGGAGCTGGTCGAGAACGCGGTCGACGCCCAGGCGACGGCCATCGAGGTCAGCCTGGCTGATGGCGGGCGGGAGCGGGTGCGGGTCGTCGACGATGGCATCGGCATGGGCCGGGACGACGCCATGATGTGTCTTGAGCGGCACGCCACCTCCAAGATCCTCCGTGCGGAGGACCTCCTGGCGGTCGACAGCCTCGGCTTCCGGGGGGAGGCTCTGCCGTCCATCGCCGCCGTCAGTCGCTTCGCACTCACGACGCGCTCCAGAGACGACGACGCGGGGGTCCGCATCCGGGTGGAGGGAGGTGCGCTTCGAGATGTGTCTCCAGCCGGCTGTGCGCCAGGCACGACGGTCGACGTTCGATCGCTCTTCTACAACCTTCCAGCGCGTCGCAAGTTCCTACGGGCGAGGGCCACGGAGCGGCATCACTGCGTGGAGACCGTCCTGCGAGAGGCCCTGGGTAGACCCCAGATCGACTTCGTTGTACGACACGACGGGCGAGAGGTCCTGCGTGCGCCGCGGGCATCGGATCGCCTGGACCGTGCGCGGGCACTGCTGGGGCCGCAGGCGCGGGCGCTTCGGCCTGTCGCGTTCTCCCGCGGCTCGCTTCGCGTGGAGGGGCTCGTCGCGCCTGGGACCATCCATCGCTCGACGGCCGCCGCAGCGGTCTACCTGTATGTGAATGGACGCTACGTGAGGGACACGCTGGTGCGTCGCGCGGTGTACGAGGCCTATCGGGGCGTCGTGCCCAGAGGCCGGTACCCCCTGATCGTGCTGGACATCCGGGTGGAGCCGGCCGACGTGGACGTGAATGTCCACCCCACGAAGACCGAGGTGCGGTTTCGTCAGCCGCTCCCCCTGCAGCGTGCTCTGGTGGGCGGGCTGGAGGAGGCACTTGGAGGAAGCGGGTCTGCCGGCCCGCCACGGAGCAGCGCTGTCCAGGGCCCACTGTTCGGTGCCGGGGATGCTCGCAGTGCGGTGTCGGCTGCGCCTCCACGGCTCTCATCGTCACGCGAGGCTGCAGGCACGGGCGGGCTGTGGGAGGGGGGCAGGCAGGAACCCATGGGTGGCCCACCTGCTCATCCGGACGACGCTGGTCCTCTGCCTACACCGGTCTCGGTCCCTCTTCCGCCGGCTCTGGGTGCCGCGGTTCCTCCAGTGGTGGCCGAGCGGCCAGAGTCGCAGCTGACGGCGGCTCATGCGCCACTGCGCAGCCTCCGCCTGATCGGCATGCTGGAGAATCGGTTCATCCTCTGCGAGGGGGAGGGGCTGGTGGTGGTCGACCATGAGCGAGCGCTCGTCGCCCAGGCAGCCGCTCGACTCCGCCGCGGTCTGTCGGAGGGGGGCGTACGTTCCCAGCGGCTCCTGGCTCCGCATCGTCTCCAGCTGACTCCGCGTCAGCAGAAGCAGGTGATGGAGGCCCGGGAGAGTCTCTCGGCCATCGGGATTGACATCGAGTCCCTCGGGCCCGTGTTCGTGATTCGCGGAGTGCCCGAGCCGCTGCCTGCGCTCGATCCCGCGAGGCTGGCGGGCGCCCTCGTCGACGGACTTCCGCTCTCGTCCGTCGAGGACCTCGTGCCGGTCGTCGCCCAGGCCGCGTGTCCCGAGCCGCTCCCACCGCTTGACCCCTACGATGCGCGCGCACTGCTTGCCGAGCTGGACGAGGCGGGAGAAGGGTGGGAGTCGGTCTCCCTTCAGATTCCGATGGGCGAGCTGGAACGCCGTATAGCTTTGGAATGAGTGAGGGTTTCTAGGGCGGCGGGCAGACGAGCTGCGCGCTAACTCCACGGGTGAGTGACACCTCTGGGCCGCGCCGGTGTCCCAGTGGTGGTTCGCACGGAGAGCAGGTTGTCGACCGACGTTCACCAGTTCTACGAACGCTACTCGCCGATGGTTCTGCGTCGCTGCCGCAGGCTCCTCAGAGACGAGGAGGAGGCCGCGGAGGCGATGCAGGACGTCTTCGTCGAGGTGTTGCGCAGAGAGGAGAGCCTGAACGTGACATCGCCCTCGTCCTTTCTGTACCGAACGGCGACCAATGTCTGTCTGAATCGGCTGCGTACGCACAAGCGACGACCTCGAGATCCGGTCTCGGAGCTGATCGAGCGCATTGCCGTCGCGCCAGAGGCGGAGACGCGGACCCTGGCTCAGCGGACGCTCGATCGGATTTTTCAGCGAGAGCCCGCCTCGACACGTGTGATGGCGGTCATGCACCTCGTAGATGGCATGACGCTCGCGGAGGTTGCCGCGGCCCACGACATGAGTGTCTCCGGTGTGCGAAAGCGCCTCCGGGTGTTGAAGGCCAGTGCGGCCGAGCTGCAGGGAGCGGCATGATGAGCCCCGACGTGACGGACTACCAGCTCGAGATGCTGCTGTTGGACGAGCTGCCTCCTGACGAAGCGCGGACTCTGCGCGCGCGCCTCGAGCATGACCAGACTCTGCGGGCGCGGGTCGACGAGCTCGTGTCCTCGACCGAGGGGCTGCGCGCGGCCTTCCCGGCGGACAAGTACGTCCCGGAGCTCGAGCGCCGGCTCCACGTGGCTCGCACACGAGCGGCCCTCGGGCAAGCTCGTCGCTTGCGGGGTGCGGGTCTCGCCGTCGCGCTTACCGGAGTGGTCGCGGGAGCGGTCTTGATGGTGTCGCCCTCTGCGCCATCGGGGGTGAGGCCGGCGCTCGAAGAGACGACGCCAAAGGGCGGGGAGGGGAGCCTCCTCCAGGTGCATCGACGGGTTGGCAGCGCGTCGGAGCGACTGCAGCCGGGTGCGGAGGTCGCTGCGGGCGACGTGCTGCAGGTGAGCTTCGTGCCGGTCGCGGCGCAGCACGCGACGGTCGTGTCGATCGATGGGGCTGGCTCGGCCACCCTTCACTGGCCGCTCTCAGGGGAGCAGAGCACGGCCGTGAGCGCGCGCGTCCTCGTGCCGCGAGCGTACCAGCTCGACGATGCGCCGGACTTCGAGCGCTTCATCCTGGTGACGTCCGAGCGAGCCATCGAGGTGGAATCCGTGATGGGTGCCGCCCGACAGCTCGCCGGACAGTCCGACGCGCGGACGGGCGGGCTGGCGCTCGATTCCGGCCTTCAGCAGACCAGTGTGGTCGTGAGGAAGGCGGTCCATTGAGGCGCTGCTGGCAAGGCCTAGGTCTGCTCCTCTCTGCGGTCGGCCTGGGCTGGTCGTTGCCGAGCCACGCGTCCGGCATGGAGACGGTTCGCCGCTGGGCAGTGCTCGTGGGCCACAACGATGGTGGAGCGGAGCGCCCTCGGCTCAAGTACGCCCACGCGGACGCGCGGGCCATGAGAGAGGTCCTCGTCGAGCTGGGTGGCGTGGACGAGCACGACGTTCGGCTGATGACCGACCCCACGGTCGACGGCTTGCTGCAAGAGATCGACGGGATTCGAGCAGAGCTGGAGCAGGTAGCGGGGAGAACGGAGGTCATCTTCTACTACTCGGGACACTCCGATGAGACCGGCCTCGTCTTGGGTGAGGGAGCTCTGGAGTACGGCGCCCTGCGCGACGTGTTCGACGGTCTCGATGCCAACGCCCGGGTCGCCATCGTCGATTCCTGCTCGTCGGGCTCTCTCATCCGAAGCAAGGGCGGCACGCACCAGGCGCCGTTCCTCGTGGACGAGGCCTCACGAGTCGAGGGGGTCGCGTACATCACGTCATCTAGCGAGGACGAGGTGGCGCAGGAGGCCGAGAGGCTTCAAGGGAGCTTCTTCACTCACTACCTGACCGCCGGCTTGAGAGGCGCAGCCGACTCCTCGGGCGACGACCGGGTCTCGCTCCACGAGGCCTACACCTACGCCCACAGCGCCACGCTCTCACACACCGAGCGCACCCGCTACGGACCCCAGCACGCCCAGCACGACACGCAGCTCACGGGAACGGGAAGCTTGGTTCTCACGGACCTGCGTCAGGTCGACAGCATCCTCGTACTCGGTGAGGCCATTGGCGCGCGCGTGAGCATCCGCACGGAAGAGGGGAGGCTGGTCGCGGAGGTCGACAAGCGCGCCGGAGAGGACCTGGCGCTGGCTCTGCCGGACGGGCTGTACGAACTGACCCTCTCGGACGAGGGACGCTTCGCCGACGTCAGCCTGGAGGTCGCCCCGGGCACCTCCGCGGTCCTCGATGGGATGGGACTGCAGTGGATGGAGGGCGAGACGACCGCTGCACGGGGGGGCGAGTCGGGGGCGCAGGAGGCTCTCGAGTCGACGCCTGTGAGACTGTCCATCGTCCCACGGCCGGGTGACGAGGACCTCGTCGATCACGTCAGCTTCAGCGTGCTGATGAGTCGAGCTGGAGGCCTCGACGGCTTCGCGGGAGGCCTGGGGGTGGCCCACGTGGCGGGGGACGCCCGGGGCTTGATGTTCAGCCTGGCCGCCAATGTGTCGGACCAAGAGGTTCACGGGGCACAGGTGTCGCTCGGCTACAACCACGCCCGTCGACTTCGGGGGGCGCAGGTCGCGCTCGGAGCCAACCTCGCTCACGCAGAGGCGAATGGCGTGCAAGCGGCACTCGGCTTCAACGGGCTCGTCGGAACCGGTGCCGTCCTTCAGCTAGGAGGGGCAGGCAATCTTCTCAAGGGAGACTTCGACGGTGCCCAGGTGGCCCCGTTCGGCGTCAACGTGGCCGATGGACTCCGTGGACTCCAGCTCGGTCTCGTGAACGTGGGAGGTCGAGTTCATGGAGTCCAGCTTGGCTTGGTCAACGTGGCCCACCACGTCAAGGGGACACAGATCGGCCTGGTGAACATCGCCAACGAGCTCCGAGGCCCGCCGGTGGGCCTACTGTCGATCTCACGGAACGGTCGCTACGACCTCGCTGTGTTTGCATCGGCGAGCGACCTGGTGAACGGCGACTTCAAGATCGGTGGACGCACGGGGCCTTACACCGTGTTCGGGGCGGGAGGCCGGCTCAGCGAGCACTTCTACGCGTCGCTCGGAATGGGGGTGCACATCCCGATGGGACGCCCATGGCTCGACGTTGACGTCAGCCTTCCCGTCTACCAGAGCCACGAGTCGGCCTGGTCGGCTCCACCGACGCTCGTGCTTCGCTCTCGCGTGCTCGCCGGATTCTCTGCGACCAGCTGGCTCGCTCCCTTCGCCGGGCTCACCTTCGACTGGCGCCTGCCGACAGATGGACGCCGGACGGTGACGACGCTGCCGGCAGACTGGGTTGGCAGGGACTCCGATCGCCGCGCCATCATCGCGTGGCCAGGATTCGTGGCGGGCATCAGCTTCTGATGGTGCCCCAGAGCCGCTCCGCCGCCTGCTCGAGCTCGGCCTGATGCGGAGGAAGGACACGAGGCCAGCCGAGTGAGCGCATCCAGTTGCGCTGCTTGCGAGCGAAGCGGCGTGTGTCCCGCTGGGTTCGGCGGATCGCTTCCTCAAGGGGCAGCCCGTCGAGGAGGTGGTCCGCGAAGTGTCGGTATCCAAGGGACTGCATGGGCTTGAGCGACCGCGCATACCCCCGGCGGAGGAGGGCGCTGACCTCGGCGACGTAGCCGGCCTCGACCATCTGATGGACTCGGGCATCGATGCGCTCGGTCAGATCATCACGATCGAGCCAGAGCGCCTCGGCGATGACCCGATCCGGACGAGATGCGTGTTCCGCCTGAAGGTCGGACAGCCGGTTGCCCGTGAGCGCGTGGACCTCGAGGCCTCGCACGATGCGCAAGCGGTCGTTGGGGTGAAGTCGCTGTGCAAGCGCAGGGTCGACGGCCTGAAGGGCCGCGTGGGGATCCTCGAGTCGCTCAAAGCGCGCTCGCATAGCCGGATCGACTGCGGGCGTGGGCACCAAGCCACGCACCAGAGCGCGCAGGTAGAGGCTGGTTCCACCGGCGATGATCACGCGTGGGTGTTGAGCGAGCAGGTGGTCGGCAAGCTCGACGAAGTCTGCGGCATCGAATGGCTCGGATGGGTCGACGAGATCGAGTCCGAAGTGGGGCACTCCTGCGCACTCGCTGGCCGTGATCTTGCCGGTCCCGATGTCCATCCCTCGATAGACCTGCATCGCGTCGGCCGACAGCACGACTGCCTGCCACTTACGGGCAATGTAGAGGGCCGCGCCTGACTTTCCGCTGGAAGTCGGGCCGGCGAGAATGAGCGCGCGGGGCCGATCGGGCTGAGACACGGTCGTTCCGTGGGCGAAGGGGGCTGCGGGGCGTTAAGACCGGCGGCCACCCGGAGGACACCGTGGACGTAGTCCTGGACTTCGAGCGGCCGGTCGTCGAGCTGCGCAAGCGCATATCCCAGCTCCGCCAGCTGCAGGACAGCGACGGGGTAGACCTGTCGGCTTCCATCGCGCAGCTGGAGGTGCAGGCGGTGAGGCTGGAGGAGCGCATCTTCGGCGGACTCACGCCGTGGCAGCGCACTCTGCTCGCTCGTCACCCCTCCCGGCCGTACACGCTCGACTACGTGGAGCATCTCTTCTACGAGTGGACAGAGCTCCACGGAGACCGGGCCGGCTACGACGATCATGCGATCGTCTGCGGCATCGCGCGTCTCCAGCCCACCGGTGAGGAGGATGATCCCACGGCCGACTGCCCCGTCGTCGTCATCGGGCACCAAAAGGGCCGAAACACCAAGCAGAACCTCTTCCGCAACTTCGGGATGGCTCGGCCGGACGGCTACCGGAAGGCGCTGCGCATCATGAAGCTCGCCGAGCGCTTCGGGCTCCCGATCGTCACCTTCATCGACACTCCGGGAGCGTACCCGGGCATCGATGCGGAGGCGCGTGGGCAAGCCGAGGCGATCGCGAAGAACATCATGGAGATGGCGCGCCTCGAGGTGCCCGTCGTCGCAGTGGTGATCGGCGAGGGGGGCTCGCCCCCCATCCCGAGCGGTTGCGCCGGGGAGTGCATTCTCATCGCCGGCAGGCGCCCGACGCGGGCGGGCG
>PKDJ01000073.1 GCA_002862545.1 Pseudomonadota bacterium
CGGCTCTTCGGGAGGTGACGCGAGACCTACAGGCGGTGCGTGATCGGCTCGCGGAGCATGTCTTCGCGCCGTGCACCCAGTGTGGGCCCTGTCCGATGCTCCCGCGCGCCAAGGACTGGTGTCACCAGTGGCTGGCGGTGGACCTTCCGGAGGCGCTGCGACCGGTGGCGAAGGCCGCGGGCCTGCGGTGGCGCGGTCTGTCCTTCGCCTACCTGACGCTCCGGCGTGACGGTCGCCGCCTCTCCGAGGCCCTTCGGGTGGTCGACGGGCCACGTCCGTCGAAGGGCGTCACGACGTGGACCCTCTGCGGTGCGCCGGGCCTCGTCGAGCTGCGGCACCTCGATCGTCACGCCCGACCGGGTGACGTGCTCGACGGTGCGGTGCGGGGCACGCTGCTCACGGTGGAGCCGACTCCCGCGCCGGGGGGGCGGCTCCGGAGCGACCGCGTGTCACTCGTCTCGGCCACCGAGGAGGCCCGAGCGGAGCAGGAAGTAGAGCAGCTGGAGGAGTGACGCGACGGCCGCAGCGACGTAGGTCCACGCGGCAGCCGAGAGCACGGCTCGTGCGCCGCGGTACTCCTCGCCGGTCACGAGCTGGCCGGCATCGATGGCCGTGAGCGCGCGCCGGCTCGCGTCGATCTCCACGGGCAGCGTCACCAGCTGGAACAGCACCAGGACGGCGAACAGCGCGATGCCCACGAGCATCGCGACCTGCCCGAGTCCGGCCTGTCCGAGGCTCATCAGGATGAAGCCGCCGAAGATCGCCGGCATGGCGAGTCGGCTGGTCACGCCCAGGACGGGAACCAGGCTGGAGCGCAGCGAGAGCCATGGGTAGGCCTGGGCGTGCTGGATCGCATGGCCGACCTCGTGGGCGGCGACGCCTGCAGCGGCGACGGAGCGCCCCTGGAAGACATCAGGCGACAGGCGCAGGGTCTTGGAGCGGGGGTCGTAGTGATCCGAGAGCATGCCGCTCACCGGCTCGATGGCCACGTCACGGATTCCGTTGACCTGCAGGATTCGACGGGCGATCTCGGCTCCGGTGAGCCTCCGGCTCAGGGGCACCTGCGACCAGCGGGAGAAGGTGGAGCGCACCCGCCACTGGGCCCACAAGCCCAGGAGCATCCCTGGGGCGGCGAGCAGCAGGTAGAGCGGATCGAAGAACACGGACGGACCTCCTGTGAGAGCGCAGGAGGTGCGCACGGCGGCGCACGACGTCCAGAGGCTGTGACGACCTGTGGCAAGTGGACCGGACGGGCGGTGGACCGTCAGACGCCGGGCATGCGAACGAAGGTGTGCAGGGGCGTCGAGTGGGTGTCGGTGAGCCCCAGCGAGGTGTAGAAGGCGTGTTGTTCGGGGCGGTCGTCCGTCAAGAGCACGAACTGACGCACGTGATCGAAGCGATCGAGGGCGAGCCGGACGAGCTGTCGACCCAGTCCCTTGCGCTGGTGTCCGGGGTGGACGAGCACGTCCTGGAGGTAGGCCATCCCGGCGTCGTCTGAGACCACCCGACACAGCGCGATCAGCTGCTCGTCGTCCCAGCGCGTGGCGACGAAGGTGGAGCCCGCGATGGCGCGCATCAGCGCGTCGGGCTCCCGGGTGTAGGCCGTCCAGCCGACGGCCTCGTACAGCGCCATGACAGCCGTCGTCGGCACGTCTGTGCCGAGACGCAGAGGATGTCGGGGCATGAGCGGGAGCCGGTGCAGGACCTGGCGCTGCTGCGCGAGGAGTCTCGGATACCGCACGTCGTCGTCGATGCGTTCGAAGCCGTCGTGGAGGGAGAGGGAGGCGTGGTTGTCGTGTGCCGTGAAGTACAGCGCCTCGGTGCCCCCCTGGGAGGCGATCCAGTCGACGCGTGCGCGCACGAGCGCTGACCCGAGGCCTCGTCGCTGCATGGCAGGGTCGACCACGACGCCCATGAGGTGGAAGCCGGTGCGCACCCCCCGGGCGTCGGGACCGGTCGTCTTCGCATCGACGAAGACCACCTTGCCGTAGGCGACCACCCGATCCGTGACCACGACCCACACCTTGTCGCGGCCACGTTCGAGGGCGGCGCGGATCGACGTGGTGATGGCGTCAGGGTCCCAGCCGTGTCGTGCCGCATCGAGGGCAGCGATACCGGCTGCGTCGGCGGGTGTGGCCCGACGGAGTGTGTGGGGTGTCGGCACGGAGAGTCCCTCCAGCGCGCGATGATAGGCTCGGTCCATGGAACGGACCAACCTGATGGTGCTGGGCGCCGTGGCTGCGGTCGGCGCGTTGGTGCTGGCCGTGGCGATGGTCACGCAGCCCGCACCGCGCGCCCCACTTCGTGGACCACAGCAGTTCCTCACGGTGGTGTCGGGGCTCATGGACGGCGATCTGGCCTGGGTCGACGAGCGCTATGTTCCGCTGGCCGAGCGCCTGGGGCTCATACCCTGTGGGGTGCTCATGCCCCCCGAGACGGCTGGCGAGCTCAGCCTCGGTGAGGGGTGCGAGCTGGTGGCTGGTCGAGGGGCTCGCTGTGCAGAGCCGAGGTGGGTCCGCGGTGAGCTGGGCACCTGGTCGATCGACATCGACCAGGTGTGGCATGCGGTGCCGTCGTCGTCTGTTGTGGACGGCGTGGTCACGACGCCACGAGGAGACGGCATGACGCTCCTGACCGACGGTGAGCGCTGGTGCGCCCTGCCCTGGACCGGAGGGGCCGAGCCGTCTCCGCTGGAGGCGACGGCGCGGGTCGATCTGCAGCGGGCTCGCCGAGCGACGGCGGAGGGCGTGGTGCTGGTGTGGCGTGGGGTGCATCGAGACGACTGAGCTCACTGCCAGGGTCACGTCTCTGGTCCTTGCCCGGTCGCGACGCATCGAGGTCTGGGCAAGATCGTCGACTGTGTGCACCTCCCCGAGGGCTGGCTTGGACTTCTGCTCCGGTCGTGTCTGCTGCGCTAGACTCCCCCGGTGGAGGTCATGTGAAGCGTTCGGTACTGCTGGTCTTGGCGCTCGCCGTTGGCTGTGAATCAGGGCCCGCGGAGGACGAAAAGCCTCCCGCGGAGATCTGCGACAACCTCAAGGACGACGACCTCGACGATCTCGCAGACTGCGCGGATCCGGACTGCGCCGCGCTCTGTGGTGAGGTCTGCACCAACGGCACCGACGACGACCTCGACGGCCTGATCGACTGTCTCGACGACGACTGCGACGGCCTGTGTCCCGAGAACTGCGGCGATGGCCGCGACAACGACGCCGACGGCGCCATCGACTGCGACGATCGGGACTGCTTCGGCAGCTGCCCCGAGGTCTGTGGCGACGGCTTCGACAACGACGGCGACGGCAAGGTCGACTGCCTCGACGAGGAGTGTGTCGATCCGTCCTGCGACGAGATCTGCACCGATGACCGCGACAACGACGCCGATGGCCTGATCGACTGTGAGGACGACGACTGCAACGACCCGTCCTGCATCGAGAACTGCACGGACGGCCGCGACAACGACGCCGATGGGCGGGTCGACTGCGACGACACGGACTGCGACGGGGCCTGCCCCGAGGTCTGCACGGACGGTCGCGACAACGACGCTGACGGCCGCATCGACTGCGAGGACGACGAGTGCGCCGCGGTCTGTGACGCGGACGGCGACGGCTTCTACAACGCCGATTTTGGCGGCGACGACTGCGACGACACGCGCTTCGAGGTCAACCCGAGCCGTCCCGAGATCTGCAACGGCCTCGAGGTGCTCGACGACGACTGCGACGGGCTGTTCGACGAGAACGACCCGGACATCGACCCACTGACGCTGATCGTGTGGGGCCCAGATTCGGACGGCGACGGCTACGGCCGCGACGCCTCTCTGGAGCTGGCCTGCCAGGCGCCCGATGGCTACGGCTTCGCCTCACCGTCGGACTGCGACGACACGCGGCCTGAGGTCAACCCGGGGATGCCCGAGATCTGCAACCCGGACGGTCCGCTCGATGACGACTGCGACGGCCTGATCGACGACGCCGACCCGGACATCAGCCCGGACAGCTACCTGGAGTGGTACGCCGATCGTGACGGCGACGGCTTCGGAGCCGACGACGACTTCGAGTACGCCTGCAGCCGCCCCGACGGGACGGCCGCCTCGAGCGACGACTGCGACGACGACGATCCGACCGTCGGCCCGCCCAGCCTCTGGTACGAGGACGGCGACCGCGACGGCTTCGGTGCCGGCGATCCGCTCGATCCCACGCCGAGCTGCGACTACCCCGACGCCCGTGCACGGCCCGACTGGGTCGGTCTGGACTGCGACGACGGCAACGTGCAGATCTACCCGGGCGCCGAGGAGATCTGCGAGAACGGCATCGACGAGGACTGTGACGGCGAGGACAAGCTCTGCATCGCCGACAACCCCGAGTGCAGCGACTACGCCGTCCTCTCGGAGATCGACCGGAACATCGACTGGGAGTACGACTTCGCCCGCTGTGACTCCTGGATCTCCCCGTCGGGGGACTGGTACCGCTTCGAGGGTGATGCGGGCACGATGATGCCCGAGTTCGACCCCGACGAGTACGCCTGTGGCACCCACGCGGCAGGCTGGCTCAACGGCGTGCATCCCGTCGTCATTGGCGAGACGGCGACCATCGAGGTCTGCTACTCGTGGACGCCAGGCCCGTGCTGGCAGCGCAACGACATCCAGGTCACCGACTGTGGCGACTTCTACGTCTACAAGCTCTACCAGCCGCTCTCGTGCAGCTACCGCTACTGCGGCATGGACGAGTAGCGCGCTGGCTCAGGGCGTCGGGCTCGCCAGGGCATCGATGGTGGCGTCGTCGACCGCAAGCCCGGATGGCGCAGCGATGCCGGTGAGCAGGTCGATGATGTAGAGACCGGTGCCACCCTCGCCATCATCCGTGGCGAACCACAGCTCGCCGTTGTGGTAGGTCGCACCGCCGCCGTCGCCGTTGATGCCGCGCACGCTCGCCAGAGGTGTGAGGTTGCCCGTGGTGGGGTCGACGCGGTGCACCGTGCGGTCGTTGAGGTAGAGGATCCAGGTGTCACTGGCGGCTAGGGCGTAGCCCCACCGGGCCAGCCGGTCGGCGCGGCCCCAGCCCGGTCCGCTCACCGCGCCCGTGGCGGGATCGACCGTGCGCAGATCGGTGTGCTGGTCGGCGACCCACAGGCGGCCGCTCCGCATGGTCAGGGCGGCCTCACGCAGGCCGAGTGCCGCGACCTCGCGCAGGACCTCACCCGTCTCGGGGTCGAGCTCGATCACCGCTCCCGAGCCGTGACCTCCCTCGACCGCGAAGAGGGCGCCGGTGTCGTCGAAGGCCATTCCGGTGATCGGGACCCCGGGATCGCCGACGAAGGTGGTCACGCCCGTGCCCGTGTCGAGACGCCACAGTCCAGAGGCGCCGCCGCTGCTGGCGGCCAGGTACAGCTCGGAGCCCCCGACGCCGACGAAGGGTGCGGCCTCCGACGTCTCGCAGGTCAGCAGATCGATCGCCTGGACGGACAGGCCACAGGCTGGCAGGGGCAGAGAGAGCTCCAGGTAGACGGTGCCGTCACCGTCGTCGGCGGCTCGATTCCTCTGCGTCAGATCCGCGGCAGCGAGCGCGAGCGGCGTGCCACGACAGGGCCCACCTGGAACGAGTGCATCGGCCCGGTCGGGTGAGCCCGAGAACAGGGCAAACCGTGCACCGGGCGTGAGGTCGGTGAGCGTGACGCGTGTGCTGCCGGGGCAGGCTCCGTCGACCTCGAGGGTCACGGCATGAGCGGTCGTGAGCAAGACGGCGACGAGCATGGGGGGCTCCTGGGCCGCGAGGGTAGCGCAAGCGACGGCCTCGCGTCCTCCGCTTCCGTCACCCCGTGGTCTGCGGCCACACTCGCTGCAGCACGGACAGCCGCGCTCGCGTCCGGAACCGGCCTCGACCTTCGGCTCCGGAGGCGGGGTCGAGCTTGAGCATGCCAACCTGGAAGATGGCCTCTCGGGCCGCTGCGAGTGAGCGATTCTGCAGAGCGAGGGGACCCGCGATCAGGTACGTCGCCGCGCTGCCGAGTGTGAGGAGGAAGGCCTCCTGCATGGCGCGGAACGGCTGGGCGGGGCGGCCCTGGACGACCCGCTCTGTGTTTCGGGCGGCCGACGCTCCCATCATCAGTGCGTGGTACGCCTGCTTCGCCAGAGAGCCGACGGCTGCTCCGTCGCCGACCACAAAGACGTTGTCGTGCATCGGGCTCTGAAGCGTTGGGCCGACGGCCCCCCAGCCTGAGGTGGTCGAGAGTCCGGAGGCAGCGAGCAGGGGAGACGGTCCGAGTCCGAGCGCCTCGATGGTGAGGTCGGCGGGGAGAGCCCCGCTGCTGCGCAGCACGACGCGCTCTGGCTCGATGGCTGTGATGCCGTCGCCGAGTCGGACGTCGACGCCCGCTCGGGCGAGCTGGCGAGACAGCGCCCGGTGCAGCGACCGGGGTGTTCCGGCCATCAGCCTTGGTCCACCATCGACCAGCGTGATGCGCCGGCGGGCGACGCGTGCCCGGAGGAGCTCGCCGACGACCTCGACGCCGACGAAGCCACCGCCGGCGACCACGACGTGGTGGTCACGTCCGCTGCTCTCCAGCGTCCGCAGCCGCTCTCGAATCCGGTGGGCGTCGTCGACGCTCCGGAGGCTGTGGCTGTGGATGGCGAGCGCAGGCACCTCTGCAATGGCCGAGCGGCCTCCCGTGGCGACGATCGCGATGTCGTAGGCCAGGCGGCGGCCGCTGCCCAAGTGCACTTCTTGCGCTCGGGGATCGATGTGCAGGGCACGCTCGGGGACGGCCGTGTGGCCCCAGCGGCGCACGAGATCGTGGCGCGGAAGGGAGAGCATCGCAGGGGTCTTTCGGTCGGACAGGACCTCGTGGAGGTTGGGCATCCAGCTGAAGGTGGCAGCCGGGTCGACCACGCTGACCTGTAGGGGGCGACCCCGCAGCAGGCGGGCCGCCTCGAGTCCTGCGAAGCCTGCACCGACGATCACGACGCGTGGCTGAGCCAAGGAGGGTCTCTCACAGCAGAGGATTCGGCGTCGCGCGCCGGGCACGCGCGACACATGGACTCGGTATGTCAGGAGCTCATCGTGAGCGGAGTGCGTGACGCCCTGGCTCGATCGTGGCTCTCAGTTGTTCGGGACGCTCTCCCAGAGGAGCCGGTCACGAGGGGGAGAACCTCCTGCGTGCGAGAACCGTAGCGGGTCGGCTCACCCGAGAGGTAAAGGGTGGGCGGAGGAACCCGTGAACCTGTTGCTTGCCCTCTCGGCTCCAGCTGCCGCGCTGCCGACCTACTACTCGGACCCGCAGCCCCTCGTCTTCTTCGACGAGGTGCCGGTGTTCGATGTGCTCGAGGTCGACACGGGGCTTGTTCCGGGTGGTGCTTCTCCGGCGTCGGTGCGGTTCTTCGTGGCGCCCAATGGCGGGGTGACGACGGGGCTGGAGGCCACGTCCTACGTGGCGTGGCCCGAGCCGCTGCTCCACAACGTGCGAGGTGTCCCCGGGACGGGGGCCTTTGCGATCGACGGAGGGATCGACCTGCAGGCCGAGGTCTTCGTCAACCTGGGCTGGGTCTTCACGGGCACGATTCCCCTGTGGGTCGACTCGATTCCGTTCTCGAGCGAGCGAGGCTTCGAGCCGCTCTTCCTCGACGGAGACACCGTCGAGGTGAGCGGCGATGCCACGATCCTCCCCGCCCTGGAGATTCCGGTCCCCGTCGTCGAGCTGGTCGACCTCTTCCTGGTGGTCGAGGCCTACCCTGACGTGAGTGCTGTGCTCGAGCCCGTCGGCGTCCTCACGACCGCCGAAGACGGGGGCGTCTACGAGCAGCTCGACGAGGACACCTCCCTGCGCCTGCCGCTGTCAGAAGATCCCGCCGAGCTGACCCTAGAGAGCAGCTACGTCGCCGATGTGCAGAGCATGCTGGACATCGTGCTGGAGGCGCGGATCGAGCTCGATACCTTCCTCGGCCCGTTCGAGGTCTTCACCTTTCCGATCCCGGTGACGCTCGTCGACACGACGGAGCGGCGGGTCAGCGAGCCCGTCGACTACGCCCACCCGCTGCCTGCGATCTCGGAGCTGCCCGAGGTGCTCGACTTCGGCACGGTCGAGCTCGGGCAGTCCGTCGCCTTGCCCATCGCCGTCGACAATGTCGGTCTGCGTCCGCTGGGCACCGAGGCTGAGCTCGGTCCTGGAGAGTTCGAGCTGCGTCCTGGCTCTGCGGTGATCGAGCCGGGCGACGGCGGGGTCTACACGGTGACCTTCACGCCGACGGTCGTCGGGCCCGTCGCGTCCCACGTGTGGGTCGACAGCACCGACCCGGCCTTCCCCTCCGTCGAGGTGCTGTTGTTCGCCGAGGCGGTGGAGCCACAGGCCACGGGCACGACCGGTACGACGCCAGACGGCAGCACCGACGGGACCACGCCACCGGGCCAGCAAGAAGACCCGGGCGTGGGTGGGGGCTCCGGGGGCGGGGACCGTCCACCCGCCTGGACCGACAGTGACGAGGGTGAGCCGATCAGAGCGGGCTGTGCCTGTGAGAGCGGCGCCGGCGGAGGCTCCTGGCTGGTGCTGCTCCTCGTCGGCCTGCTCGCGCGCCGGCGGCGATAGAGTCGCTGGATGATCGACCAGCGCCTTCTCGCAAAGGCTGCGGGCCCCGGGCGGGTCCGGGGCATCGGCATGGAGCTCTACCGAGCGGCCCTGGACGATCCACACCACGCGGGCCGCGTCCTGCACGAGGGCCTGCGTCGTGCCCGGGCACTTCACTCCCGGGAGCGGCGGTTCGTCGGTGACGTCCTGCACGACTTGATCCGGTACGGACCCACGCTCGACCGCGCCCTCGAGCAGGAGGACCCGCGGGTTCGCTGGTTGGGGTGGCTGGTTCACCTGGGCCTGCCGCCCGACGACGTGGCGGCCCACTGGAGCGGACCCTCCGTGCCCTGGGAGCGGGCTCAGGCGCTTCTGCGTGGGGTTCCCCCGAGCGTGCTCTCGGGGTTGCATCCCGACATCTATGCAGAGCTGGAGCGCTCGCTCGGTGACGCGACCCTGGACTTCGTGCACGCGAGCAACGCACGGGCGTCGACGGTGCTGCGCGCGAACCGACGGCGCACCGACCGGGCAGGCCTGATTCGTCGCCTCGCTGCGGAGGGCGTCGAGACGCGCCCGGGGCCGTGGACGGTGGACGCGGTGATCGTCGAGGGCCGAGCCAACCTCGTCGGCACCCAGGCCTTCCGGGAGGGGTGGTTCGAGGTTCAGGACGGTGGTTCGCAGGCGCTGGCGGCGCTCGTGCCCGAGCGCGGGCCGGGGCTCGATCTGTGCGCGGGTGCGGGGGGCAAGACGCTGGCGGTCGCGGCGCGAGGTGCCGGCCCCGTGCTCGCCACCGATGTCCGTCGCGGCGCGCTCGCGGAGCTTCGACGACGCGCGGAGCGCGCGGGCACGCCGACTCAGACCCGT
>PKDJ01000110.1 GCA_002862545.1 Pseudomonadota bacterium
CAGGTGGTTCGCGACGAGGGACTGTCCGGCGACGGCGAGGGCATCGAGCAGCAGGGCGAGTGCGAACCAGAGCTGCACAGCCACCTGGTGGGCGGCGATCTGGGCCACGCCGAGGCGGGTCGCGACGGCGGTGGCGGCAGCCATGGTCCCGACGAGGGCGAAGGTGCGGACCGAGAGCACCGAGCCGACGCCGAGGAGGCCGAGCAGCTCGCGCCACGCGGGCCAGCGGGGACCGATGCCCAGGGCCGTGCGCCGGCGGGCGAGGACCCCCAGGAAGCCCAGGGCGCCCACCCACTGGGCGGCGGCGGAGGCCCAGGCGGCGCCGGCCAGCCCCCAGCCCAGGCCAAACATCAGCAGCGGGTCGAGGACGAGGTTGACTGCCGAGAGCGCGACGGTCACCCACATCGGGGTCACGGCGTCCTCGTGGCCGCGGAAGATGCCGTGCCCGGCTGTGATCAGCAGGAGGGCGGGGGCTCCGAGGGCGCGGATGCGCAGGTAGGTCACCGCCGGGTCGTACAGCTCGCCGGTGGCGCCCATCAGGCTCACGGCGGGGCCCGCCAGTGCGAGCAGGGTGACCAGGCCCAGCATCCCGATGCCTGCGGCGAGCACGAGAGCCTGCTCGGCCAGGCGCCCCGCCTCGTCGAGGGCGCCGCGCCCCCGCGCGTCGGCGATCAGCGGTGTGGTGCCGTAGGCGAGGAAGTTGAACACCACGAAGGCGAGGGAGAGCAGTGCCGCGTCGACGCCGACGGCCGCCAGCGGCACGGGCCCCAGCCAGGACACGAAGGCCGTGTCGACGAGCAGCACGAGGGGTTCGGCAGCGAGCGCACCGAGCGCGGGGCCGGCGAAGGCCAGGATGGCGCGGTCGTGGGGGGAGCGGAGCACGCAGCCGGGTAGCGCATCCAGCCCCTCTTCGCCGGGCCATCGGGCGGCCGAGGCGGTGTAGGATCCGCCCTCGGAGGTTCCATGCGGGCACTGGCTCTGTTTCTAATTCCGACCGCCGCTCTGGCAGGCGGTCCCGCCGTCACGGTCGATGGCCTCTGCCCAGGTCCCGTCGATCTGGAGATCATGGGAGTCACGCCCGGCTCGACCGTGGCCATCCTCAAGGGGGACGGCCCGGGCTCGGATCTCATCCCCGGAGGCCCCTGCGCTGGCATCCGAAGTGGCCTCGACGGCCTGGCCTACGTCACCAGCCTGCGCGACAGCGACGGTGACGGGATGATTCGACTGCGCCCCTCCCTCCCTGCGCCGGCCTGCAGCCAGAGCATTCAGGTGATCGACGTCGAGGGCTGTGTGGTGTCGACGGTCACACCCCTCGGTCGGCCCTCCTGCGGGGCCCTCGCCCCGTCCTACCCGGCGGTGGACGAGGTCGTCGACGCGGGCGCCCTGGTCGGCACCATCATGACCACGGCCTGGGACGGCACGGCCCTGCACATGTCTTCAGGCGGCGGAGCGATCGACACGCGTCTGACCCGGTACGCCGCGGATGGAACCTTCCTCGGCAACTACGCGCCGGGCCTCGACGTGCGGTCCGTGTTCACCATGGGGGATGGCATCGCGCCCACCTACATTCGGCCCTACGGCAGCTCCGACATCTACCGAGAGACGGCGCCGGGGAGCTACACCTTCGACCGCTCCCTAGGGGGCGGCACCCTTGATGCGCAGAGTGCGGTCGTGTGGGACGCCACCCGCGAGCGCTTCCTCGCCATGGAGGGCGGGCAGGTCGACCAGTGGGACGCCGCCGGCATGCACCTCGGCTCCGTGATGCTCTCGGGCTACGTCGACCCGGGCTACCCTGCGAACCGTGGCATTGCGGTCAGCAACGCCGGGTGCTGGATGACCTACGACGACGGCGTCGTCACGACCTGGGGGCCGGACGGCGAGCGGCTCGCGTCCACCCTCCTGTCTGGCGCGGGCGTCGACTTCAACGCGCTCTTCAGCTTCAGCTACGCCGCGGGCAGGGTGTGGGTGTGGAGCGATGCCTCCTCCTCCTGGAGTGCCTTCGACCTGGGACTCTGAGCGACCCGGTCGGGCTCGGGCAGCGTCCGGGGTGACCCCTCACTCCGGCGGGCAGCTCTCGAGCCAGGCTCCGATGCCGGTGACCGCGCCGAGGTGGGCGCCGGGGCCATGGTCGGCCACGAGGTCGCCGCTGCCCTCGTCCACCGGCCACCAGGCGGCCAGGTCGGGGTCGCTCGGGTCGGGACCGGCCACGAGCAGGGCCGCGACCGCACCCGGAGAGAGCGCGGCGTCATAGACAGCCACGTCGCGCACGGCGCCCGTGAGGTAGCTCTTGGGCGCGTGGCCGCCGTTCGGGTGGGCATAGCCGAGGGTGTACTTGTCGTTCTCGTAGCTCCCTCCGTCCCAGGACAGGGCCGGGCGGGAGGAGGAGACGCCTGCGAAGACCTCGACGCCGTCCTCGAACACGCGGATGTCGCCGTCGCCGGTGCGCGTCGCCGCCACGTGCACCCACCGGTCTCGGGGCAATGGCTCGGGTGCGCTCCACCAGGGGTCGGGGGCGCTGTCGGTGCCCGTCTCGCCGGTGGCGGCGTGGAAGGTCAGGCGGTCTTCGTAGACGAACAGCCCGAGGCCGGAGTTGTTGAGCGGGTCCGAGGAGTTGGTCTGCTCCAGCGAGACCACCTGGGCCTCTGCCTCGAAGTCGACTGCGGAATCCACGTAGACCCACGCCGCGAGGGTCACGTCGTCGCCGAGGCTGAGCAGGTTGTCGGCCTCGCCCAGGTCGACGCCGCTGGCGCCATCGAGGAACAGGGAGCGGCAGGGCGGCGGATCACCGCGGCGCCCCATCAGGCGGAAGCCCGGAGCGACCGCGTGCCGCATCACGCCCCAGGGACCGTCGTGCCCGTCGCAGAACACACCGTGCTGCAGATCGTTGTGCCCAAGATCATTGTCGTAGCCACTCGAGAGCCGGCAGACGTCGCCATTCGTGGGGCGGGCCTGGTGAAAGCCGATGTGGATCTCCTCGAAGAACTCGGCGCAGCTGAAGCCAGGGACGCCTCCGCAGCCGTCCAGGGCCGGGCAGGTCACGCCGTAGGACGTGTGCCGGTCGTCGGGGGCGCGGGCCGGGCAGAGGCTCGCTGGGTCGGGGAAGGGGGTGGCCAGGACCGCCGTGTCGAGGAAGGCCGCCGCACCGAAGAAGGCCGTCTCGCCCAGCAGCGGGGCGCCCGTTCGCCAGGAGTCGAAGACCACGTCCCAGGCTGCGGGCTGGCTGTAGTCGCCGGTGGAGTCCAGCTCCTCGACGTAGGTGGTGGCCGCCTCGCCGCCGTAGGCCCAGCGCCCCGGGTCGAGGCCGCCGATGCCCACCGGCGCGCCCGCATCGTCGACCCACCCGCCGATGGTGGGGTCCAGGCTGCTGTGGGGCAGCACCGCGCCGACCTGGAACAGCACCGTCCAGCCGCCGCCGTCGGTGGTCATGTCGCAGAGCACCTCGAAGGCACCCGCGCCGTGGGGGTCGATCCAGTACAGGCCGTCCCCGCGGTCGTGGCCGCGGTCGCGCAGGTCTTGGCAGTCCACGCCCGGGCAGTCTGGGGCTGAGCCGTCGTCGACACAGCGGGCCTCCAGGACCACCGTGTCCTCCCCGTCGGGGCCGGTGTCGGTGCCGTCGAAGGGAGTGACGCGGCAGGTGATGGCGCTCCCGGCGGGGGCGTCGGCCGTCCAGGCGGGGCCGTCGGCCACGGGCAGGCCATCGACGAGCCAGCTCACGGTCGAGCGATCGGGGCCGCCGTCTGTGTCGAGGAAGGTCCAGGTGCAGCTGAGGTCGTCGCCTTCGTAGGCAGGGGCTGGCCGGATCTGGACATCCTCGACAGTCGGAGGAGCCGAGGCGGGCCTGACGGTGTGGGTGAGGGCATCGGTGCAGACCGCACCCTGGCCGTCGGTGACCGCGAGCGTCAGCGTGTGCTCGCCCTCCGAGAGCATCACGTCCGCCACCGTGACCTCGCCGTCGGTGGCCGGAGCCAGGGCCGCGATCACACCATCCACAGAGCTGGTGAGGGTGGCGTCGAGGCCGTCGGCGGGCTCGTCGACGTCGGTGGCGGTGGCGGTGAGGCGGAGAGGCTCGCCCGCTGTCGAGGCGCTGCCGTCGGCGGGGGAGGTCCAGCCGCAGGCGGGTGGGCTGTTCGGCGGGCCGACCGTCAGGGTGACCGTGTCGGTGGCGGTCTTGCCGGTCGTGTCGGTGACGGTGAGGCGGAGCTCCTGCGGGCCCTCGGGGAGCACGGCGGAGCCTGCGATGGCGCCGCGGCTGTCGGGGTTCACGTCAACGGCGGTCAGGTCGGTGCCGACGGAGCTGGTCCACACGATCTGCAGGGCGTCAGGGGCATCCTCGGCGTCGCCCACGAGACCGGTCAGCGGCACGAGCTGGCCGCTGAGGTACGGCGCGTCGGCTTCGGGGGAGGTGATGGCAGCGGTGGGGGCGTCGGTGGCGGCGACCTGGAGGGCGATGTGGTCGGTGGCGCTCGCCCCTCCGGGGTCGCGCACCTCGAGGACGACACTGCCGCCGTCGAGCGTGAAGGTGGCCGCGCAGGTGGTGGTGCCGTCGTCGGCCACGGTCGTCCAGTCACAGGTGACCTCGCCCGCGACGCGCCAGCGGGCCTCCAGGTCGGCCTCGGCGTTGTCGGTGTCCGAGGCCGCGCCGACGAGGGTGCGGGGGAGGCCCTCCAGCACGGTGTCGCCGTCCGCTGGGTCGACGATCTGGGCCTCGGGGGCAGCGTTCGAGACGCGCAGGCCGATGTCGTTGCAGGCGACGAGCAGCGGCAGTGCAGCCAGGATGGCTCGGTGCATGGGACCTCACGCAGGGGCCCGGCAGGCTACCACGCCGCCAGGTCAGCGCATGTGCGCGAGGGGTCGGCGCATGGAGTCTGCGCGGCTCGGCCACGCATGGGGGGACCTCGCGTGCAGGAGCGCGCTGGGATGGCTGGGATAGGAGAGCGGCCTCCGGGGGAACCATGCCATCATCTCTTCCTGTCACCGTGCTGGCTGGCGCCGAGCGGGGCCTGCTCGAGCGCGTTGCCCGTGGCCTGTTGAGCAACTCCGACACGCCCATTGCGGCAGTGGTCCCGGCGACGGGGGGCCGGAAGGCCAGCCCGCACGGGAGCTGGATCCCGACGCGGCCGAAGCTCGAGCGCTGGGGCGCGGGATGCTCGTGCTGCACGGTGCGCTCCGATGTGGTCGTGAAGACCCGTGCGCTCCTGGCGGAGGGCTCGGCGTCTCACGTTCTCCTCGTGCTGCCGCCCGGTGATGAGCTCGACCCCCTCGTCAAGGCGTTCACCGTGAGCGACCCCGAGGGGCGTCGGCTCGGCGACGAGGCGACAGTGCGGCGACTGCTGGTCGTGGCTTCGCTCACCGACGTGCTCGGGGGCCCGGCGGGTCGCGAGCTGTGCGAGCGGATCGAGCTCGCCGACGAGGTCGTCCTGCTCACCGGTGAGGCGGGCCCCGACGCCATCGCTGCGGGCTCGTCGGTGGTCGCGGCACTGAATCCGTCCGCGACGCTGACCTGCGCAGCCGCTCACTCGGACATCGCGCTCGACTGGGCCGGGGTCGAGGGGACCTTCGACCTCGAGGCCTCTCGGCAGCGCGCAGAATCGGCGCTGGCCAGCGACACTGCGGTGGAGGGGGTCAGTCGGCGCGCCTTCGAGGCGGTGACGCCGTTCCACCCACAGCGCCTGAGCGATCTGCTGCAGAGCCTTCCTGCGGGGGTCTACCGCATGCGGGGCCTGTTCTGGGTTGCCTCTCGACCCGGCTACGCCGGAATGGTCGATGCGGCGGGCTCTGAGGTGACGACCCGAGCTGGAGGCGTGTGGTGGGCGGCCATGCCCGAGTCGCGGATGCCCGACACTCCTGCGTTTCGGCAGTTCCGCGAGACCTGGCATCCCGTCCTGGGAGATCGTGTCCAGCAGCTGGTTCTCATCGGAGAGCCCGAGGCCATCCAAGCTCTCGAGACGGCGCTCGAGGAGTGCCTGGTCACCCAAGAAGAGGTCGACGCGTCGGACACGTGGCATCCTCACCCGTTCCCGTGGCCCGCAGACCAGCCCTGAGCGCGTCCCGCTGAGAAGACGCCCAGGCGTCGTCGGTGGGTGGATGTGCGTCTGGTGAACGTCGCGGCTGAGCCGTGGGGGCGCGACGGCCGCCTGACACGGCGAAGCGACCGGTAGCCGGCGGTCGAGCGCATCGCTCCACACAACGCGAGCGGGAGACGCCGGGCACTCACTGTGGCCGCTTGGAGTCCCGTGCCGAGGGACGGAGCTTGAGCGTGTCCGTTTTGATCTTTGGGTTCTCGGCGATGAGCTTCTCGGTCCACTGCTCCTGCAGGTGCTTGCCTTCTTTCTCGGGGTGCCGGTTGGTCTTCCCGGCGTGGACCATGCATCTCGCCTCGACGAGGCCATAGGCGGCGCCCCAGAGCCTCGCGTCGCGGCGGGTCAGGTCGGCGTCGCGCTCGTAGCCGAGGTCCTTGATGAGGCCGTCTCGGATGTGGGGCCCTGCCGCCAAGGGGCCGCCGGCAGTGATCTGAGCGACGTGCCGTACGTCCTCCAGAAACACCTCACGTGGGTCTCGGGCCGGGATGTACCGACCGTGACGGACACCGATGGAGGTCTCCTCCGCCGGCGGTATGAAGGTGTCGGGGGACTGATCGCCGGTGTAGTCCTGCCAGCTCACCGTGGGCTCGCCGTTGGGGGCGCCGGAGAAGTCGCACTCCATGCTCGCTTGGTTCAAGATGCTGCCGCCTGCCGCGTCACACCACTGCGCGAACGCGTCCTGGGGAGGGGCCTTGGCGCTCTGCTGGTTCAGAGCGTCCTGGAGGGCGGTGTTGCCCAGCAAGCTCTGGTCGTCTGCCACGGTCTGACGCTGTGGAGACGTCGTCGGGGCGGGGCTCCGGTTGACCGAGTGTTCTGGTCCGATGAGGTGCTGCATGGAGGCTCCGCGGCTGCGCTCATCAGAGGGTGTGCCGCAGGAACCTCAACGGTTACAGCCGGGGTCTGAGGGGTCGGTCCGAGCTCCTGAGAATTACTTTCAAAGCAATTCATTTTCCGGAGCGGGCTGCGAGTTGAGACCGAGCCGCCCTGGCGGATGCCGAGCTGAGTGAGCAGCCTCGCTAGCTGCAGGACGGCTCGCGAGGCGACTCGACCAGGATGGGCCAAGCAGCCGAGAGCGGGAGCCGCCGGCTGCCTGGGACCGGTGCATCAGGAGGCTGTGTCGGGCGTGTAGAGGAACCCGGACAGCAACACCCACAGCCACATCACGGTGTTCAGCAGCGCCGGGGCCATGACGTCAGGCACTGGACCCGTCCAGTGGTAGGTCATCACCAGCAGCGAGGGCACGAAGGCCGCCGCAGTGAGGCGAGCCGCTCGCACGCACTGGGCGGCGTCTGTGGACAGTGTCGCGCCCAGCATCAGGGTGGCAAAGGCGAAGAGCGTGGCTCCGAAGACCTGGTGCATGTAGGTCGCGATGGTGACGGCCTCGGCACCGATGTTCGGGAAGCCCCGCGTCGAGAATCCCTCGGCATCGATCATCATGACGACGGACAGGACGAGGACCAGGCCGCCGAAGGCGCGCAGGGTGATGCGGGGATTGAAGAGGGTCTTCATGGGTCACGGCTCTCTGAACGAAGGGGGGGATTCCTCGGTTGCGAACGCGAGGAGCGCGACGGTACCATCCTGTACAGCTCGACGGGCCGCCTCGAGTCGTCGCCAGGGCTCTCCACCGGCATGGCTCACGTCTGGCATCCGGTGGGGTCAGAGCCTCGCGAGCCGCGGTCCAGAGCGGGTCGAGAACAGCCTCCGAGCGCGTGCGACCGGATCTCGGGGTCGGTGCGCTCCGAGACGCCGAGAATCATCAAGCTTGGGGGATTTCCCTAGGCCTGCACGCCCGAGGGTTCCGCGGGTGCAGCAGTCGCGGGCGCGCTCGCCGTGAAGCCGCACTGGCCACACGGCGTGTCGGATGCACCGCCGGCGACGCGGCCGGCGATGCTGCTGCAGCGACACGAGCCGACTGATGCAGCCCGGGGAGCAGCTGGGAGGTCAGGCGCGGCGTTGGCCGTGCATGAGGCCGCGGACAGCAGCAAGCGTGAAGAGGTCTCCCTCGCCGCGCTGGCCGCAGTCACTGAAGCGCGTGGCGCCGCTTCTCGGTGCGCCCGCCGAGGCGGGAGCGGCCGAAGCCGTCGAGGATGCTGCTCGGGACGATCGCCCGGGCAGCGTGGCGCGCAAGCGCCCTCACAGAGCCGAAGTGCGCCTGTGAGGGCCCGCTGACGAAAGAGATCACCCCGACTGGGGTGACTACAGCCTCCTACAGCCCGACGTTCCAGCCCTGCCAGCCGCCACCACCCTCAATGAAGACGTAGCCGTTGGCGTAGCTGAACGAGTAGTTCGGATCACTTGCGCCGCTGAGCGTCGCCGAGTCCACGAGCGAGCCGGTGTCGCCATCGTAGGAGTACAGCGTGCCCGAGGCGAAGGTCAGGTAGCAGCCACTGTTCGACACCTGGTGCGAGTAGCCGGTGTGGCTGCCTCCACTGAGGGTCAGGGTGTCGACGTAGGAGCCATCCGTGCCAGACCAGCGGTCGACCGTCAGACTGCCGTTGGTCCCCGCGACGTACATGTTGCGAATGTGGTCGAAGCCCATGACCGCCTGGGAATCGAGGTAGCCCCCCGTGAGATCATGAAGCGGGGCGTACTCGCCCGGCGCGATCTCCTCCCAGATGGTCGTGCTGGCGTAGCCGTTGCCGTATGTGGGACCCTCACAGCCTGCCTTGGTGAACACCGACCGGCCATCGATTCCAGGCCCGTAGTCTCCCAGGTACGAACCCGCGGCGTCCCACTGGTTCATGCGGCAACTGGTGGTGCCGCCCGACCAGCCCCAGTAGCTCGTGCCATCGAACGCGATGTTCATGTTGGTGCAGGCCGGGGCCGGCGAGACATCCATGGCGACCTCGTACACGTCGAGCGCGAGGGTGCAGTCGGATGGTGGGAGATCACAGGCCGTCGGACCGTCACCGCCATCATCCCCCACAGGCACGACGGCCGAGGTGGAGCAGTCGTTCACGTTGATCGCCTGCATGTGCATGCCGCAGGCGCCCTCGGGAAGGTCAGGGCGCATCGTGACCATGCCGTCGCCGTCTGCGTCGGGGAGCGGGCCGACCTTAAACAGCACGCCCGCAGACTCGATGCCCAACTCGGTGCCGGCGCAGGCGCCACGGGAGATGGTCGTGCTGCCCGGCGACTCGCCAGCGGCGAGCACGAAGGTGTCACCGGGGTTGCCGGTGATCTCGATGGTCGTGGGGCCGGGGCACGCGCCGTCCAGGGCGAGGCTCGTCGAGCCGCCGCCATCACCGCCGCCACAGGTCACGTAGTCGATGGAGTTCTG
>PKDJ01000151.1 GCA_002862545.1 Pseudomonadota bacterium
CCCAGCTGCGCGGTGTCGGCGTGGTCCAGCACCAGCACGGCATGCGCGGGCCAGTCTCGCGAGGTCTCGGCGGCCTGCAGTTGCCAGGCTGTGCGCGTGTCGGCGAGAGGGTCGACGGGCTCACCGCAGCCGGAGAGCAGCACGAGGAGAGGGAGGGCTCGTCTCACTGGTGGTGCCATGGGTGGTAGACCTCGATGAGCTCGGCGCCGCCATCCACGTCGACCTCGGCGTGGAAGAGTCGGTTGCCGGACTCGTCGACGCACACGAGCGTGGCCGTGCCGTCGGCTCGGAACTCGGTCCAGGTCGCGGACCACTCGGCGTCGTTGTAGAGCCACTGCTGGCCGTCTTCGCCCAGCAGCTGTGCGGCGATGTTCTTGAAGCTTCCGCCTGGCCCCGCCAGGGTTTCGAAGATCTTGGAGCGAGGCCCCTCGGGCTCTAGTCGACCGAGCGTCGTCTGGTGCAGATCGCCAGAGATGAAGAAGACGCCGCTGATGCCGGTCTCCGTGATGTGGTCGAGGAGCTGGTCACGCTGGGTGCAGTTCGGGAAGCCCTCCCAGCGGTCGAGCTGGGCATTTCCGAAGTCCCAAGCGAGGGGCATGTTGGTGATCGGAACCGAGTTGGCGATCACCTTCCAGACTGCGTCGGAGCTCGAGAGGCCATCCTTGAGCCAGCGCAGCTGTTTGGGGGAGATGTAGTGTCCGGCGTCAGCGTCCCTCTCGCCTCGACAGTCGAGCACCCAGAGCTCAACGGGCCCGTAGCGAAGCGAGCGCCACAGTCGCTGACGCACCTCAGGGACGTAGGGGATGGTCTCGAAGAAGGCGGCGTAGGCGATCTCCCGTCGCGCGGGATCGAGGGTCGTCGGGTCCCAGTTGTTGGTGACCTCGTGGTCGTCCCAGGTGTAGACCGACGCCGTGCCTGCAAGCAGTGTCCGAAAGGTGGTCTTCGAGAGGTTGTGAGACCACAGCTCGCGGTACTCCTCCTGCGTGCGGTTGCCGTCCTGGTACACGGTGTCTCCGAGCCACAGGAACAGGTCGATCGGACCCACCTCCTGGACTTGATCGAGGCAGGGAAACTCGCCGTGGTCTTGGTCGAGACAGGAGCATGCGCCGATTCGCACCGGCCCGGTGTGGCCCGCAGGCGTGGCCGTGCGCACGTGGCCGACGGGCGAGAGGGCTCCGGCGGTGTCCTCGAACTGGTAGGCGAGGGGAGTGTCGGCTGACCGGCCCGTCAGGACGACGTGGCAGTAGCCTCCGTCTCCTGGCGTGACCTCGAGCGTCTCGACCTCCCGCCAGGCGTCGCCCTCCCAGGCGGCGACCACGACCGCCAGTGCGGCATCGCCGCTGTAGAGCGTCCACAGGACGGCGCCGTCGGGGCGTGGCTCGCCGGCTTGGACGCCCATCGGGAAGGCTGCACCGTCATCCTGGCCACGCCCAGGCCAGGGTGAGGTGGGCTCGGGCGCGCGGGTGTCCACGACCGGGGTGTCTCCGGCCGTGTCGTCGGTGCCGTCCCTGCTTCCGCAGGCGGCGAGGGCCACGCCCGCGCCGAGGACCGTGCGCCGTGTCGGGTCACTCACTCCGTTGGTCCGAAGTGAGCCAGGCAGGCGTCGATTCGGGCCAGCGTCTCGTCCTTGCCCAGCAGGCAGAGCGTGTCGTCGATGCCGGGACTCACCGGGCCGCCGCTCACCGCGATGCGCAGAGGCTGAGCGAACCGCCCGACCCGCTGCTCGTGAGCCTCTGCCAGTCCGTCGAGACAAGACGAGATGCCCTGTGGGGTGAACTCTGTGTCGGCGAGTGCGGCTCGGGTGAGCGCGAGGCGCTCTAGGCCGCCTCCCTTGAGGAGGTGCTTCTTTAGGGCCTTCGGGGGGCCCCAGGAGGTCGGGCGATCGAAGAAGAAGGCGGCCTGGCTGGCGAGGTCGACGAATGTGGTGGCGCGCTGGCGGTACATCGCGAACAAGGCGGAGAGCATCGCGTCGTCGGCGCGGGAGAGGACCGAATCAGTGACCTCGAGATGCTCGGCGAGGCGCTGCCGCAAGACGGCGTCTGGCAGGGACTTCATGTACTCGCCGTTCATCCACGCGAGCTTCTGCGGGTCGAAGCGCGCTGGGGTCGACTTGATGCGGGTGACCTCGAAGGCCGCGCACAGCTCCTCGAAGGGCCAGATCTCGCGGTCGCCCTCGCCCGTCTCGTCGGCGGCACGCCAGCCGAGCAGAGCCAGGTAGTTGACCATGGCCTCGGGCAGGTAGCCGGCCCTGCGGAAGTCGAGCAGGTCGATGAGCGGTAGGTCTGCTCCCGTCACCTTGGCGATGGACTCGGCGAGGGCCACGCCGTCGCGCTTCTTCTTCATGAAGAGCTCGACCTCGTCTGGGGGGAAGCCGGTTGCCTCGGTGATCCAGGACCAGTCACGGCCCGTCCCGCGAGCCTTGGCCTCGTCGCGAGCAGACGCCCGCGCTGTCTTGGCCTTGTCGCGCTTGGACATCTTGCCGCCCGACGGGCTGTGAATCAGCGGCAGGTGACCGCACTGTGGCAGCTCCCAGCCGAGAGCCGCCGCGATGCCCTTGTGCTTGTGGGTGTTCATCAGGTGCTCTTGACCGCGAAGCACCAGGGTGACGCCCATGTCGTGGTCATCGACGACCACAGCGAGGTGATAAGTGGGGTATCCGTCCGCCTTTCGGATGACGATGTCGTCGAGCTGGTCGGGCTCCAGGGTGACGGAGCCGAGCAGGATGTCGTCGACCGTGACGGCCTCGGTTGGGGCGAGGAGCCGAACGACGGGCGTGCGCCCTTCTTCACGGAACGCGGCGAGATCGTCCTCGGTGTAAGGGCGGCGGCGGTACTTGAAGGCCTCCTTCTTGGCCTCTGCGGCCTTGCGGAGGGCATCGAGCTCGGCGGAGGTCTCCCACGCCTCGTAGGCGTGCCCGCTCTCGAGAAGCTGGCCGATCACGGCGTTGTAGCGGTCTAGCTTGGCCGACTGGTAGTAGGGCCCACTCGCGCCGCCGACCTCGGGGCCCTCGTCCCACTGCAGGCCGAGCCACTTCATGTCGCGCACGATGCCTGCCGCGGCCTCGTCGGTGGAGCGCGCGCGGTCGGTGTCTTCGATGCGGAGGATGAACTGTCCTCCCGTCCGACGTGCCCACAGCAGACAGTACAGCGCCGTCCGCGCACCGCCGACGTGCAGTGACCCAGTGGGCGAGGGGGCAAAGCGTGTTCGTGCTGGCGTCATCTCGTCCTCCCGAGCAGGCCCGAGGTAGCCCGCTCAGTCCATCGGCACGACCCCGAACGCGTCGAGGAGGCGCAAGACGACCTCACGCTGCATCTCCACGCGCCGAGACTCCTCGAAGCCCATCCAGGTCTCCACACAGACACCCACGCAGCCGATCGCGTCCACGATCTGCTCGGTGCTCGATGTGGCGACCGGGAAGTAGTGGGTGGCCCACTGCTCCTCAGGGCTCTTCACGGCGCTGTTGAGGCCAGCCACCACGTGCTCGAGCACCTGTGGGCAGGGGTCGACGCCGTACACCAAGGTCTGGCCGAAGGAGGGGTGTACATCCGGGTGGTACCTCTTCTTCGACTCGTGCAGCGTGGCGACCAGCGCCGGGCGCTCGACGTGCACGAGCCGGAAGAAGGCGTGCGCGAGGCGATGCTCGAGGGCGTCCGCGTCGGCCGACCCGGGGAAGCACCGGTTCAGGTCCAGTCCACCAGGTGCAGCACGCTGTCGCGCGCGGTACGCAGCCGGGTTCATCCGAGGCACGACGAGCAGGCGACCGCGCTGCGGACGCAGGCCTTCCTCCAGCAGCTCCTCGAGGGCGTGCACTCCGCAGACCTCGTCGCCGTGAATGCCCGCCTGGATCAGTGCAGTGGGCCCCTCCCGGCCGGAGTCCAGCACGTGGATGGGCACGGTCGGGGCGAGGAAGGTGACGCCCACGGGGAGGCGGGTCTCTGGCACACGGATCTGCATCAGGTGGGCTCGCGTTCGGGCTTGTGGTGGCGTCGGCGTGGCCTGTCGGCGGTGAGCTCGTCGTAGAAGGCCATGCCCGCGGGGGTGTCGAGTCGCATTCGACGAATCGCCGAGCGGGGGTGACGGTTGAGCCATCCCGTGATGGCGTAGGGTACCTGGTAGCCCCACTTCAGCTCGTCTCGCAGCTCCATGTAGTCATCGATGAGGTCGAGCACCGGCCGAACATCGTGGCGCTCGTCGTCGAGGTACATCAGCAGCAGCTCGAGGGGAACGTTGCCCGCGCCACGGCCCATGCCGAACACGCTGGCGTCGATGATGTCCGCGCCCTCGTCGATGGCGGCGATCGCGTTCGCGAACGCGGTCTGCTGGTTGTTGTGGAGGTGCACGCCAACCTTCTGGTCGGGTCGCAGCCAGTTCTTGTACTTGCGGATCAAGTACCGGAGCTGATGGGGGTACATGGCCCCAAAGCTGTCGACCACGGCGATGTTGGTCACCGGGCTCGTGCGGAGCCGCTCGAGGAACGCGTCGACCTCGTGGGGGGTGCACCGCGTCACGGCCATCACGTTGCAGTGCGCCTCGTACCCGAGCTCGAGAGCCGCCTCGCACAGCCTGATCGC
Source organism: Pseudomonadota bacterium (assembly GCA_002862545.1). Lineage (GTDB taxonomy): Bacteria > Myxococcota_A > UBA796 > UBA796. Next base: position 4,572 of record PKDJ01000151.1, read on the forward strand.
GTCCTCGATGTCGTGTGCATAGGTGGCCACACGCAGCACATCGATGACGGAGTCGGACGCGGGCCGCAGGTCAGAGGCCTCCACCCGCCCCATGTCGAGCATGCAAGACAGGCGCATGGGGCCCTTCACGTCGGGGTCGACGACGCGGAGGAGGTCGTCCTCCCTGCAGTAGCGCCACGGGCCGACGCTGCCGGCCTCGAACACCCCCGGAGAGGTCTGGTAGCCAATCTCCATCACGTCTACGCCCGCGCCAGCGAGGGCCCGGAAGGTGCGGCGGACAAGATCGTCCTGGAACTGCCAGGCGTTGGTGCATCCACCGTCTCGAATGGTGCAGTCGAGGACCTCCACGACGCGCCGGCGATCCGTGATCAGGCCGTCGGGGCAGCATCGCACGCGGTAGTCGAGTCCCATGGAATCCTCCTGATGTCGGCCTAGCGCGGAGAGGTCGTACGGGCAGTCCCCGTGGGCCGTAGGGACCTGAAGCCGCCTCGGCTACGTCACCAGCGCCGCGGTAACATGAGGATGCCGCACGGATGGCGACATCGGCACCGTGGGTTTGTCGACGTCGACGGAGGTGTGATGCTCGTCTGGGTGCTCCTGACACAGCTCGCGCTGGCGATGACCCCTGTGGTTGCCATCGGTGATGAGCTCGTCGTCGCGGCGGCCGAGCCCGGGGGCGTTGGTACGGGAGGCTGGGTGCACAGCGTGGCCGACTGCCTCGAGGAGTCGGGCCAGGCACGCTGGACGGTCACGGACCGCTCCCGCACGGGCGAGACGCTCAGGGCCGCCCGACAGCGGGTGGCCGAGGTCCGTGAGCTCGCGGGTCCGTCAGGTGTCCTTGTGGTTGCTCTCGGGGCGCGTGAGCTGGCTCTGGGAGTGGTGCCGGCACAGCTGCGAACCGATCTCGACCAGCTGGTGCAGGCGCTTCTCCTAGAGCCGGCGCCGACGGTGATCTTGGTGGACCCCATCGCGCCGGCACTGGCAGCTGGGACTCCGCAGGAACAGGTCGCTGTCGACGCCGCTGTCTCGGGCTTCACGCGCGCGCTCGGTCAGGTTGCGGAGGCCGAGGCCGATGTACTCCATGTTCGGCTCTGGGGAGACTGGCCGCGCGCCGGTCGAGCCCGACGGGTCCTCACCGAGCGGGACCGCACGCTGTCGGCCCGAGGGCATGCTCGGGTCGCTGCGGCGGTGTGCGATGCACTGGTGAGCCTTGATGCGGCGGAGGTGGAGCCTCGACCTGCTCAGTGAGCTCCTGCGAGGTGGCGGAGGTCGTCGTGGGTCGCAGAGGGGCATCGAGCGAGCAGCGTGTGCCATGGGTCCGGGCTAGGCTCGGCCACTGACGACCCGAGGAGGTCCCGTGTTTCTGTGGCTGACGATGTCGGCGCTGGCAGCACCCCGGCCCGGGTGGCTGGAGATGCCCGTCACGCCCTCCCACCCCACCATTCGCGACTACATCGGGCTGGCGAAGTCGCCAAAGGATGGCGGCACGGAGTGGGTCAGTGACAACCCGTACTTCCGCTGCGCAGGTGGCGGGAAGTACGTCGAGGTCACGGTGGAGGCGGACAACTGGCCGTCGGTGATCCCTCCGAAGGTCACCTGCACCGAGGTCGGACGCGGGCGAACCACGAGCCTTCGAGTCGACATCATCTCTCGGAAGCACATCCCAATGTTCGTGACGGACGGCACCCTGGTCATGCCGCGCCTGAAGAACTCGTCGGCCTCCTTCGAGGGGCCTCCACCACGGGCCGACGTGGTGGTGGGTCAGGGCCGGACGGGCGAGCTCGGGATTCGCTGCGCAGTCGAGGCAGGTCCTACGCTCAGCGTGATCGTGGACACCGAGGAGCCCGACGGTGAGGGCGAGTGCAGCCTTCGGACGACGAGCGGCGAGACGCTCCTCTTCCCAATCCGCATCGTCACGGTCAAGTAGCCGGGCTGGCTCGCTCTCAGCTCTTCGGCGTGTGGTGACGCTCGGCCGCACTGATGCGATCGCGCTGGCGCCGGTCGATGTGATCGAGGTCGTCGCGCGGAATCGCCGAGATCAGCTGCCGGGTGTAGTCGGTGCTCGGATCGGCGTAGATCGCGTCTGCCGGACCGGCCTCGACGATTCGTCCGCGCTTCGTCGTCTGCCCATCTTCCTCGACCGTGACCGGCTGCATGACGCACATGACGTCAGACATGAACTTCACCACGGACAGATCGTGGCTGATGAAGATGTAGGTCAGACCGCGCTTGATCTGCAGACGCTTGAGGAGGTTGAGGACCTGCGCCTGCACCGACACGTCGAGTGCTGACACCGACTCGTCGCAGATGATCAGCTTGGGCTCGAGCGCGAGTGTGCGGGCGATGCAGATTCGCTGCCGCTGTCCGCCAGAGAACTCATGTGGAAAGCGGTTGAGGTGGGTGCGGGACAGCCCGACCTCCTCGAGGAGTGCAGCCGCGCGCTCCCTGCGGTCATCCGCATCCGTGCCGATGCCATGAACCTGCATGGGCTCGGTGATCGCCTGCTCGACGGTCAGGCGAGGGTTGAGGGAGCTGTAGGGGTCCTGGAAGATGATCTGAAGGTCCTTCCGCACCTCCGTCATCTCGCTGTGGCCGAGGCCCGTGAGCTCCTTGCCCTTGAACCAGACCTCGCCGGCCGTCGGCTCGACGAGTCGAAGAATCGCGCGGCCGGTCGTCGTCTTGCCGCAGCCGGACTCGCCGACCAGACCGAGCGTCTGCCCTGCGTAGACATCGAACGAGACGCCGTCGACAGCGTAGACCCAGTCGAGGACCTTCCCGAAGAAGCTCTTCTTCAGCGGGAAGTGGACCTTGAGGCCCTTGACGCTGAGCAGGGGCTCTCCCGCGGGAGTCTTGCCGTCCTTCGGGCGCGCGACGCGGTCCTCGACCTGCTCATCGGCATCACCGTCGCTTGCCTGGTAGCCCTCGAGGTCGCCGCGGCGTGCCCACTCGACCCCACGACGCATCTGGTCGAGTCGCTCCTCCGACAGGTCGTACTCGGTCATGACCCAGTCACCAGACTCGTCGCGGCGCGCGTCGAGGTAGTCCTGGACGGTAGGCAGCACGAGGAACTCGGTGTCGAGGCGCGGTCGGCAGTTGAGCAGGCCCTTGGTGTAGGCGTGCTGAGGATTCGCGAAGATCTGCTTCACCGGGCCGGTCTCAACCAGCTTTCCACGGAACATCACGGCGACCTGGTCTGCGATCTCAGCAATGACCCCGAGGTCGTGCGTGATGAACAGGATCGACATGCGGCGCTCGTCGCGCAGCTTCCGCAGCAGGTCCAAGATGCGGGCCTGAATGGTGACGTCGAGTGCCGTCGTGGGCTCGTCGGCGATCAGGAGCTTCGGGTTGCAAGACAGGGCCATCGCGATCATCACGCGCTGCTTCTGCCCCCCGGACATCTCGTGCGGGTAGCTGTGGATCCGCTTTTCAGGGTCGGGGATGCCGACCTCACGGAACAGCTCGACCGTTCGCTCTAGGGCTTCCTTTCGCTTGAGGCCCTGATGGCGAATGATCGCCTCTGCGACCTGGTCTCCGACCCTAAAGACAGGGTTCAGGGAGGTCATGGGCTCCTGGAAGATCATCGCGATGTCGCGCCCACGAATGTCGGCGAGGTCGCGATCCGACTTGTCGAGGAGGTTCTCACCCAGGAACTGGATCGAGCCGCCGGCGATGCGTGCGGAGTGCTCTGGCAGCAGGCCCATCACGGTGAGGCTGGTCACGGACTTGCCGGAGCCCGATTCTCCCACGACGCCTAGGGTCGTCGCCGGGGGAATGTGGAAGCTCACGCCGTCGACGGCCTTCACCACCCCGGCGTCGGTGTGGAAGTGCGTGCGCAGGCTCTTGATGTCGAGAACGAGGTCGGAGTCGCTCACCTGCTCTCCTGACGAGTCGACGGGCGTTGTACCACGCCCACAGGTCATTCCGGCGGCGTGTAGCGTAGCGGATAGCGCACCGTCTCCCCATCGGGAAGGTCGTGGGCCGGGAACGGTGTGAAGCCAAGGACGCTCCGAACGCACTGTGCGACCTCGTCAGGCCAGCCACCGGCGTCTGCGATGCTGACCTCGGAGACTCTGCCCGTGCAGGCCACGGTCAGCTCCAGAGTGAGTGGTGCATCTGGCGAAAACTCCCCCGGAATACAGCGGAGCGTGTTGTGGACGAAGGCGCCCATCGCTCCGCGGACCTGTTCGGACGACAGGCCCTCGCTCGCGGCCATGCCCTCGTCGCCGACCACCTCGGACGGTCCGGCAAGGCAGGGCTTCTCGGGGGGGAGCGAGAGGTCGGCCGTCCCACCCGTTGTCGGTGCTGGAGCGGGCTTGGACGAGCGCCTCGCCCGTGGGCGGGGTGCGGGTGCAGGCTCGGAGCCCTCGCGAATCTCGATGATCTGACCGACCTCGATCAGGTCACCCTCGAGGCCGTTCCAGGCCCGGAGCTGGTCCACCGAGACCCCGTGCGCCTTGGCGATGAGGAACAGGGTGTCCCCGCGGACCACGCTGTAGCGCAGGGGCTGGGGAGCCGGAGGCTCGCCAGTGCCGCAAGCCAGCGCGAGGAGCAGTGCGATCACGCGAGCGCCTGACGAAGGGCCTCTTCGACGAGCGGTGTCAGCTCGTCCCAGGAGGCGTCGCTGGACTTGAGCACCGTCACGAAGTCGGTGACGGCGA
>PKDJ01000204.1 GCA_002862545.1 Pseudomonadota bacterium
AAGCTCACCGAGAAGGATCTCAACGCCAGCATCGGGTACTTCAAGGACATGCTCGATCGCGGCGACTTCCCACCGATGACGCTCTCCTTCGAGGTCGAGGGCAGCGCCTTCGACGCGAAGTCCTTCGCCAGCGAGTACCAGCTCTTCATCAACGGTATCGAGGAGGTCATCGACGACCCCAACGGCCTCTACCTGGCCAGCCCGGGTCGCGTGGATGTCTACTTCGCGCGCGATGATGGTCACTCCCTGTCCGACCGCATCGAGCTCGACAAGCTCAACGACAAGATCTACTTCGTGCGTGATGTCGCGCGGAAGCGCATGGGCCTGGACTTCAAGGACCAGCTCATGGAGCATCCCTACGAGTGCATCCCGCCCATCGATGGCGACATCCTCACCTACCTGTCGATCTACCAGAAGCTGCACCCGCAGGCCGAGGTCTACATCGCCCTTGCGGTCGGCGGCTCCATCGCACCGAACAAGATCTTGCTCTGGCGCTGGGACCCGACCTCTGCGCTGCTCATGAAGGTGCAGAACGACAACAGCTTCCCGATTCGGTTCGCCATCACGGCCGGTACGGGCATGATCTTCAATGGTGCGAGCTACACGGCTCCGCCGATCACGAAGGGCGTCGATGCTGGCACGACCGAGACGGCCTCTCTTCCGACGGGGGGCGGCACCGGCGGAGCGGGTTCGACGGCGACGCAGGCACAGGACGCAGCCAAGGAAGCGCTCACGCCAGAGGTGAACCCGAAGCCGTCGGGCGTTCCCATCATGTACCACCTCCGTGGCCACTACAACCGGCTGATGTTCCAGTTCGGGCTTGAGTATGCCCAGAACATCACGCCTGCCGGGGAGGGCGAGAACCCCCCCGAAGGCGGTCCGAAGTGGGCCGACAAGTACCAGACGAACCACAAGGTGGGTAACGAGGACCATGAGCTTCTCGATGCGGACGGCAACGTCATTCTTCGGGAGCGCAAGCTGCAGCGCCTCGTCCACTTCGGGGTCGGCTTCATGCTCGGCAAGAACGCGGCCATCGGCTTCGGCCCGCGCGCCTACTTCCGCACGGGCTGGTACAACGCGCCGCACGCCGTCGACCTGACCGTGCACGCCGGCTACGCCGCCATCGCGCCCTGGGCGAAGGACAAGGGTGAGGAGATCAAGGATCGGGTCAACCCGTTGATCGACTTCGACCTCTTCGGCGGGATCCTGTTGCCCTTCCGCGACAGCCTGTTCATCACGGGTGAGAACAAGTTCTGCAAGGGTGCCGAAAAGTGTACGCCCAAGGCGAGTGATGTGCTCACGCAGAAGCTCGGAAAGTCCATCGGCACCTTCGGCATGACGCTCGAGGCGGGGACGACCTTCTAGTGCCACGCCGCAATCCCAAGGTCGCGGTCGCTGGGGCCGCGGCCGTCACGCTCGTGCTCGGCCTCGCCGCAGGCGCGCTGCTCGGCAGTCGTCTCGGTGGCTCGGCCGGCGCGGTGTCGCTGCACGTCAACGGCGCGATGGCCCTGACCGTGTTCTGCGGCTCCACGACGGTGCACAGCGACGGCACGGACGTCGACTTCCTCGCGCGCGACGAGCCGTGCGAGGTCGAGGCGGCCCTGTCACCGGTCATGCCCGTGCGCGGACAGCTCTACGTGACCTCGCCCGGTGCGTACCGCTGCACCCGCGACGGAACCGTCCTGATTTGTTCGGGCCCCGAGTGAGGCGCGTCTCGGCCGTCCTGGCGCGTTAGGCATCTTCACCAGGAGGTCGAGATGGGCGGGTGGTCCAAGGGCTTGATGGGCATGGTCTTCGCGCTCGCAATGGCGCCAGCCGCCCAGGCGACCGAGGGGCTCCAGTGGGGCTGGCCCGAGGGCGAGAGCCACCGGTACTACCTAAAAGCCGAGGTGCAGTCGCCCTACCTCCTGCAGTTCAACGCGGCGGCGAACATCAACGTCCGCGTCGCCAAGTTCGTGCTCACTGTGAACACGGAGTGCACGAACGTCCGTGACCTCGGCAAGAAGGCGTTCGAGGTGCAGTGCTCGATCGACGACGTGCGCATCGTCGCCACGCCGATTCGTGCTGACGGCGGGCGAGGCCTGCCCGAGGTCCTCGACGAGGTCGACGCGGGCTACCTTGGCTCGACGGCGACCTTCGTGATGGGCCGTGACGGGTACGTGCGCTCGGTCTCCCTCGACGGCGTCAACGACAGGCTGCGTCGCATGCGAGAGATGGAAGAGACGATGCGGCTGATGTTCGCCCGCGCTGTCGCACCGTTCGACCTCGGCATGCCCAAGAAGGGCAACGACGGTGGGCAAAAGTGGCTGTCGAAAAAGTCCACCATCTTCCAGCTGCCCTCGAAGTTCGGCTCCTTCGGCAACGCAATCATCGAGAACGAGGTCATCGAGACCGACGGAGACTCGGTCGTGATCCAGACCATGGGCCGCGGGACCATCGCGAGCGGGGAGTCGGCGGTCATCGGCACCCCCGAGGGCGCGGCCGTCGATCGCCCGCGCGACACCTACGACATGGTCTCCCGCAGCGTCACCGAGTGGGACACCGTCAAGGGCCTCCTGGTCAACCGCGTCGTCACGGCCGAGGGCCAAGTCACGGCCTCCTCCCAGACGGCAGAGAACGGCGTGGGCGTCGCCTACCTGCAGGTCCTCGAGGTCAAGCTGGCCGACGAAAAGCAGATCCCGGCCTTCCCGGAGAACGGCGAGGCCTCTCCCTGAGCACTCGGTCGAGTCGGGCGCTCAGAAGATGTCCTTCACCTCGTCGTAGTACTTGCCGAAGTGCACGCGGTTGATCTGCTTGCCCATCTTGTAGAGCTCGCGGGCGATGGCGAACACGACGTGCCGCATGCCCACCGCGGCATCATCGGCGGCGGCGACCACGCAGGCGTTGATCGACGCGTTGATGATCGAGCCGCCGGCGAGGATGAAGTTGTTGGCGATGTAGTCGAGGTCGAGGTCGTCGCCCCGAGGGGCACCCGCAGGCACGGCGCGCTCCCAGAGCTTGCGGCGCTCGGAGGGGGAGGGCATTGGGAACTCGATCACGGCGCCGAAGCGACGGAGGAAGGCCTCGTCGATGTTTTCCTGCAGGTTCGTGGTGAGCACGGCGCAGCCTTCGAAGACCTCCAGCCGCTGCAGCAGGAAGGAGACTTCCTGGTTGGCGAAGCGGTCCTGAGCCTGCTTCACGTCGCCACGTGAGCCAAAGAGCGAGTCGGCCTCGTCGAACAGGACGACGGAGGCACCGCCCTCGGCCGCGTCGAAGATCTCCTTGAGGTTCTTCTCGGTCTCACCGACCCAGCGTGAGATGACGGACGACAGGTCGACCTTGAACAGGTCGAGCCCGAGCGAGCCGGCGATGACCTCGGCGCACATGGTCTTTCCGGTTCCTGGTCCGCCGGAGAACAGGGCCTTGATGCCATAGCCGCGGGGCCGGATCTTCTGGCCGCCCCAGGCATGCATGACGGTCTCTTGCTGCGCCAGGTAGTGCTCGAGGTGCTTGAGCTGGCCGAGGATCTTGTCGGGCAGGATGAGGTCGGTCCAGGTGTAGCGGGGCACGATTCGCTGGGCGAGGCCTGCGAACTCGGGGCGTGCGGCCTCGCGCGCCGACGACCAGATGGTCTCGACCGCAGGCTCGCGGTTGCCAGCCTCGGCCTCGGCGCGGTCACAGACCCGCTCGATGGTGGTGCCGCCGATGGAGTAGAACCGCTCGGCCACCTCCGGGGCCTTGCTGCGGTCCCAGCCTCGACGATCGAACGCCTCGGCCCAGGCATTGATGCGCTCGTCATTGGTCGTGCGGCCCACCGGGACAGTGACGTTGGGCCGATCGGGCCCGAGCATGGTCGCGACGGCACGTCGGTCGTTGCCGCCGACACACACGCCATAGGGGAGGGCGGCCAGCGCCGTGCCGACGTTCATCATCTGCATGCGGATGGCCGGCTCTTCCTGCGTGTCGGGCACATTCACCAGGTAGGGGAGGGAGCCGTCGAGCTGCAGGTCGCGGATGAGGTCGAAGGGACTCGTGAGGTAGGACTTGCAGCGCTCCATGTCGAGCCGCACGAGCGGCCTGCCCGCCTGCCGCGCGACCTCGATGGCGATGCCCTCGCGGGTGCCCATGGTGCCGCCGATGATGGCGACGGTCACCGGCGTGTTCAGGGTCTCACGGAGCTCTTGGAGGCGTGCTCGGGTGACCATCGGCACAAAGGGGATGTGGTCGGTGTCGAGTCGCTTTGCGCCTTCGTGCATGGCCACCTGGTTCTTCGACAGGATCCACTTGAGCAGCGTCGGTGCCGGGTGGACACGCCGACTGGTGTGGGTGTCCATGCCGTCGGGTGGATTCAGCAGGAGAAGCCGATTCTGAATGAGCGGCGCGCCCGGCAGCAGCCGGCTCTGCAGTGCGAGGCGCTGGCGCCGCTCCTGCCGCAGCACGCGCGTCGCGAGGTCGACCGTCAGGTAGGCCTGGTTCAGGTTGTCATTCAGGTATGCGAAGATCTTTCCGTAGCCGGCGGAGATCTCGGGGGCGATGGCGAGCAGGATGAGATCCATGTCGTCACCATCGAGCCGGAACCCGGACCGAAGGTGGCCGAAGCGTCGTCCAGGTGCGTCGCGGTAGGCCGCGCTGGCTGCGATGGCGTCGTCGAGCCCATCAGCGCCGACGGGGTAGTCGATCTCACCATGTGCGCGCAGCAGGGCGTCGACCTCGTCGTCGGTGATCACCGACCCCCAGAACTGTCCCTTGGCGCGCATCGCGGGTCGCGCGCGCTGTCGTCGGACGGCGCGGAGCAGCAAGAGGTCGGTGCGTCGAAGGCGACGCGCGAGGTCGCTGAAGATCGACTGGGTGGCCATGTCGCTCCCGGCAGGAAGGGCGTGACACTACCATGCGGCTCAGGTGCGTCACCATGCCCTGCAGGCAGTCGCCCGCGGGATCAGAACATCGACGCGTTGGTCGTCCGGTAGGACTGCTCTTCTTCCATCGACAGCAGGGACTCGACCACGAAGTTGGTCAGATCTCGGACGATCTGCTCGTGGGGTTGGCCGAGGGCGATCAGCGAGCGGTAGGCCTGCTCGGCGGGACTCTCGCCCTGATTCTCACGCGGCTCACCCGCGAGGCGCTTGGCTGCTGGGCTGTCGGATGTAGGCACATTGCCGGCGCGGACATCCGACATGATGTCGCTCAGCGCATCGCCCCGCGTGGAGCGATGGAGCACCATGCGCTCGATGGCTCGGGCGGCAACCTCCTCGCTGTCGTGGCTGCTGTGGCCGTCGTCGAAGCCGCCGGACTCCATCTGGTGATGGCGCTCGTGGGCGTACAGAGCTGCGTCTTCGGGGGTGGACGGATCGAAGTCTTCGTCGACGAAGATCGTGTGGTCCATCGTGAACGCACGCGCGTTGAGGGCGCGCAGGGCCTGGGTCGCGAGAGGGCCTGACACGACCTCGCCGCCATCGGGCATGCTACGGCGGTGGATACCGGGACCTGAGCGGGACATCAGGCGTGAGGCGAGGCTGATGTCGCCCCCATCGGATTCCTCGGACATGAGCGGTTCCCCAAAAACGAGACAGCAGTAGATCAGAGAGGAGTCACGCAGATCTTGCGGCCCGATGCCTGTTGGACCCCAGAAGGGCTCCGTCGTGACGTCGGCGTCGCGGTCAACTCCGGTTCGATAATACGTCTGGTTGGCCCAGATTGCCAGCTCTCAGCGCAAGAGGTGCCTCTGCCCGGGCGGTTGCTCCTGCCCGGTGCCGTCAACGCGCACAGCCATGCCTTCCAGCGTGCCTTTCGGGGCACGTGCAGTGGCGGGAGGGAGACCAGGATGACTTCTGGTCCTGGCGCGAGCGCATGTACGCCGTCGCGACGGCGCTCGACCCGGAGGGAATCTAGGCGGTCAGTGCACTCGCGGTCTTGGAGATGGCCGAGGCCGGCATCACGCAGGTCGGGGAGTTCCACTACCTGCGCCACGACCCCGAGGGCCGCGCCTACGCCGACCCTGATCTGCTGGCGCGTCGTGTCATCGCGGCCGCGCTGCGTGTAGGCATCCGGATCTGCTTGCTGCGGGTCGCCTACATCCGGGGTGGTGCGGGTGTCCCTCTCTCGGCCCGGCAGGCGCGCTTCGGAGACCCCGGCATGAGTGCGGCGCTCGAGGCCGTAGAGCGTCTCTCCCGGGACTTGGATCCCCGCGTCAGCGTCGGTCTCGCTCCGCACTCCGTGCGGGCGGTTGGGCGGGAGGACCTCGCGCTTGCTGCGGGCTTCCACGGCCCCATTCATGCGCACGTGAGTGAGCAGCCTGCGGAGAACGAGGCTTGCCTAGTCGAGAACGGCTGCAGCCCGACGGCGCTGTTGGAGGAGGTCGGGCTCCTCTCCCGACGCTTCTCGGCCATTCACCTGACCCATCCGCTGTCGGGAGACGCGGAGCGTCTGGCTGCAGCCGGGTCTAGAGTCTGCGTCTGTCCAACGACCGAGCTCGACCTCGGGAACGGATTTCTGACACTCGACGCGCTTCGTCTGCCCCTCTGCATCGGCTCCGACAGCCACGCGACGATCGATCCGTGGCTCGAGGCTCGGGCAGTCGAGCTGCACGCCCGTGGGGTGGCGGGGCGTCGCAACGTGATGGCGCCCCCAGGAGACCGACACGGGCTAGCCCGACGGATCCTCGAGATCGCGATGACGGGCGGCGCCGCTGCACTCGGTGTAGAGACGTACGGCATCCGACCCGGTGCTCCGGCGGACCTGGTCGCCCTGGATCTCAGAGGGCCCGCGGCCGCGGGAATGCCAGAGCTCGAGGCGGCTGCCTTCACCGCCAGCCCGGCCTGGGTCGACCGAGTCTGGGTGGGGGACGCTGCATCGTCGAGGGCGGTCGTCATCCGGACATAGATGGGATCGTGGCTGCCGGCGAGCGGCGATCGCCGCCCTGACCTGACCGCTAGCAGCAGGCCCGGCGCACCACGTCCTCGACGACATCGACGGCCCTCACCAGCTGGCCGATCGGAATGTGCTCGTCGGGCTGATGGGCCACCGTGATGGACCCGGGGCCGAACACCAGAGGCTTGAGGCCGAGCTTCGCGAGGTTGCCGCCGTCGGTCGCGAAGCTCGCCGCCCCGACGTGATGCGTGAGCGCATGGCGGGCAAGGCTGTCCTCGAGGGGCGTGCCGCGCTCCGTGAGCAGCGACGGGGTGCGTGTCAGGATGCGCGCTGTGGTTCGAGGGCGCAGGTCGTCCGGAATCCGATCGACGAGGCGCTCGAAGACCGTGTCGGAGTGCATCCCGGGCAGGGGACGGTAGCCGATTCGAACGACGCAGCGGTCCGGGACGATGTTGATGGCGTTGCCACCCTCGATGGTGGCGACATTGAACGCGACCCAGGGCCGATCGATCTCTGGAATGTCGGCTTGCTCCTGCGACAGGTCATCGGCGAGGCGGGACGCCGCAGCGACAAGGCGTGCCGCACCCTCGATGGCGTTGAGCCCGAGGTCGGGGCGACTCGAGTGAGCCGCACGGCCGGTGACGACGAGCTCCATCGCGACGTGCCCCGGGTGCATCCGCAAGACCTGAAAGTCGGTCGGCTCGCCGATCAGGCAGGCCGTCGGGAAGGAGCGACCGGTCTGGGTCACATGCTCGACGAGCTGCGCACTGCCCAGGCAGCCGATCTCCTCGTCGTGTGTCCACACGAGCACCAGCTCCCGGCGGTACGCGTCTGGGGGAATCCGCGCGAGTGCCTGAAGGGTTGCCGCGAAGAAGCCCTTCATGTCGGCGGAGCCACGTCCGAGGAGATTGCCGTCACGCTCGGTGAGGATGAAGGGATCAGTGGTCCACGGCTGGCCCACGACCGGCACGACGTCCATGTGCCCGGACAGCACCAGACCATTGGTCCCTGGAGGGCCGATCGACGCGATCAGGCTGCACTTGTCGGGCTCGCCGGGAGCTGGGAACCGCTCGACGCGAAAGCCGAGGTCGGTGCATCGTCGTGCCAGCCAGGCGGCCAGCTCTGTCAGAGGCCGACTGGAGACCGTCGGAAAGGCGACCAGCCGTGCGAGGTCATCCACCACCGCCTGAGCCATCTTCCTCCTCCTCTTCTTCCTCGAGCTCCGTCCACCAAGGGTCACGGACGCGCTTGCGGTTCGGGAACTTCCGCAGGTCGGCGGTCACGTTCTGGATCTCGCGCGCCAGGTCGGAGATGTGCTGTGGCATGTCGCACGGGGCTGCCGTCGCAGAGGGAGAGACATCACCCCCGCCAGCTGGCTCCAGTGCGGGCCCGAGGTCCTTGACCTCGACGAGCGCAGTGAGCGCCTCGCGCGTTCGATCCTCCATGGCCATGGCCTGCTTCATCAGGTCGTTCCCGCGATGAACGTCGCCGCGCGCCAGCTGATAGGCGGCATCTTCGTAGAGTCGGGCCGACTCCCTCCAGCGCGTGGGCTCAGGTGCGGTGATGTCCGACTTGTGGCGATCCGCGACCTGTCGCCACCACGGGAAGTGGTTGCCCTCGCGGGAGCAGAGCGCGAGCTCGCGCTGCTGCAGCTGACGGATCACGACCAGGCGCTCACCGATGTGGTTCATGAGGTTGTCGCGTGTGGCGTCACCCGTGCCGATGCGTCGGCGTACCTCGTCGTTGCCAACGGCCTTCGCGAGCTTCGACAGTCGCTGCGATCCAGCGTCTCCGGCTCGTGTGCCGCGTGGGGACGATTCGATGGTTGCACGGGCCTTGAGGCCCTTGCGCTGGTTGGCGTCGCGCATGCGCGAGGGTAGCATGTGACCGCGTCGCGCGCCTCGGGAGCGGTGACATCACAAAATTCCCGTGAGCCCCTTGATCTGTACGCGTGGTTTATGGAGTATGCGTCTCCACGTGAGTCGGGTCGTCGGTCAGTATGAACCACCGAGAGCGAGCGGCAGCGCGATTGTCCCGGTCCACCTTCGGGTGGTCCGAGTGGGACGGTCGCATGCCCACGTACAGGCTGGCCGCGCGGTCTGAGACGTCTGGCGACGTTCGCCCTGCCCCCAGCGACTCGCTGACTCGCCGAGAGGTGACGGTAAAGAAGATCGCGACTGCGCAGGTGGGGCCTCACGCTCCTCTGCTGAAGCGTGTCATACGGACGCCATACGCCCTCGAGACGACGCGAGCCGCCCGAGTCGATGGACGCCCGATCCCAGATCTCGCGAGAACAGTCGTCGAGCCACGGAAGGGGCCCATCGACGACGGACGCTCCGAGCTCGGTACGCTACGAGCCCCCGAGGCGCCGCCCATG